>NZ_JAGEKQ010000011.1:0-95819 GCF_017565385.1 Dermacoccus sp. NHGro5 | reverse complement strand
GTGCCATGCGGCAACGCCACATACTGCTGCACCAACGCGGTCTTCTCTTCCGCAGTCCATCTGCGCATACCCACCTCCTGAGTGACTCACACCCAGGCTGACAGTCAGGGCACCTTCGCGATTTTCGTCCCCATCTGCGATTTTCGGTCACATGCGTCTGACGTCCGTCGTGCTGCCGTCTTCGAACCTATGCGCGCCTCGACCTCGCGCCTCTCCGACTTCCGAGTAACGCCGAGGCACCTCTAGCGTCGAGACATGCCAGTGAACCCGGCGGTCGAGGGCCGCACCTACCGCATGCCGCAGGCGCACGTCGTCACGCGCGATGAGATCGTGACGTTCGCCCGCGCCGTCCGCACGAGCGACGACCGTTGCCTCGACGTCGACGCCGCCCGCGCCGCGGGCCACACGGACATCGTCGCGCCGACGACGTTCGCCGTCACGCTCGCCCAGCAGGCGGAGGCGCTCTTCATGCGCGATGAGGAGGCTGGCGTCGACTTCTCGCGCCTCGTCCATGGTGAGGAGACGTTCACGCATCACGCGCCGATCGTCGCGGGAGAGGCGCTCATCGCCGAGACGACCGTCGCGCGCGTTCGCTCGGCCGGCGGACACGACATGGTCACGCTCGCCACCGCCGTCACGACCGCTGATGGGTCGCATCGAGCTGACACGACGAGCGTCGTCGTCATCAGGGCAGAGGAGGCACACGCATGAGCGAGCACGAACACCGCAGCGTCGACCTCACGTCCGCGAGCGCGGGCGACACGTTGCTCGAGACGAGCGAAACGCTTCGACGCGCCGATCTCGTCGCCTACGCCGACGCCAGCGGCGATCAGAACCCGATCCACCAGGACGAGGCGTTCGCCAAGAGCGTCGGCCTGCCCGACGTCATCGCCCACGGCATGCTGACGATGGGGCTGGTCGCCTCACGCATCGAGGAGCTGGCGCAGGGGCACTTGATCGTCTCCTTCGGCACCCGCTTCGCCGCGCCCGTCGTCGTGCCTGCCGGCGGCGATGCACGCGTCGACATCGTCGTCTCGCTGTTCTCGCGCGACGACGACGCGGGCAGGGTGACGCTGGACGCGGCGGTGTCGGTGGCAGGCACTAAGGTCTTGAGTCGAACGAGAGCAGTCATCCAACTCTGATCGAGGTCTTCATGCAGGAGCAGTTCGACGTCCCGCTCGCGAGCCTGACGACGATGCATGTCGGTGGCCCTGCTCGACGTCTCGTGGTCGCGGAGACGATCGACGAGATCGTCGACGTCGTGCGCGAGGTCGATGACGCCGAGGAGCCGCTGCTCGTGCTCTCGGGCGGTTCGAACCTGCTCATCGCGGACGAGGGTTTTCCCGGCACGGTCGTCAAGATCGCGAACGACACCCTCGAGGTCGAGCACGACTCCGACTGCGGGGGCGTGACGGTTCGTGTCAGTGCCGGCATGGTGTGGGACGAGTTCGTCGCGTACGCTTGCAGCCACGACTGGTCCGGCATCGAGGCGTTGTCGGGTATCCCGGGGCTCGTCGGCGCGACGCCCGTGCAGAACGTCGGCGCGTACGGCCAGGAGGTCGCGCAGACCGTCGCGAGCGTACGGACGTACGACCGCGTCACCCAGCAGATCAAGACGTTCGCCAACGCCGACTGCGACTTCACCTACCGTCACAGCATCTTCAAGAACACCCCCTTCCGTGACGGCGACGCGAGCGGTCGCTACGTCGTGCTCGACGTGTCGTTCCAGCTGCGCAAGGCCGATCGCAGCCAGCCCATCACGTACGCGGATCTCGCCGCGGGGCTCGGCGTCGAGCAGGGCGATCGCGTTCCGCTCGCCGACGCCCGCGAGGCCGTCCTCGCCCAGCGTTCCAAGCGCGGGATGGTCGTCGTCGAGGCCGATCATGACACCTGGTCGTGCGGTTCGTTCTTCACCAACCCGATCGTCTCCGAACGCGTCATGGCGCGCATCCGCGAGCGAGCGGCCGAGCGCCTCGGCGCCGACGGACCCACACCGCCCGAGTTCCCCGCCGGCGCGGCGCACCCGGGGTTGCTCAAGACGTCGGCGGCCTGGCTCATCGACAAGGCCGGCTTCGGCAAGGGGTACAACATGCCCGGCCCGGCGGCGTTGTCGACCAAGCACACGCTCGCTCTGACGAACCGTGGCGATGCCAGCGCATCGGACGTCGTGGCCCTCGCCACCGAGATCGTCGACGGCGTCGAGGCCGCGTTCGGCGTGCGTCTCGTGCCCGAGCCCGTGTGGGTCGGGCTCGAACCGATCGCCTGACCCGCTCCGCCCACCTCCGGCGTCCGCGCACTCGATGCTCGAGCGCGACGCAGCAATCTGGGAGGCCGGCTGAGCGCTCAAGCAGGCGGTGCGGCGAGCCAGGCGTCGATGTCGGCGTCCGCGGCCGCGACGACGTCCGCCGGCGCGTTCGAGATCGTGAAACTGTCGCGCGCGAGTTGGGCGAGTTCGGCGTCGCTGAATCCGTGGACGTCACGCGCGGTGCGGTACTGATCCGTGAGGCGTGAGCCGAACAGCAGCGGGTCGTCGGCGCCGAGCGCCATCCGCGCGCCTGCGTCGAACAAGGGACGCAGGGGCACCTCCGGGGCGCTCTCGTACACGCCGAGTGCCACATTGCTGCCGGGGCACACCTCGAGCCCGACGCCGGCATCGACGACGCGCGCCAACACCTCAGGCGATTCCGCGGAACGCACCCCGTGCCCGAGCCGCGTGGGGTGCAGTGCGTCGAGCGTCTCGCTCACGGCGTCGGCGCCGAGCAGTTCGCCCCCGTGGGGCAGTGAGGCGAGGCCCGCGTTGCGCGCGATGCGGAACGCCGGCGCGAACGCGGAGGTGTCGCCGCGGCGTTCGTCGTTGCTCAATCCGAAGCCGACGACACCGCCGGCGTTCTTCGCCGCGAGCCGGGCCAACGTCCGCGCGTCGAGGGGATGCCGTAGCCGTGACGCCGCGACTACGACGCCCACCCCGATGCCGTGACGCTCACCGGCCCGCGCAGCTTCGTCGAGCACGATCTCCAAGGCGGGTGTGATGCCGCCGACGAACGGTGCGTAGGACGTGGGGTCGACCTGGATCTCCAACCATCGTGAGCCCTCACGCGCATCGCTCGCGGCGGCCTCGTCGACGATGCGGCGCATGTCATCCTCGCTACGCACGCAGGCGCGGGCGGCGTCGTAGAGGCGTTGGAAGCGGAACCAACCCCGCTCGTCGCGGGCCGATGCGAGCTGAGGAGGCCAGCTGCGCCTCAGGCTGTCCGGCAGCCGGACGCCGTGCGTCACGCTCATGTCGAGCAGGGTGTCGAACGCCATCGAGCCGGTGAAGTGCAGGTGCAGGTGCGCCTTCGGCAGGGCGTCGAGGTCTCGCCGGGAGCGGCTGGGGGAGGTGTCGCGACTCGTCACCCGCTCATCCTGTCACCGCCCTCGCGCGACGGCTGCCGCGCATCACGCACGGGGGAGGGCCAGATTTCCGTTCGAGCGTCGTCGTCCCGTACAGTTGGGGGTCGACACGGCACTCAACCGCCGCGTCGCGCGGGTTCGCTCGCGAAGGGCACTAGCTCAATTGGCAGAGCACCGGTCTCCAAAACCGGGGGTTGGGGGTTCAAGTCCCTCGTGCCCTGCACAGCGTATTGATCCGAGAGGGCGGGGCCGTGGCAGATTCCGATGTCGTGACGGGGGCTTCCGTCGCGGGTGAATCTGAGCGCCGCGGTTTCTTCGGCCGCATCCTGTTGTTCATCCGGCAGGTCATCGGCGAGATGCGCAAGGTCGTCTATCCGACGCGTGACGAGTTGACGACGTACACGATCGCGGTCCTGGTCTTCCTCGCCGTCATCATGGCGTACGTCAACGGTCTAGACTGGCTGTTCACGCGTGCGGTCTCCTGGGTCTTCGGTTCGAACTGAGTCCCGGGCCCATCTCGAAGATTCGCCGCCTGAGCGCCCCCGCGGGGGCCGCGCGGGCGGCGTTCGTGTGAGAGCACGCGACGTACGTCCCCACATGTGAAGGAAGCAGGTCGATGACCGAGCAGAACCCCGAGCAGCTTTCGCCGGCTGCGGCGGAAGAGGCCGAATTCGCGGCGGGCGCTGTGCGCACGCCTGACGCTGACCTGGCGCCCGAGCAGGGCGAGGTCGGCGAACTGCCGAGCGCCGCCGAGGACCACGCCGACGACGCCGAGCGCGAGGTGGAGCAGGAGGCCGTCGTCGACGCCGAGGTCGCCCCGGCCGAGCAGGCTGACGCGGTCGACCCTCGCGAGGCGTTCATCGCGGAGCTCAAGTCGCAGTTCGGTGACTGGTACGTCATCCACTCCTACGCGGGCTACGAGAAGCGTGTGAAGACGAACCTCGAGCAGCGCATCACGAGCCTCAACATGGAGGATTACATCTTCCAGATCGAGGTTCCGATGGAGGACTACACCGAGATCAAGAACGGGCAGAAGAAGTCGGGTACGCGCGTGCGCATCCCGGGTTACGTGCTCGTGCGCATGGATCTGACGGACGAGTCGTGGGGCGCAGTGCGTCACACCCCGGGTGTCACGGGCTTCGTCGGCAACGCGCACCAGCCGTACCCGTTGTCGATCGACGAGGTCGTCACGATGCTGAACCCGACGTTCGAGGAGCCGGAGGCTTCGGCTGAGGGTGCGGCCGCGTCGAGTGGCTCCGCGTCGTCGGCGTCCGCGGATGTCGACTTCACCGTCGGCGAGTCCGTCACCGTCATGGAAGGCCCGTTCGAGACGTTGCCCGCGACGATCTCCGAGATCAACGCGGACACGCAGAAGATCAAGGTGCTCGTGTCGATCTTCGGTCGCGAGACGCCGGTCGAACTGGGCTTCAACCAGGTCGCGAAGATCTGATCCTTCGACCTGCCGCGCGTTTCGTCGCGGCGGTCGTCATCAACCTCTCATCGCCTGTCCGGGTGGTGAGGATGCAACCGGGTCATCGCCCACGGCGTCGGCCCATGACAGGAAAGAGGTGGCTTCATGCCTCCGAAGAAGAAGGTTTCCGGTTTCATCAAGCTGCAGATCCAGGCCGGTGCGGCGACGCCGGCTCCGCCGGTCGGTCCGGCGCTGGGTCAGTACGGTGTGAACATCATGGAGTTCGTCAAGGCGTACAACGCTGCGACGGAGTCCCAGCGCGGCAACGTCATCCCGGTCGAGATCACGGTCTACGAGGACCGTTCGTTCACGTTCATCACGAAGACGCCGCCGGCTGCTGAGCTCATCAAGAAGGCTGCGGGCGTCCAGAAGGGTTCCGGCGAGCCGCACAAGACGAAGGTCGCGCACCTGTCGGCGGATCAGGTTCGTGAGATCGCGCAGCAGAAGATGCAGGACCTCAACGCGAACGATCTCGACATGGCGTCGCGGATCATTGCGGGTACGGCGCGTTCGATGGGGATTACCACCGACTGAAAGTGCACCGCCGGTACGGGCAGTGATGTTCGTACTGCCGTGACGTTCCGGCGGGGTGCGTTCAGTCGAGGAAAAGTGTCTGAGAGTGCATCCTCGGTACGGTCGGTGATGTTCATGCCGCCGTGACGTTTCGGCGGGGTCGATCAGTCGAGAAGAAATCGTCTGACGGTTCTGCCGGTTCTGCCGGTTCGACGCAAGCCCCTGGCCCTCACCTGGGTCAGGGGCTTCGTGCGTCCGTCGCCGATTTCACCCCACCCCCGCACGTCACGTAAGATCAACCGGTTGCCTGTGTGGCATCGCGGCGTCAGGATCGACCTGGTGTCGGGGGCGCGGAGCCCGAAAGTGGTTGGGCCGGCGCTGGCTCGTAGAACCACGATCTCCCTGTTGAAGGAGTTTGAGATGAAGCGCAGCAAGACGTACCGCGCGGCGGAAGAGAAGATCGAAGAAGGCAAGCTGTACTCGCCGCTCGAGGCTGTTCGCCTCGCGAAGGAGACGGCCGGCACGAAGTTCGATTCGACGGTCGAGGTTGCGATGCGCCTCGGTGTCGACCCGCGCAAGGCGGACCAGATGGTTCGTGGCACGGTGAACCTGCCGAACGGCACGGGTAAGACGGCTCGCGTCCTCGTGTTCGCGAACGGTGACAAGGCTGCGGCGGCTGAGGCTGCCGGCGCCGACTTCGTTGGTTCGGATGACCTGATCGCCAGGGTTCAGGGTGGCTGGACGGACTTCGACGCCGTCGTCGCGACGCCGGACCTCATGGGCAAGGTCGGTCGCCTGGGTAAGGTGCTCGGTCCGCGTGGTCTCATGCCGAACCCGAAGACAGGCACGGTGACGATGGACGTCGCGAAGGCCGTCGGAGACATCAAGGGCGGAAAGATCGAGTTCCGTGTCGACAAGCACGCGAACCTCCACTTCATCATCGGCAAGTCCTCGTTCGACGAGAAGGCTCTCGTCGAGAACTATGCGGCTGCGCTCGATGAGATCCTGCGGCTGAAGCCGTCGGCGTCGAAGGGTCGTTACATCACGAAGGCCACGATGGCCACGACGATGGGCCCTGGCATCCTGATCGACCAGTCGCGCACGCGCAACCTCATGGAGGACGGCGCCGAGCAGGCCTGATCGGCTTCTCGCTCGATCGCTCTACGTGAGCGGTCGACGCTTCTCGACGGGCGAGGCCCGCATCCCGATTCGTTCGGGGTGCGGGCCTCGCCTGTTGTGCCGTCCAGATCACATGGCCGGCCGCATGACCTCAGAACGGGGTGACGGTCATGCGGACGATCTGCGGGTCGTGGTCGGAGTCCTGGTCGGGGAACTCGCTGTTGGTGTGGACGATGTCGTAGTTGAACGGCGGCTTCCCGAGGCCGAGCCAGGGCTGGGCGAGCTTGGGGCTGAGCAGGATGTGGTCGAGGATCTGGCTGTTGCCCTCGTACACGTACGAGTACCGCTCGTTGGCGGGCAGGGTGCGCGGCAGGTCCGTCATCGCTGTCTTGCGGTTTCCGACGAGGATGTCGGTGGTCTGGCTGAACTCGAAGTCGTTGAGGTCACCGAGCGTCACGATGCGAGCGTTGGGGTCGGCGGCGAGCAGCTTGTCGATGAATCCGCGCACGACGGTGGCCTGCGCGTGGCGCTGCGTCTCGGACGAGCGCACGGGCTGCTGCCAGCGGCCGAAGAGCGGGTCGTCGCCGCCCTTGCTGTTGAAGTGGTTGGCGATGACGTACACCTTCGTCCCGCGGAACTTGAACTCGCCGACGAGCGGCTTGCGCGAGTCGGTGAAGGCGGTGTTCGTCGGGTCGATGCGGCCGGGCGAGACGGTGAGGTCGGTGAACAGACCACGCCCGGTGACGCCGGTGGCCGTCGTCGCGCCGGGGGTTCCCTTGTCGACGAACGACGTGCCGCGGTCGGTGCGGTAGAGGAACACCTGGCGGATGTTGCCTCCGGGCTGGCCTCCGTCCTTGCCGTTCTCGGGGTCGACCCAGCGCGCCTGGTACGTCGGGCCGCCGGCGGCCTTGATGGTGTCGACGAGCTTCTTGACGGTCGTGGACGAGTCGACGGTGCCGTCGTTCTGGGCGCCGTTGTTGTCCTGGATCTCTTCCAGCGCGAGGACATCGGGGGAGTGCAGGTTGCCCGTGATCTGGCCGGCGAGGCGGTCGTACTTCGTCTGCGGGTCGCTGGGTGCGAGGTTCTCGACGTTGAATGTCGCGACGGCCATCTCGAACAGGCCCTGGGCCTTCGTCGTCTCGCGCTTCAGGCCGGCGCTGCGGTGCCCCGCGACGTCGGTGACGTGCACGTGCGGCATGGCGAAGGAGTAGTCCATGATGCCGGTGGTGCGGCCGGTGTAGACGTCACCGACGGTGCTGACCGGCAGCGCGTTGGCGGGCTTGGCCTGGTCGTCGAGGATGACGCGCATCGCGTTCGGGTGGTCGTAGCCGGAGTAGAGCACGCCACCGCGCGGCGTGGTCAGCGCGTCGACGTTCTGGCCGGGCACGACCGGGGTCTCGCGGTACTTGGGGTTGGTCGGGCCGACGGCGCGCGCATCGTCGAGGGCGACGCGCATGCCTTCGAGCGACTCGTCGAAGTCGATCGCGTTCTTCGTCGGGTCGAAGGTGGCCGCTGCCGATTCGACGTTCTTCGGGTCGCCCGACGCGACGTTCTGCTGCGGGGCGATGCGGTCCTTGCCGAGGACGGCAGGCGCCGGCAGCGCTTGCCCGGACGCGGTGACGGTGACGACGGGGCTCGTCAGCTGCGTCGTCGTCAGGTTGTCGTTGCCCGAGGCGCCGCCCGGCCGGAATTCGGAGACGGTGGCGTCGACGCTGACGGCGTCACCGACGACGGCGGTGGGCGCGGTCTTGGTGTAGACGAAGACGGCGTCGCTCGTCGCGTCGTCGTCGTCGCTCGGGGCCTGCATCCAGAACCCGGTGGCATTGATGGCGGTGACGACACCGCTGACCTTGCTGACGCGCTCGTCCCTGAGCGGCGAGAGGTGCGAGGAACCCTGGATCTGCTGGATCGTCACCGTCGACGGCTCGTGCGGCGCCTGCGGGGTGCAGGCCGTCGCGCCGGCCGCCGACGACGTCGGCGTCGGGGTGCCGACGGTGAAGTCGACAGCGTTGTCGTCGGTGTCGGTGCACTCGCTCTTGCGGAAGACGGACGTCGAGTTCGTCGTCGCGGGGGCAGGGGAACCCTCCGCGACGCTCGCCCCGCCCCAGCCGACGAGGTCGACGGTGGCGCCGTTCGGGTCGACGATGGCGACGCGGCCCGCGGTGCCCGACATCGCGATCGTGCCCGTCACGTCAGGATTCTCCAGGGCGGGCGCGGACATGTTCGCGCCGTCGGCTTCCTTGACGAGGAAGTGGTGTCCCGGTGCGACCTGGCCGCTGAGCGGAGTCTTCTGGGCGCTCGTGCCCGACGCGGACCAGTACTGGACGCTCCAGCCGGTGAGGTCGACGGGCGCGCTCGAGGTGTTGTAGAGCTCGACGAAGTCGCTGCGCAGCGGTGCGCCGCTGTTGCCGCCTCCGCCGAACACCTCGCTGATCGTGACGGTGGTCGACGCAGCCTGCGCCGAACCTGCGGTGGACAGCGAGAACGACGTCAGCCCCGCGACGGCTGCGGCGACGGTGACGATGGCGGTGGGGCGCTGGGGAAGCAGTGGCATGAGGGGCTTTCGTTAGTTCAGCAACAGGACGAGCTGACAGTAGGCGGCGGGCCGCGGCGCGCAGGGTGCGTCATCGTGGCCAGTGGGTGAACAGTTGGTGCAGCGACTCTGCTGGGGACTGTGCACCCACACGGGGAACGTGCGCGCAGTCGCGCATTCGTGGTGCAGCTGGCGGGTGGGTGCGAGCGGTCGGGCGGCGGGTGTGTTCCCTGGGTGCGGTGGTCAGTGGTGGAGGCGTGATTGGAGGGTGGCGATGGTGAGCCGTTGAGGCTGTCCCGTGATCGTCGTGGCGCCGGGGATGGTGCGCCAGGGGCCGTTGTTCTCCTGGTACTGGCCGCTGAGGGTGGTGTCGATGCGGGTGGTGACGGTGCCCTTGGTGGGGTAGGTGTGAGTGACATTGCCGGTGGGGTAGGGCCCGCCCGCGTCGGTGGTGGGGCCGTAGGTGGCGGTGTCGCCGTAGTGGTAGGTGTAGGTGACGTCGGTGGGGCGCAGGGTGATGGTGTGTCCGAGCAGGGTGACGGTGGTCGTCTCACCGGGGGCGAGCCCGTCGGGGCCGTAGGTCGCCTGGAAGTAGGTGGGCAGGCCCGTGAGCGTGGTGTTGCCGGTGGGTTGGATGGCGACGGTGGCCTTCGTGAAGGTCTGAGTCGTCCAGGCCTGGGTGGCTGCTTGCTCGGCGGTGTAGGTGGGCGCGGCCGGAGCTGCTGGCGCTGTGGCGGTTTCTGATGCGGGGGTGGTCATCGTGGGTGCAGGTGGCGCGGTGGTGTAGTTGACGCACGATAGCTTCGGGGTCTGTCCTTCCCCTGTCGCGCACGGAATGTCTGCTAAACGGGTGTTCACAGTCGCATCGACGGTTGCGGTCGTTGTTCCCGTGGTGGCGGCTCGGCCGGTTCCGGTGCCTTCCGGGGCTCCTGGATGTGGGGCGGCTGAGCCAGTGCTTATGTGGGGCAGGGTGCCTGTTCCCGGGCGCGCGTTCTGGGGACGTTGTGGCCCGTCTGGCAGTTGGCCGCGGCCTTCCTTCTTACCCGCCACCACCACGACGGAGACTGTGTCGCCGCCGAGGCACGCTTGCCGGTTTGTCCCCTCGCAGGGATTTCCCGATGCCGCGGCTGGGGCAGAGGCAAGGACGGCTGTGGCCATGAGCAGCGGCGCTGATGTCTTAAGCGCGATCTGCACCGTACATCCCCACTCGCCAGTGCTGGCCGTCCCACATGAGTCGAACGGCGCCCCTAAGCTTGATGGCGCTCAGCTCGGTGCGCTTGCCTCCGCTCTCGACCCGGGTCGCTGGTGTCTCTGCTTGATCGAAGGTAAAGACGGGCTCGTCCAGTGATGAGGTGGGTGCTTCCTGGAGCTTGGTGAGGGTGGTGCGGGATCCCTCGATGTGTACTCCGGTGCGAGCGTTTTCTGCCACCCCAAGAGCCTGCTGGTCGCAGCCAGTGCAAGTCGGCGCGTACAGGTTGGCCAGGACGTTTTCCTTGGGTGCCGCGTCCAGTTGGTCGAGGGTTTCCCAGTAGAACTTCACGAAGGCCTTGGCGCCGTCTTTGGTGTGGGCCTTGGCGGCGTCGGGGATGACGACTGCGGCGGCGCCGGCCTTGGACGTCGTTCCGGGCGCGCTCGACGCGACCGAAGCACTCCGCGAGGTCGCGGGCGCCGACGAGGCGGCGCTGCGCAACGACGTAGAAGGGTCAGTCGAACTGGAACGCGGCGTGTTGCCGGCCGCGATGCGGCTCATGTCGGAGGGGGCGATGGTGCTCGTCGAGGCATCGGCCGTCGAGTCGTCGCCGCACCCACTCGCCGCCGTCGTCACGGCCGCGGCCAGGGCGATCACGGCGACCCCACGTGGCGCGAGATGGCGCCCGGCAAGTCCACGACGCGCGGTCGCGCCATCGTCGGGTAGAGCAGCTGCGGGGGTGGGTGCGTCGGGCATGCTTGGTCCTTCGGTAGGCGGTGAGGCAGCGCCCGGTGCGTCACCGGCCACTCCTCGAGTCTCACCAGCCCGGCGCGTGTCGCACCCGATCGCGACGGTAAGTTTTTCGTCAGGTTTCCGCGGCCTGTGCACCAGTGCCCACCGGCGTCGATCGCACCGATTTGGCCGCCCGCCGCCCGCCCGGTACATTGGGAGAACCAATGACCGCCGGTTGTTGCACTCTGCCTCTGGGTGGATGTGACCGAAGGCCTCACGTCAGTGAGCGTCCGGCGCAGGTGAGCTTCAGTCGATGATCGTGCTGTTCGTCAGCATGTTTTCAGAGCCTCAGCGCGCCTGCGCCGAGGCTCTTTTTTCGTGTCGCCCGAGCGACTGGCACTCACCACCGAAGGAGGCGCGCATGGCTACCGCCGCTAAGGATGCAGCCATTGCCGAGCTTGCGGACAACTTCCGCAACTCGGATGCTGCCGTGCTGACGGAGTACCGCGGTCTCACCGTGGCGCAGATCACCGATCTGCGTAACTCCATTCGTGAGCACGCCACCTACGCCGTGGTGAAGAACACGCTGACCGCCCGTGCGGCTGCCGAAGCCGGCGTGACGGCTTTCGACGGCCAGCTCCAGGGCCCGTCCGCTATCGCCTTCGTCACCGGTGACCCGGTGGAGACGGCGAAGAAGCTGCGTGACTTCGCCAAGGCCAACCCTCTCCTCGTCATCAAGGGCGGCGTCCTTGACGGCAAGGCCATGTCGGCCGAGGAGATCAACAAGCTCGCGGACCTCGAGTCCCGCGAGACCCTGCTCGCCAAGCTGGCCGGGGGCCTCCAGGCCTCGCTCAGCCAGGCTGTCTACCTCTTCGCGGCCCCGCTGTCGCAGGCTGCTCGCACCGTCGACGCCCTGCGTGCGAAGGTCGAGACCGAGGGACCGGCCACCGACGCAGCCCCGGCTGCCGAGGCGGCCACCGCAGACGTCGCCGAGGGTGGCGACGAGGCCTGATCCGGTCCTGACCGGCATCAGCGCAAACCCACCACAACGCCACTCACGGCACGGATCCCACGACCACATCGGTCCGGGTCCGACAGAACAGAAAGGACGCCCATCATGGCGAAGCTCTCCAACGACGAGCTCCTCGAGGCTTTCAAGGAAATGACGCTCATCGAGCTCTCCGAGTTCGTGACGCTCTTCGAAGACACCTTCAACGTCACCGCTGCTGCCCCGGTTGCTGCCGCGGCTGCTCCGGCTGCAGGCGGCGGCGACGCCGGCGCTGCCGAGGAGAAGTCCGAGTTCGACGTCATCCTGGCCTCGGCCGGTGACAAGAAGATCCAGGTCATCAAGGAGGTGCGCGCCCTCACGTCCCTCGGTCTCAAGGAGGCCAAGGACCTCGTCGACGGCGCCCCGAAGCCGGTTCTCGAAGGTGTCGCCAAGGACGCTGCCGACAAGGCCAAGGAAGCCCTCGAAGGCGCCGGCGCCACCGTCGAGGTCAAGTGATCTCTGCCCGGGCACTGCCTGGGCACTGATCGCGAGACATCGCGTCGAAGCGGGTCGCACCATCACGGTGCGGCCCGCTTTCGCATGCCCGCAGACCTGGCGTCGCGCCAGAGGAACCCTGCCGAGGCCGGTGCCGCCGATGACGCGCGCGATATTCGGGTGCGGTTGTCGGTGTTCACCCGTAGCCTGTGACGTGCCATGACGACACCACCCGCGCCGCACGCCTCGCCATCCCGCCAGATCGGATGGCGACGCATCGCCGTCCCCAGTACGTGGGCCGCCGTCATCCTCGCGGCCGTCACAGCGTTGGCGACGACGGCGGCGTCCGTCATCGCGGGCCGGCTGGCCGAGCACACGAGCGCTCGCCTCGTGACGCTGCTGGCCGTCACCGTCCTCGGTGGGGCGCTCGTCGACACCGCGGGGCGCTTCCTGTGGGCGGGCATGGTCGATCGTGCCGCCGGGCAGCTGCGTCGCGACCTCGTCGACGCGGTGCTCGCGCAACCGCTCGAGGCCCTGTCGGAGCAGGCGGGCGGTGAGATCCTCGACCGTGTCGACGACGACACCCACGAGATCTCGAACCTGCTGCGTCAGCAGATCTGGATGGTGCTGCGGATGACGCTCGCCATGGTGCCGATGTGGATCGTCGCAGGTATCACGTGGTGGCCGGCCTGGGTGCTCTTCCCGCTCTTCGCGGCGCTGACGTGGGTGCTCATGCGTTCCTTGCTCGCCCCGATCGCGGCGGGCAAGGTTCTCGAGGAGGCCGCCTGGACCGAGCACGCCGCCATCTTCGAGGAGGGCGTCGCGGGCCGCGACGACATCCGTACGAGCCTCGGCCAGCCGTTCGTGGTCGCGCGCCTCGCCAAGCTGTCGGCGCGCGTGCACGAGCGGTTCCTGGCCGTCGTGCGCCTCGAGGTCAAGCTGCTGCTGCGCACCGGCCTGTCGCTGCACCTGCTGCTCGTCCTCGTCGTGCTCGCCGGTGTCGCGCTCGCCTCGCGCACGTCGATGTCGGTCGGTGATCTCGTCACGATGTTCCTCGTCACGAGCACGTTCGTCGGCATGCTGGCCCGGGTCGCCGAGCAGTTCCCGGACATGCAGGCGGGCCTCGGCGCCATCGTGCGCCTGCGCGCCCTCCTGGCCGTTCCGGCCGAACCCGAGGGCGGACGAGCGCTGCCGGAGGGCCCGCTGGATCTCGACGTACGTCACCTCGACTTCAGCTACGGCACCGGCACGTTCGCGCTGCAGGACGTCGACCTGCACGTGCCGGCCGGGTCGACTCTCGCCCTGGTGGGACGCACCGGATCCGGCAAGTCGACGTTGGCCTCCCTCGTCTCGCGCGCCGTCGAGCCGCCGCCCGGTTCGCTCTTCCTCGGCGGCGTCGACGTGCGCGACCTCGACCTGGAGGCGCTGCGCGGGGGCGTCGGTGTCGTCACGCAGCGCACCGAGATCCTCGCCGGCACGCTGGCGGAGAACATCACCGTCTTCGAGCCGCTGCCGCGCGCTCAGATCGAGGACGTCGTCGAGACGCTCGGTCTCGGCCCGTGGGTCTCGACCCTGCCCGACGGCCTCGACACGGTGCTCGGCCCGGGTGGCGTGAGCCTGTCGGCCGGCGAGGAACAGCTGCTGGCGTTCGCCCGTCTGCTCGCACGCGACGTGCGCGTCATCGTGCTCGACGAGGCGACCGCCCGCATGGATCCGGTGACGGAGGCCCGCGTCGTCGCGGCCTCTGCACGGTTGCTCGAGGGGCGCACCGGCATCCTCATCGCGCATCGTCTCGGCACCATCGAGCGGGCCGACTTCATCGGCGTCATGGAGCGCGGGCGCCTCGTGCAGTTCGGTCGCCGTGACGAACTGCTCGAGACACCCGGTTACTTCCGCGACCTCACCGAAGCCGCCGGCGCGTCCGCCGTCCCCGCCCCGGACCACGAGGCCCCGCACGTCGCGCACGCGCGACGCACGGGCGCGGCGCCCGTCACGCGCGACATCCCCGAGGGTTCGTCCCTCGCACGCGCGATCATCAACGCGCTGAAGGTGCGGCCCGAGTGGGGCGTCGTGGCCATCTTCGCGTTCCTCGCGTTCTCCATCTTCGGTGCCATCGGCAGCGTCACGGGCTGGGCTTGGGGTCACACCGTGCAGGCCCTGGCGGACGGCACCCCCGCATGGGGTTGGGCCGCAGCGGTCGCGGTGTGCGTGATGCTCGGCCCGGTCTCGCTCGCGGTGGCCGTCATCCGTTACCCGCGGTGGTGGATCGAGATCTCCCTGCGGGTGCGCATGCGCGTGCTCATCGGACAGACGGGGCAGCACCGGCTGCCGCGCACGCCTCCCGGCGAGGTCGTCGCGCGCGCGATGGATTCGGATCGCTTCGTCCGCTATGCCGACCGGTGGATCGACTTCACCAACGGTTTCGTCATCGTCGTTCTCACCGCTGTGCTCGGTGGCACCTGGCTCGCGGGTCTCGTCCTGCTCGTCATCATGGTCGGCTCGGCGCTGGCCTCCGCCCTCGGACGGCGCGTGGCGGGCCGCTCCGCCGCGCGGGCGTCGGCGTCCCGTGCCCAGTTCGGTCGCGCCCTCGTCTCCTCGCTCGAAGCAGCGCGCACCATCAAGCTCGCGGGTCGCACCGGGCGCATCCGCGAACACCTCGCCGCCGTCGACCGCACGCGCGTCGAGGCCGCGGTGCGCGAGCACCGAGTCGCCGCCGTGCTCGACGGCGTCCCGACGCTCATGGTGCAGGCAGGCATCGTGGCAGCCTGGGCGGGGGCGCTGTACGGCACCTGGGGCCTTGCGACGGCGCTGCTCGTCGTCAACGCGGCGTCCAACTTCGACTGGTTCGGCCGGGTCGCCGGGTCGGTCGTCACCGAGGCGCCCGGAACGCGGGCCTGGCTCAGGGCGACGAGCGAACTCGCCGGCGGGGCCGATCTCGTCGACCTCCCGGCTGGCCTCGACCTGCCCTCCGGTGCGGCACCTCAGGTACCTGAGACGCCGAGGGAGCCCTTGCGCGAACTGGCGTTGCGCGACCTCGCCGCCCTGCACGATGACGGGACGGTCGGCGTCGAAGGCGTGGATCTCACCGTCGGGCAGGGCGAGCTCGTGCTGCTCCTGGGCGCCGTGGGCTCCGGCAAGTCGAGCCTGCTGGCGGCACTCGCGGGGCTCGTGCACCACACCGGCTCGCTCACGTGGAACGGACGAGAGGTGAGCGAGCCAGAGCTCTTCCTCCGCCCCGGCCAGGTCGCCTACGTCGCCCAGACGCCCCGAGTGCTCTCCGGCTCCTTCGCCGAGAACGTGCTCCTCGGTCACGAGCGCGAGTTCGACACTTCCGTCGACGCTGCGCGTCTCACCCCCGACATCGACAACGCGGGCGGCCGGGACAGTCTCGTCGGCCACCGCGGGGTGCGCCTGTCCGGTGGGCAGGTTCAGCGGCTGGCGCTCGCGCGAGCCCTGTCGACGGAGGCCGAACTGCTCCTGGCCGACGACGTCTCGAGCGCGCTCGACGCGCGCACCGAGCTCGAGCTGTGGGACGCGTTGCGTGCGCGTGGCAGCGCCGTCGTCGGGGCGACGTCGAAGCGTTCGGCTCTCGCCCGGGCCGACCGCGTCGTCGTCCTGGAGGCGGGCAGGGTTGCGGACGCCGGCCCGTGGCGTGAGCTCGAGACGCGCTGGTCGCACCTGGCGGGGTGACGGGCGACCGGCGCGTCGCTGCTTGACTGTGCGCCCGCCCTGCGTCATTCTCGTGGGGTCAAGACGGCGCCGGGGGAGGCGCCGGATCATAGCGGTCGATGCGGTCCACCCGGGCTCGTCAGGATGGGCGCGCGGTGCGACAGACTCGGGTTCCGAGTTCGTCGGCTTGCATCCTTCTTCTCTGGGTACTATCCTGCTATTTTGCGCTGCCCTGTCTGCGCCTGCCCCCGACACCCGATCCGGATTCCGCGTCAAGACGCCACCACGAAGAGCTGCCCGCTCTGCTTGGTCGCGACATCATGACGCCGGCCGTCCGAGGAGCGTCGAGGGGGGAGGACCCGTACGGCAGGTGGCGCGCACTGCCGATCTGTAAGGCCTCTGGAAGGGACCCTCCTTGGCTGCCTCGCGCACCGCGACCCAGACTCTGTCCTCGGCGAAGACTGCCTCCGGCCGTCTCACCTTCGCCAAAATTCGTGAGCCCCTCGAAATCCCGGATCTGCTCGCGCTGCAGACCGAGAGCTTCGACTGGCTTCTCGGCAACGAGAAGTGGCAGGCCCGCGTGGCCGCCGCCAAGTCGGAGGGCCGTGTCGACGTGCCCGAGCGCTCCGGTCTGGAGGAGATCTTCGAGGAGATCTCGCCGATCGAAGACTTCTCCGGCTCGATGTCGCTGAGCTTCCGCGACCACCGATTCGAGGACGTCAAGTACTCCATCGAGGAGTGCAAGGAGCGCGACATGACGTACGCGGCTCCGCTGTTCGTCACGGCTGAGTTCATGAACGCCGAGACGGGCGAGATCAAGAGCCAGACGGTCTTCATGGGCGACTTCCCGCTCATGACGGACCGCGGCACGTTCGTCATCAACGGCACCGAGCGCGTCGTCGTCTCGCAGCTCGTCCGTTCGCCGGGCGTCTACTTCGAGCGCTCCATCGACAAGACCTCCGACAAGGAGATCTACACGGCGAAGGTCATCCCCAGCCGTGGTGCGTGGCTCGAGTTCGAGATCGACAAGCGCGACATGGTCGGTGTCCGCGTCGACCGCAAGCGCAAGCAGTCCGTGACGGTGCTGCTCAAGGCGCTGGGCTGGACCGAGGCTCAGATCCTCGAGGAGTTCGGCCAGTACGAGTCGATGCGCGCCACCCTGGAGAAGGACCACACGGCCGACCAGGACGCCGCGCTGCTCGAGATCTACCGCAAGCTGCGCCCGGGCGAACCGCCGACGCGTGAGGCTGCCCAGCAGCTGCTCGACAACCTGTACTTCAACGGCAAGCGCTACGATCTCGCGAAGGTCGGCCGCTACAAGGTCAACAAGAAGCTGGGCGTCGACGGCGGGCTCGAAGACTCGACGCTCGGCATCGACGACATCGTCGCCACCATCAAGTACATCGTCGCGCTGCACGCCGGCGAGGAGACGATGAAGGGCACGCGTCACGGCGAAGAGATCGACGTCCGCGTCGAGATCGACGACATCGACCACTTCGGCAACCGCCGCCTGCGCAACGTCGGTGAGCTCATCCAGAACCAGGTTCGCACGGGCCTGTCCCGCATGGAGCGCGTGGTTCGTGAGCGCATGACGACGCAGGACGTCGAGGCCATCACGCCGCAGACCCTGATCAACATCCGCCCCGTGGTGGCGTCGATCAAGGAGTTCTTCGGAACGTCGCAGCTGTCGCAGTTCATGGACCAGAACAACCCGCTCGCCGGTCTGACGCACAAGCGTCGTCTGTCGGCGCTGGGCCCCGGTGGTCTCTCGCGGGACCGCGCAGGCATGGAGGTCCGTGACGTCCACCCGTCGCACTACGGCCGCATGTGCCCGATCGAGACGCCGGAAGGCCCGAACATCGGTCTCATCGGTTCGCTCGCGTCGTTCGGTCGCATCAACCCGTTCGGTTTCGTCGAGACGCCGTACCGCAAGGTCGTCGACGGCCAGGTCACCGACGACGTCGACTACTTGTCGGCGGACGAGGAGGACACGTTCGTCATCGCGCAGGCGAACGCGCCGCTGACGCCGGACAACCACTTCGCCGAGGACCGCGTCATGGCGCGCACCAAGGGCGGAGAGGCGAGCGACGTCGCGATCGAGGACGTCGACTACATGGACGTCTCGGCGCGTCAGATGGTGTCGGCCGCGACCGCACTCATCCCGTTCCTCGAGCACGACGACGCCAACCGCGCCCTCATGGGTGCCAACATGCAGCGTCAGGCGGTGCCGCTCGTTCGTTCGGAGGCTCCGCTCGTCGGTACCGGCATCGAGTACCGTGCGGCACTCGACTCGGGTGACGTCGTGCGAGCCACGAAGGCGGGTGTCGTGCAGGAGGTCTCCGCCGACCTCGTCACGGTCGCCAACGACGACGCGACGTACTCGACGTACCGCATCGCGAAGTTCACGCGCTCGAACCAGGGCACCTGCTACAACCAGCGTGTCGTGGTCAACGAGGGTGAGCGCCTCGAGGAGGGCGCCGTCATCGCTGACGGCCCCGCCACCGACGGCGGCGAGATGTCGCTCGGCAAGAACCTGCTCGTGGCGTTCATGCCGTGGGAGGGCTACAACTACGAGGACGCGATCATCCTGTCGCAGCGCCTCGTGCAGGACGACACGCTCTCCTCGATCCACATCGAGGAGCACGAGATCGACGCCCGCGACACGAAGCTGGGCCCGGAGGAGATCACGCGGGACATCCCGAACGTCTCCGACGAGGTGCTGGCCGACCTCGACGAGCGCGGTATCATCCGCGTCGGCGCCGAGGTTCGTGACGGCGACCTGCTCGTCGGCAAGGTCACGCCCAAGGGTGAGACCGAGCTGACGCCGGAGGAGCGCCTGCTGCGCGCCATCTTCGGTGAGAAGGCCCGCGAGGTCCGCGACACGTCGATGAAGGTTCCGCACGGTGAGACCGGCACGGTCATCGGCGTCAAGGTCTTCGACCGTGACGAGGGCGACGAGTTGCCCCCGGGCGTCAACCAGCTCGTGCGTGTCTACGTGGCGAACAAGCGCAAGATCACCGACGGTGACAAGCTCGCCGGCCGTCACGGCAACAAGGGCGTCATCTCGAAGATCCTGCCGGTCGAGGACATGCCGTTCCTCGAGGACGGCACGCCGGTCGACGTCGTGCTCAACCCGCTCGGTGTTCCCTCGCGAATGAACCCCGGTCAGGTGCTCGAGCTGCACATGGGCTGGGCCGCCTCGCGTGGTTGGAAGATCGAGGGTGACCCGGAGTGGGCGGCCAAGATCCCGGCCGATGCACGTGAGACGGGCCCGAACACCCGTATTGCGACGCCCGTGTTCGACGGTGCGCGCGAGACGGAGATCCGTGGCCTGCTCGAGTCGACGAACACGACGCGCGACGGCGTGCGCCTCATCGGCGACTCCGGCAAGGCGCAGCTGTTCGACGGCCGCTCGGGTGAGCCGTTCCCGGAGCCGGTCTCCGTCGGGTACATGTACATCCTGAAGCTGCACCACCTCGTCGACGAGAAGATCCACGCGCGTTCGACGGGTCCGTACTCGATGATCACGCAGCAGCCGCTCGGTGGTAAGGCGCAGTTCGGTGGTCAGCGCTTCGGTGAGATGGAGGTGTGGGCCCTCGAGGCCTACGGCGCCGCATACGCCCTGCAGGAGTTGCTGACGATCAAGTCGGACGACGTGACGGGCCGCGTCAAGGTGTACGAGGCCATCGTCAAGGGCGAGAACATCCCCGAGCCGGGCATCCCGGAGTCGTTCAAGGTCCTCATCAAGGAGATGCAGTCGCTCTGCCTCAACGTCGAGGTCCTGAGCAGTGACGGCACCGCCATCGACCTGCGCGACTCGGAGCAGGAAGTGTTCCGGGCCGCGGAGGAGCTGGGCATCGACCTGTCGCGCCGCGAGCCGAGCAGCGTCGAGGAAGTCTGATCACGGCGCCCGACACGCGGTGGGTCGATCGAGATGATCGCCCGGCCCACCGCGTGTCGGATCAGCCGGCGCAGACGTAGGTCCGCGGCTCGAACGAGCCGACCGGACAACCACAACAGCAACGATCAGACTTTTCAGATTTAGGCGAGAGAAGGAATCAGCAACGTGCTGGACGTCAACTTCTTCGACGAGCTTCGCATCGGCCTCGCGACCGCGGACGACATCCGCGAGTGGTCGCACGGCGAGGTCAAGAAGCCCGAAACCATCAACTACCGCACCCTCAAGCCCGAGAAGGACGGACTCTTCTGCGAGAAGATCTTCGGCCCGACGCGCGACTGGGAGTGCTACTGCGGCAAGTACAAGCGCGTCCGTTTCAAGGGCATCATCTGTGAGCGCTGCGGCGTCGAGGTCACGCGTTCCGCGGTTCGTCGCGAGCGCATGGGCCACATCGAGCTCGCCGCGCCGGTCACGCACATCTGGTACTTCAAGGGTGTCCCGAGCCGTCTGGGCTACCTGCTGGACCTCGCGCCGAAGGACCTCGAGAAGGTCATCTACTTCGCGGCCTACATGATCACCTCGGTCGACGAGGAGCAGCGTCACGCCGACCTGCCGTCGCTCGAGAACCAGATCGAGGTCGAGAAGAAGGAACTCGAGAACCGTCGCGACGCGGACATCAACACGCGTTCGACGAAGCTCGAGGCCGACCTCGCCGAGCTCGAGAAGGAGGGCGCCAAGGCTGACGCCCGCCGCAAGGTCCGCGAGTCGGCCGAGCGCGAGATGACGCAGATCCGCAAGCGCGCGGATCAGCAGATCGAGCGCCTCGAGCAGGTCTGGGATCGTTTCAAGAACCTCAAGGTCCAGGACCTCGAGGGCGACGAGATCCTCTACCGCGAGATGCGTGACCGTTTCGGTCTGTACTTCGAGGGCGGCATGGGCGCTGCGGCGCTGCAGAAGCGTCTCGAGAACTTCGACCTCGACGCCGAGGCGGAGCTGCTGCGCGAGATCATCGCGACGGGCAAGGGCCAGAAGAAGACGCGTGCGCTCAAGCGTCTGCGCGTCGTCACGGCCTTCCAGCAGACCGAGAACAAGCCGGCCGGCATGGTTCTCGACTGCGTCCCGGTCATCCCGCCGGACCTGCGCCCGATGGTGCAGCTCGACGGTGGCCGTTTCGCGACGTCCGACCTCAACGACCTGTACCGCCGTGTGATCAACCGCAACAACCGACTCAAGCGTCTGCTCGACCTCGGTGCGCCGGAGATCATCGTCAACAACGAGAAGCGCATGCTTCAGGAGGCCGTCGACGCGCTGTTCGACAACGGCCGTCGTGGTCGACCGGTGACCGGTCCGGGCAACCGCCCGCTCAAGTCGCTGTCCGACATGCTCAAGGGCAAGCAGGGTCGTTTCCGTCAGAACCTGCTCGGCAAGCGAGTCGACTACTCGGGTCGTTCGGTCATCGTCGTCGGTCCGACGCTCAAGCTGCACCAGTGCGGTCTGCCCAAGCAGATGGCGCTCGAGCTGTTCAAGCCGTTCGTCATGAAGCGCCTCGTCGACCTCGAGCACGCGCAGAACATCAAGTCGGCGAAGCGCATGGTCGAGCGTGCCCGCCCGGTCGTGTGGGACGTCCTCGAAGAGGTCATCCGTGAGCACCCCGTGCTGCTCAACCGCGCGCCGACGCTGCACCGTCTGGGCATCCAGGCGTTCGAGCCGCAGCTCGTCGAGGGCAAGGCCGTCCAGATCCACCCGCTCGTCTGCTCGGCGTTCAACGCCGACTTCGACGGTGACCAGATGGCCGTCCACGTGCCGCTCAGCTCCGAGGCGCAGGCCGAGGCCCGCATCCTCATGCTCTCGAGCAACAACATCCTCAAGCCCGCCGACGGTCGTCCCGTGACGATGCCGACGCAGGACATGATCATCGGTCTGTTCCACCTCACCTCCGAGGTGCTCGACGCCGACGAGATGAAGGACGAGGACATCCGCGCGTTCGCGACCGTCGCCGAGGCCCGCATGGCCTTCGACGCGGGCGAGATCAAGATCGGCACGCCGATCTCGGTGCGTCTTCGCGACTTCGTCCCGACGGCCGGCACGGTGCTGCCCGACGGCGTCGAGGCGGACCAGAACGGCTTCGTCTCCGAGCTGCGGATCCGTACGACCCTGGGTCGCGCGATCTTCAACGGCACGCTGCCGGAGGACTACGAGTACATCAACAAGCCCGTCGACAAGAAGGTCCTCTCGGCCATCGTCAACGACCTTGCGGAGCGTTACTCGAAGGTCCAGGTCGCGGCGTCGCTCGATGCGCTGAAGGAGACCGGTTTCCACTGGGCCACGCGCTCGGGCACGACCGTCGCCATCTCGGACGTCGTCATGCCCTCGAACAAGGACGAGATCCTCGAGAGCTACGACGCCAAGGCCGCGAAGGTGCAGCTGCAGTTCGACCGTGGTCTCATCACGGACGACGAGCGCCGTCAGGAGCTCATCGAGATCTGGACGCAGGCGGCGAACGAGGTCTCCAAGCAGATGGAGAACAACTTCCCGAAGGACAACCCGATCTACCGCATGGTCAACTCGGGTGCCCGTGGTAACTGGTTCCAGCTGCGCCAGCTCGCGGGTATGCGAGGCCTCATGGCCAACCCGAAGGGCGAGATCATCCCGCGTCCGATCAAGGCCAACTTCCGTGAGGGCCTGTCGGTGCTGGAGTTCTTCATCTCGACCCACGGTGCACGAAAGGGTCTGGCCGACACCGCTCTGCGTACGGCCGACTCGGGTTACCTGACGCGTCGTCTCGTCGACGTCTCGCAGGACGTCATCATCCGCGAGGAGGACTGCGGCACGAAGCGCGGTCTCGTCCTGCCGATCGCGCAGCGCAACTCTGACGGCCAGCTGGTCGAGCACGAGGACGTCGAGAGCTCGGTCTACGCCCGCAACGTGGCGCAGACGGTCGAGATCGACGGCGAGACGTTCCTGCAGGCCGGTGACGACCTCGGTGACGTCGCGCTCAGCAAGCTGATCGACGCCGGCATCGAAGAGGTCAAGGTCCGCTCGGTCCTCACCTGTGAGTCGCGCGTCGGGACGTGTGCGAAGTGCTACGGCCGTTCGCTCGCGACCGGCAAGCTCGTCGACATCGGCGAGGCTGTCGGCATCATCGCGGCGCAGTCGATCGGTGAGCCGGGCACGCAGCTGACGATGCGTACCTTCCACACCGGCGGTGCCGCGGGTGACGACATCACGCAGGGTCTGCCCCGAGTCGTCGAGCTCTTCGAGGCTCGCACGCCGAAGGGTGTCGCCCCGATCGCGGAGGCATCCGGAAAGATCGAGATCGAGGAGACCGACAAGGCTCGTCGCATCAACCTCATCCCGGACGACGGCTCGGAGCCGCACGCCTACCCGGTGAGCAAGCGTGCGCGCCTGCTCGTCGAGGACGGCCAGCGCGTCGAGGTCGGCACGCTGCTCGTGCAGGGTGCGATCGACCCGAAGCAGGTGCTGCGCATCCTCGGCCCGCGTGAGGTGCAGAAGCACCTCGTCGACGAGGTCCAGGGCGTGTACCGCCAGCAGGGTGTGTCGATCCACGACAAGCACATCGAGGTCATCGTGCGTCAGATGCTGCGCCGCGTGACGATCATCGAGGCGGGTGACACCGACCTGCTCCCGGGTGAGCTGGCCGACCGCGCGCGCTTCGAGGACGCCTCGCGCAAGGCGATTGCCGAGGGCGGACGTCCGGCGTCGGGTCGTAGCGAGCTCATGGGTATCACGAAGGCTTCGCTGGCCACCGAGTCGTGGCTGTCGGCGGCATCGTTCCAGGAGACGACGCGCGTCCTCACCGAGGCCGCGATGAACGTCAAGAGCGACCCGCTGCTCGGCCTCAAGGAGAACGTCATCCTCGGAAAGCTCATCCCGGCGGGTACCGGCCTCAGCCGTTACCGCAACGTCAAGGTGGAGCCGACGGAGGAGGCGAAGGCCGCGATGTACGCGCTGCCGGACTACCAGCCGTACGACTACCCGGTCTTTGGCCCGGGCTCGGGCGAGGCCGTCCGACTGGACGACGCGACGCTCGGCTTCGACAGCTGATCGACGCAGATCCACGCCGCGAGGGGCATCTCCTGCACAGGCAGGGGGTGCCCCTCGCGGTCTCCTCAGGTTCGTCGGCGTGTCGCGTTGCGGTCGGAACGTGCATGCTCCCGCGATTTGGCCGGGGCCCGGGAGAGTCGGTAAACTACTCGGGTGCATGGCAGGAGTCTGTCCGGACTCCACTCATGATCACACCCTCGCCGGGCAGTCGCCGCGATGGGCCGGGCACGGCGTCTCGAACGTCGTGCATGCGCCCCGCGACGAAAGTGCAGGGGAGGGGTCGCGCCTGTTGCGCCCTTCGGCGCACGATCCGCGACGAGACCAAGGAGCCTGCGATTCATCCTGCAGGCAGAACAGATACGACACGTTCGGAGAACTAGGTTGCCTACGATCAACCAGCTCGTCCGCAAGGGTCGCCAGGACAAGGCCACGAAGGCCTCGACTCCGGCTCTCAAGGGCAGCCCCCAGCGACGCGGTGTGTGCACCCGCGTCTACACCACGACCCCGAAGAAGCCGAACTCGGCTCTGCGAAAGGTCGCCCGTGTGAAGCTCACCTCTGGCATCGAGGTCACGGCTTACATCCCGGGCGTCGGCCACAACCTGCAGGAGCACTCGATCGTGCTCGTGCGTGGTGGCCGTGTGAAGGACCTTCCCGGTGTGCGCTACAAGATCATCCGCGGCGCGCTCGACACCCAGGGTGTCAAGGGCCGCAACCAGGCTCGTAGCCGCTACGGCGCCAAGAAGGAGAAGAAGTAATGCCTCGTAAGGGTCCTGCTCCTAAGCGTCCCCTCGTCGTCGACCCGGTCTACGGTTCGCCGCTCGTCACGCAGCTCGTCAACAAGATCCTGCTCGACGGCAAGAAGTCCATCGCCGAGCGCATCGTGTACGACGCCCTCGAAGGTTGCCGTGAGAAGACGGGTACCGACCCGGTCGTGACGCTGAAGCGCGCTCTCGACAACATCAAGCCGGCCCTCGAGGTCAAGTCCCGCCGCGTCGGTGGTGCGACCTACCAGGTGCCGATCGAGGTCAAGCCGGGCCGCGCGACGACGCTGTCGCTGCGCTGGCTCGTCGGCTACTCGCGTCAGCGTCGCGAGAAGACGATGACCGAGCGTCTGATGAACGAGATCCTGGACGCCAGCAACGGTCTGGGTGCCGCGGTCAAGCGCCGCGAGGACACGCACAAGATGGCCGAGTCGAACAAGGCCTTCGCGCACTACCGCTGGTGATCGCGGTTGGGTCGGCGGCCCGTCCTCTCCGTAGGATGGGTTCGGGCCGCCGTCCCGGCTCGCTCCAGCTACTCACACTGAACTTCGAACGAGAAGAGACACCGTGGCACAGGACGTGCTGACTGACCTCAAGAAGGTCCGCAACATCGGCATCATGGCGCACATCGACGCCGGCAAGACGACGGTGACCGAGCGGATCCTGTTCTACACCGGCGTCAACCACAAGATCGGTGAGACGCACGACGGTGCGTCGACGACCGACTGGATGGAGCAGGAGAAGGAGCGTGGCATCACGATCACGTCTGCTGCTGTGACGTCGTTCTGGAACGGCACCCAGATCAACATCATCGACACGCCGGGCCACGTCGACTTCACCGTCGAGGTCGAGCGTTCCCTGCGCGTGCTCGACGGCGCCGTCGCCGTCTTCGACGGCAAGGAGGGCGTCGAGCCCCAGTCCGAGACGGTCTGGCGTCAGGCGGACAAGTACGACGTTCCGCGCATGTGCTTCGTCAACAAGATGGACAAGATGGGCGCGGACTTCTACTTCACCGTGCAGACCATCAAGGACCGTCTGGGCGCCGAGCCCCTCGTCCTCCAGCTCCCCATCGGTGCGGAGAACGACTTCATCGGTGTCGTCGACCTCGTCGAGATGCGGGCGCTCGTGTGGCCCGGCGACGCCAAGGGTGACGTCACCATGGGCGCCAAGTACGAGATCCAGGAGATCCCGGCCGACCTGCAGGCCAAGGCCGATGAGTATCGTAACGCGCTCGTCGAGCGCGTCGCCGAGTCGGACGACGACCTCATGGAGAAGTACCTCGGTGGCGAGGAGCTCACGACGGCTGAGCTCAAGGCCGGCATCCGCAAGCTCACGGTCAACTCCGAGCTGTACCCGGTCATGTGTGGTTCGGCCTTCAAGAACCGCGGTGTCCAGCCGATGCTCGACGCCGTCGTCGACTACCTGCCGAGCCCGCTCGACGTCCCCCCGATGATCGGCCACAAGCCGGGCGACGAGGAGACCGAGATCACGCGCAAGCCGGCTCTCGACGAGCCGTTCTCGGCTCTGGCGTTCAAGGTCGCCGCGCACCCGTTCTTCGGTTCGCTGACCTTCATCCGCGTCTACTCGGGCAAGATCTCCGCCGGCTCGGCCGTCGTCAACTCGACGAAGGGCAAGAAGGAGCGCGTCGGCAAGCTCTTCCAGATGCACGCCAACAAGGAGAACCCGGTCGAGGAAGCACAGGCCGGTCACATCTACGCGGCGATCGGTCTCAAGGAGACCACCACCGGTGACACGCTGTCCGACGTGAACGAGCAGATCGTTCTCGAGTCGATGACGTTCCCGGAGCCCGTCATCTCCGTGGCCATCGAGCCCAAGACGAAGGGTGACCAGGAGAAGCTCTCCACGGCCATCCAGAAGCTGGCTCAGGAAGACCCGACCTTCCAGGTCGAGCTCGACGAGGAGACCGGTCAGACCATCATCCGAGGCATGGGCGAGCTCCACCTCGACATCCTGGTCGACCGCATGAAGCGCGAGTTCAAGGTCGAGGCAAACGTCGGTGCGCCGCAGGTCGCCTACCGCGAGACGATCCGCAAGGCCGTCCCGAAGTACGACTACACGCACAAGAAGCAGACCGGTGGTTCGGGCCAGTTCGCGAAGGTCCAGATCACCTTCGAGCCCCTGGACACGGCCGAGGGCGAGCTCTACGAGTTCGAGAACGCCGTCGTCGGTGGTCGCGTGCCGCGCGAGTACATCCCGTCGGTCGACAACGGCATCCAGGATGCGATGCAGCAGGGTGTCCTCGCGGGCTACCCGCTGGTCGGCATCAAGGCGATCCTCGTCGACGGTGCCTACCACGACGTCGACTCCTCGGAGATGGCGTTCAAGATTGCCGGTTCCATGGCGCTCAAGGAGGCCGTCCGCAAGGCCGACCCCGTGCTCCTCGAGCCGATGATGGCTGTCGAGGTCCGTACGCCCGAGGAGTACATGGGTGACGTGATCGGTGACATCAACTCCCGCCGTGGCCAGATCCAGGCCATGGAGGACGTCAGTGGCGCCAAGGTCGTTCGCGGCCTGGTTCCGTTGTCGGAGATGTTCGGGTACGTTGGCGACCTCCGTTCCAAGACGCAGGGTCGTGCCAACTACACGATGCAGTTCGACTCGTACAGCGAGGTTCCCCGGAGCGTCGCGGACGAGATCATCAAGAAGATCCGGGGCGAGTGAACGGGTTCATCCCCGTCGATTGACCCGTACACCACCTGTAACCAACAGACGCGTCCCGGCGCCTTCACCCGAAGGCGACACAGCGTTTGACCAACACAAGTCCTGAGGAGGACCCAAGTGGCGAAGGCAAAGTTCGAGCGGAACAAGCCGCACGTCAACATCGGCACCATTGGTCACATCGACCACGGCAAGACGACGCTGACGGCAGCAATCTCCAAGGTTCTGCACGACAAGTACCCCGAGCTCAACCCCTTCACGCCGTTCGACGAGATCGACAAGGCGCCCGAGGAGAAGCAGCGCGGCATCACCATCTCGATCGCGCACATCGAGTACCAGACGGAGCAGCGTCACTACGCTCACGTCGACTGCCCCGGTCACGCTGACTACGTGAAGAACATGATCACGGGTGCGGCGCAGATGGACGGCGCCATCCTCGTCGTCGCCGCGACCGACGGTCCGATGCCGCAGACGAAGGAGCACGTCCTCCTGGCTCGCCAGGTCGGCGTTCCCTACATCGTCGTCGCGCTGAACAAGGCTGACATGGTCGACGACGAAGAGATCATGGAGCTCGTCGAGATGGAGGTCCGCGAACTGCTGTCCTCCTACGACTTCCCGGGTGACGACCTGCCCGTCGTCCAGGTCTCGGCGCTCAAGGCGCTCGAGGGCGACGCCGAGTGGGGCGACAAGCTCATGAACCTCATGAACGCTGTCGACGAGTCGATCCCGGAGCCGGAGCGCGACATCGACAAGCCTTTCCTCATGCCCGTCGAGGACGTCTTCACGATCACCGGTCGTGGCACCGTCGTCACCGGTCGCATCGAGCGCGGTGTCCTGAACGTCAACGAGGACGTCGAGATCGTCGGTATCCACGAGGGTCCGGCTGCCAAGACGACCGTCACGGGCATCGAGATGTTCCGCAAGCTGCTCGACGAGGGTCGCGCGGGTGAGAACGTCGGTCTGCTCCTTCGCGGCATCAAGCGCGAGGACGTCGAGCGTGGCCAGGTCGTCGTGAAGCCGGGTTCGATCACCCCGCACACGGACTTCGAGGCTCAGGTCTACATCCTGTCGAAGGACGAAGGTGGCCGTCACACGCCGTTCTACGACAACTACCGTCCGCAGTTCTACTTCCGTACGACGGACGTCACGGGTGTCGTGCACCTGCCCGAGGGCACCGAGATGGTCATGCCCGGCGACAACACCGACATGACGGTGGAGCTCATCCAGCCCATCGCCATGGAGGAAGGCCTCAAGTTCGCCATCCGTGAGGGTGGTCGTACGGTCGGCGCCGGTCGCGTCACCAAGATCATCAAGTGATCTCGCTCCCGTGAGGGAGTGACATCATCGAAGAAGGGCCCGGGCACCGTGAGGTGCTCGGGCCCTCCTGCGTTCCCGATGGTGCGCTGCGACGGGTGTCAAGCACCACTGCCGCTCTGGCCGACGAAGCACTGCGTGGGGTGCCAGTGGCTTGGGGCGGCGCCGAGATCGAGGGTGAAGGTACCGCTCTTCGCGCCACCGTCGTCGGCCATGCCGTTGCCGACGACGACACGTCCGCTCGCGCGCTCGTAGCACACCGCGTTGAAGCCATAGACCTGCGACTCGGGGCCGGCCGCATATTTGCCGGTGATGCGGGGTCGAAAACCTTCGTACCCGTCCGGAATGACCTTGACATCGGAAACCGCGATGTCGTCTGCGTGCGGGTTGGGCTCCACCTTGGTGATGCGCATGCGCACCTTGACGCTGCCGGCGGGCGCCTTGCTCAGGCCGTTGTCGACCTTGGTCATCTGGCGGCCCTTGCCCACGTTGATGGAGCTCTCAGCCGTCGCGAGCACCTTGTTGTCGCCGTCCAGCATCTCGTACTGGATCGTGGCGACGCCGGGGCCGGTACCATCGATCTTCCAGACGCTGTACAGCTTCGCGTACTGGGAACTCGGTTCGGATTTGTATCCGCCCGCCATGACGACGCTCGCGTTCGTCATCACGGAGCCCGCGGGCGGCGTCACCTTCTCGGGTGCCTCGGGACGGGCGCCGGTGGGGCCGGCGGCCGCAGCGTCACTGCCGGCGGAGGCGGACGGCGGTGCCGAAGAGGGTGAAGTCTCGGCGGCACTCGACGACGACGATGTGGGGGAGGACTCCGTTGCCGTGGACGCAGACGACGTCGGGGACGAGGCCGAGCCCTTGGTGGTCGCGGCCTGCTCGTCCTGACATGCCGTGAGGGACAGCGCGGCGGCGAACGTCAGGGCCGCTGCTGCCATGCGGGGGGTCTTCATCGTGCTCTCCTCTGCCTCGGGTCCGTTCGTGGTCTCGAACGCGTTCATGGCTGTGACGGCACCGGCGACCGAGCGGTTCCGTGGCCCTCATGAGCGGGCCGTTCGACGAAGCCCGCGATGTGGACCACCAGAGCGCGCCGGCCCCGTGGGGGACGCGCCCGCCGTGAAAGGATGGTGACAAGACCGACCGCAGCACCTAGGAGACATCGTGTCACTCGCCGACCTCACCCGCGCCGAGCGTGATGAGCTGTTGAAGCGCGTCCAGGCCGACTACGAACAGTTACGTGCGCGCGGGCTGAGTCTCGATCTCACGCGCGGCAAGCCGTCGTCAGCGCAGCTCGACCTGTCGAACGCGCTACTGTCGTTGCCCGAGGGGACGAAGGATGCGTCAGGGGTCGACGTCCGCAACTACGGGGGGTTGCCCGGTCTCGTGGAGATCCGAAGCATCTTCGCCGACCTGCTCGGGGTCGACGTCGATCAGATCGTTGCGGGCAACAACTCGAGCCTGACGATGATGCACGACGTTCTCGTCTATCACCTGCTGCGAGGCGGCCTCGGCTCGCCGCGCCCGTGGTCACAGGAGGGAAGCGTCAAGTTCCTCGCACCCGTGCCCGGGTACGACCGCCACTTCGGGCTGCTCGAGAGCCTCGGCATCGAGATGATCAACGTGCCGATGCGTGAGGACGGGCCCGACGCGGACGAGTGCGCCCACCTCGTCGCGCACGACCCGAGCATCAAGGGCATGTGGATCGTGCCGACATACGCCAACCCCACCGGCGCGATCTGCTCGCAGGAGGTCGCGGCGAAGCTGGCGGCGATGCCGGCCGCCGCGCCTGATTTCCGCATTTTTTGGGACAACGCGTACGCCGTGCACCATCTCAGCATGAACGAGGCGAAGTCGGCCGACATCGTGAGCCTGGCCCAGGCGTCGGGCCATCCCGATCGCCCGATCATGTTCGCCTCCACGTCGAAGATCACCTTCGCCGGTGCCGGCGTCGCGTTCCTGGCCGGCTCGCGCGAGACGGTCGGCTGGTACTTGGCGAACCTCGGGCACGGCTCCATCGGCCCGGACAAGGTGAACCAGTTGGCCCACGCGCAGTTCTTCGGCGACGCAGAGGGGGTGCGCGAGCACATGCGCAAGCACGCCGCCATCATGGCGCCCAAGTTCGCTGCCGTCGACGCAGCCCTCAGCGAGCGGCTGGGTGAGTACGGGGTCGCACGCTGGAACAAGCCGGAGGGCGGCTACTTCGTCAACCTCGACGTCGTGCCCGGCACCGCGAGCCGCGTCGTCGAACTCGCCAAGGAGGCGGGCATCGCCCTGACACCGGCAGGCGCCTCGTTCCCGTACGGCAAGGACCCGTTGGACGAGAACATCCGGCTCGCGCCCAGCCTGCCGCCCCTGGCTGAGGTCGAGGAGGCCATGGCGGGCGTGGCCCTGTGCGTCCTCATCGCGGCGCTCGAGCACGCGCGGGATTGAGACGCCGCGACCGCCGCACTATGCCCTCGCCATCAGCGCCCCCGACGCCCCGATTTGGAGGCGGCGGGGGCGATCTGGCACTATGGACAAGTTGCTTGACGCGTGGTGAAGGTCCGTACCTGCACTGCCGCCTCTGAAACGCACTTGTTCGCACTTCCCTCACGAAGTGCACACGTTCTCATGGAACGGCGTGCGTCCAGGGAAGCGCAAGCACCGGCTGAAAAGCCTCCAGATCTTCCTGCCGGAAGATCGCGCCCGGAGGGCGCGCGACACGCCCGAGCGCGTGGGTGGGGGAGCCGGACACGAACATGATCGGCGAGAAGAGAGACTCACGCGAATGGCGGGACAGAAGATCCGCATCCGACTGAAGTCGTATGACCACGAGGTCATCGACAGCTCGGCGCGCAAGATTGTCGACACGGTGACCCGTGCAGGCGCAACGGTCGTTGGACCGGTGCCGCTGCCGACGGAGAAGAACGTCTTCTGCGTCATCCGGTCGCCGCACAAGTACAAGGACAGCCGCGAGCACTTCGAGATGCGTACGCACAAGCGCCTCATCGACATCGTTGACCCGACGCCGAAGGCGGTGGACTCGCTCATGCGACTCGACCTCCCGGCCGACGTCAACATCGAGATCAAGCTGTAAGCGAGGGTTTGACTCATGACTGCAACCACTGAGCGCCCCGTGAAGGGCCTCCTCGGCGAGAAGCTCGGCATGACCCAGGTCTGGGACGCCGACAACCGCCTCATCCCCGTCACCGTCGTCGCCGTCGGCCCGTGCGTCGTCACGCAGCTGCGCAGCGAAGGCGTCGACGGCTACAACGCGGTTCAGATCGGCTACGGCCAGATCGACCCGCGCAAGGTCACGAAGCCGCTGACCGGCCACTTCGAGAAGGCCGGCGTCACGCCGCGCCGCCACCTGGCCGAACTGCGCACCTCCGACGCCGGCGAGTACTCGCTCGGCCAGGAGCTGACGGCAGAGGCTTTCGAGGCCGGCCAGAAGGTCGACGTCGTCGGCCGCACCAAGGGCAAGGGTTTCGCCGGTGTCATGAAGCGTCACGGCTTCGCCGGTGTCTCGGCCTCGCACGGTGCGCACCGCAACCACCGCAAGCCGGGTTCGATCGGTGGCTGCGCCACCCCGGGTCGAGTCTTCAAGGGCATGCGCATGGCCGGTCGCATGGGTGGCGTTCGCCAGACGACCCAGAACCTCCAGATCCACGCCGTGGACGCTGAGAAGGGCCTGCTGCTCATCAAGGGTGCCGTTCCCGGCCCCGCGGGCGCTGTCGTTCTCGTGCGCACGGCCATCAAGGGAGCCTGAGCATGACTACCGTTGACATCCTGAGCCCCGAGGGCAAGACGTCCGGTTCTGTCGAACTGCCGGCCGACATCTTCGATGTCGCCACCAACGTCCCGCTGATCCACCAGGTCGTGGTGGCGCAGCTGGCCGCAGCTCGTCAGGGCACGCACAAGACCAAGACCCGCGGCGAGGTCCGTGGTGGTGGGCGCAAGCCGTACCGCCAGAAGGGCACCGGTCGCGCCCGTCAGGGTTCGACCCGCGCGCCGCAGTTCGCCGGCGGTGGCACCGTCCACGGCCCGCAGCCGCGCGACTACAGCCAGCGCACGCCCAAGAAGATGAAGGCCGCCGCCCTGCGCGGAGCCCTCTCGGACCGCGCCCGTTTCGAGCGCATCCACGTTCTCGAGTCCGTCGTCGCCGGTGAGGCGCCGTCGACGAAGGCTGCCGCGAAGTTCCTGGGCACGCTCTCGGACCGCAAGAACCTCCTCGTCGTCATCGACCGCATGGACTCGGTCTCCGAGCTCAGCGTTCGCAACCTGCCGAACGTCCACGTGCTCTGGAGCGACCAGCTCAACACGTACGACGTGCTGTGCGCCGACGACATCGCGTTCACGAAGGCTGCGTTCGACGCATTCGTCGCCGGCGGCCAGAAGTCGGAGGACACCAAGTGAGCACCCTGAACAAGGACCCCCGCGACGTCATCATCCAGCCCGTCGTCTCGGAGAAGTCCTACGCACTCCTCGACGAGGGCAAGTACACGTTCATCGTGGACCCGCGTGCGAACAAGACGGAGATCAAGATCGCCATCGAGCAGATCTTCGACGTCAAGGTCGCATCGGTGCACACGCTGAACCGCAAGGGCAAGACGCGCCGTACGCGTTTCGGCATGGGCAAGCGCAAGGACACCAAGCGCGCCATCGTCTCGCTCACGGAAGGCAACATCGACATCTTCGGTCAGGCCTCCTGACCCTCGATGACGATCGCCGAATCAATCCAAGACTGAGGACGACTTAGACCCATGGCTATTCGCAAGTACAAGCCCACGACCCCCGGTCGTCGTGGCTCGAGTGTGGCCGACTTCGTCGAGATCACTCGCTCCACGCCCGAGAAGTCGCTGGTGCGCCCCCTGACCAAGACCGGTGGCCGCAACGCCTCCGGCCGTATCACGACCCGTCACATCGGTGGTGGCCACAAGCGCGCCTACCGTGTGATCGACTTCCGCCGCGCGGACAAGGACGGCATCCCGGCCAAGGTCGCTCACATCGAGTACGACCCCAACCGCACCGCCCGCATCGCGCTGCTGCACTACGCCGACGGCGAGAAGCGCTACATCATCGCGCCGAACAAGCTGAAGCAGGGCGACCGCATCGAGAACGGTCCCGAGGCCGACATCAAGCCCGGCAACAACCTGCCGATGCGTAACATCCCCGTCGGTACCGTCATCCACTGTGTCGAGCTGCGCCCCGGTGGCGGCGCGAAGATCGCCCGTTCCGCGGGTGTTCGCGTCCAGCTCGTCGCGAAGGACGGCCCCTACGCCCAGCTGCGCATGCCCTCCGGTGAGATCCGCAACGTCGACGTCCGCTGCCGCGCGACGATCGGTGAGGTGGGCAACGCCGAGCAGAGCAACATCAACTGGGGCAAGGCCGGCCGCATGCGCTGGAAGGGCAAGCGCCCGACCGTCCGTGGTGTCGCGATGAACCCGGTGGACCACCCGCACGGTGGTGGTGAGGGCAAGACCTCCGGTGGTCGTAACCCGGTGAGCCCGTGGGGCCAGAAGGAAGGCCGCACCCGCCGCCCGAACAAGGACAGCGACAAGCTCATCGTGCGTCGCCGTCGTACTGGCAAGAAGCGCTGATAGGAGCCTTTCGAAATGCCTCGTAGCCTCAAGAAGGGCCCCTTCGTCGACGAGCACCTCGCGAAGAAGGTCGATGCCCAGAACGAAGCCGGCACGCAGAGCGTCATCAAGACGTGGTCGCGCCGCTCGATGATCACCCCGGACATGCTCGGCCACACCCTGGCCGTCCACGACGGTCGCAAGCACGTTCCGGTCTTCGTGACCGAGAGCATGGTCGGCCACAAGTTGGGTGAGTTCGCTCCCACTCGTACCTTCAAGGGTCACGAGAAGGACGACAAGAAGGGTCGCCGTCGCTGACGCGGCGGGGTAACCCAACATGACGAACGAAAGTAAAGGGACAGCGATGGAAGCCAAGGCGCAGGCGCGGCACGTCCGCGTGACGCCGATGAAGGCCCGCCGCGTCGTGGACATGATCCGTGGCAAGCAGGCCGCTGACGCGATCGCTCTGCTGCAGTTTGCTCCGCAGACTGCCAGCGAGCCCGTTCTCAAGACGCTCAACAGCGCCATTGCGAACGCGCGTTTCACGGCGGACAAGAACTCCGCACCCTTCGACGAGAACGCACTGGTCGTCACGACCGCGTTCGTCGACGAAGGTCCGACCATGAAGCGATTCCGCCCGCGTGCCCAGGGCCGCGCGAGCCGCATCCTCAAGCGCACGAGCCACATCACCATCGTTGTGGGCGAGCGCGACTCGAAGGGAGGTAACCGCTGATGGGTCAGAAGATCAACCCGAACGGTTTCCGCCTCGGCATCACGACCGAGCACAAGAGCCGCTGGTTCGCCGACTCGACGAAGCCGGGCCAGCGCTACAGCGACTACGTCAAGGAAGACGTCGCGATCCGCAAGCTCCTGTCCGAGGGCATGGAGCGCGCCGGTATCGCACGCGTCGACATCGAGCGCACGCGTGACCGTGTTCGCGTCGACATCCACACGGCGCGTCCGGGCATCGTCATCGGCCGCCGCGGCGCCGAGGCCGACCGCCTCCGCTCGCGCCTGGAGAAGCTCACGGGCAAGCAGGTTCAGCTGAACATCCTCGAGGTCAAGAACCCCGAGGCCGACGCTCAGCTCGTCGCGCAGGGCATCGCCGAGCAGCTCTCGGCGCGCGTGTCCTTCCGTCGTGCGATGCGCAAGGGCATCATGTCCGCGCAGCGCGCCGGCGCCAAGGGCATCCGTGTCCAGTGCTCCGGTCGTCTCGGCGGCGCCGAGATGTCGCGCTCGGAGTTCTACCGCGAAGGTCGTGTGCCGCTGCACACGCTGCGCGCCAACATCGACTACGGCTTCTACGAGGCGCGTACGACGTTCGGCCGCATCGGTGTCAAGGTCTGGATCTACAAGGGCGACCTGACGGCCAAGGAGCTCGCTCGTGAGCAGGCCGCCGCCCCGCAGCGTCCGGCCCGTGGCCGCCGCAACGACGGCCCGCGCGGCGACCGTGGTGAGCGCGGGCGCGGTCGTGGCCAGCGCGCCGAGCAGACCGCTGTCACCAGCGAGACGACGACCGAGGTCACCGAGCCCGCCAAGACTGAGGGAGGCGAAGCCTGATGCTCATTCCCCGTCGAGTGAAGCACCGCAAGCAGCACCACCCGAAGCGCAGCGGCACCGCCAAGGGCGGCACGCAGGTCACGTTCGGTGACTACGGCATCCAGGCTCTCGAGCCGGCTTACGTCACGAACCGTCAGATCGAGTCCGCTCGTATCGCGATGACCCGCTACATGAAGCGTGGCGGAAAGGTGTGGATCAACATCTACCCGGACCGTCCGCTGACGAAGAAGCCCGCCGAGACCCGCATGGGTTCCGGTAAGGGTTCGCCGGAGTGGTGGGTCGCCAACGTCAAGCCGGGCCGCGTCATGTTCGAGGTCAACGGTGTGTCCGAAGAGGTTGCGCGCGAGGCCATGCGTCTCGCGATGCACAAGCTGCCGATGAAGTGCCGCTTCGTCGCGCGTGAAGGTGGTGACATCTGATGGCCAAGGGTTCGGAAGACCTGCAGCCGAAGGCACTGCGCGAGATGACGGACGAGGTGCTGACGCAGAAGCTCGCAGAGGCGAAGAAGGAACTCTTCAACCTGCGCTTCCAGTCGGCCACCGGCCAGCTCGAGAGCTCGGCCCGTCTGCGTTCCGTTCGCACGGACATCGCGCGCATCTACACGGAGATGCGTGAGCGCGAGCTCAACATCGGCCGTGATGAGAAGGTTGGCTGACCATGACTGACAAGCAGGAGACCGCTGTGACCGAGCAGGCAGAGCGCAACTACCGCAAGACGCGTCAGGGTTACGTCGTCAGCGACAAGATGGACAAGACCGTCGTCGTCGAGGTCGAGGACCGCGTCAAGCACGCCCTGTACGGCAAGGTCATGCGCCGCAGCAGCAAGGTGAAGGCCCACGACGAGAACAACAGCGCCGGCATCGGCGACCGCGTTCTCATCATGGAGACCCGCCCGCTCTCGGCAACGAAGCGTTGGCGCGTCGTCGAGATCCTCGAGCGCGCCAAGTAAGCCGCGAGGCACGCGCGTAGCCGGGAAGTCCACGCCCGTCATCGGTGGGGCGGCGATCTCGTCGTCGCCCCACCGGCGCGGGGGACTCTCCCGGTTTTCGCGTGCGCCGATCGGTGTGAGACCATTAAACGTTCCGCAAGGCTCGCTCAGATCGGGCGAGAACCAGTGAGACGACAGGAGTAGAAACTGTGATTCAGCAGGAGTCGCGACTTCGTGTCGCCGACAACACCGGTGCCAAGGAGATCCTGTGCATCCGCGTGCTCGGCGGTTCTGGCCGCCGGTACGCCGGCATCGGTGACACCATCGTGGCCACCGTCAAGGACGCCATCCCCGGTGGCAATGTCAAGAAGGGTGACGTCGTCAAGGCCGTCATCGTTCGCACCAAGAAGGAGCGCCGTCGTGCAGACGGCTCCTACATCCGCTTCGACGAGAACGCGGCAGTCATCCTCAAGGGTGACGGCGACCCGCGTGGTACGCGCATCTTCGGCCCCGTCGGCCGTGAACTGCGCGACAAGAAGTTCATGAAGATCATTTCGCTTGCCCCGGAGGTGCTCTGAACCATGGTGGCCAAGATGAAGATCAAGAAGAACGACCTCGTCCAGGTCATCAGCGGCCGTTCCGAGAAGAATGGCGGCGACAAGGGCAAGCAGGGCAAGGTCATCGCCGTGTTCCCGGAGACGCAGCGCGTCCTCGTCGAGGGCATCAACCGCGTCACGAAGCACGTCAAGGCCGGTCAGCCCGGTGCCGGCACTGGCGGCCTCACGGTCGTCGAGGCGCCGATCCACGTCTCGAACGTGGCCCTCGTCGACCCGGAGACGAACAAGCCCACCCGTGTGCGCACCCGCGTCGAGCAGGTCGAGCGCGACGGCAAGACCAAGACCGTGCGTACCCGCGTGTCCGTGCGTTCCGGTAAGGACCTGTGATGTCTGAGACCACGAAGACCACCCCGCGTCTGAAGACGCGCTACCAGGACGAGATCAAGGGCCAGCTGCAGGGCGAGTTCAACTTCGCCAACGCGATGCAGGTTCCGGGTGTCGTCAAGGTCGTCGTCAACATGGGTGTCGGCGACGCCGCGAAGGACAGCAAGCTGATCGAGGGCGCCATCCGCGACCTCGAGGCCATCACCGGCCAGAAGCCGGCTGTCACCAAGGCACGCAAGTCGATCGCCCAGTTCAAGCTGCGTGAGGGCATGCCGATCGGCGCGCACGTCACGCTGCGCGGCGACCGCATGTGGGAGTTCCTCGACCGCCTCGTTTCGGTTGCGCTGCCGCGTATCCGCGACTTCCGCGGCCTGTCGCCGAAGCAGTTCGACGGCAACGGCAACTACACGTTCGGTCTGAACGAGCAGTCGATGTTCCACGAGATCGACCAGGACAAGATCGACCGCGTCCGCGGCATGGACATCACCGTCGTGACAACCGCCGCGAACGACGACGAAGGCCGCGCCCTGCTGCGCGCCCTCGGATTCCCGTTCAAGGAGAAGTGACGATGGCGAAGACCGCACTGATCAACAAGGCGAACGCCAAGCCGAAGTTCAAGGTTCGTGGCTACACGCGCTGCCAGCGCTGCGGCCGCCCGCACTCGGTCTACCGCAAGTTCGGCCTGTGCCGCATCTGCTTGCGCGAGATGGCACACGCCGGCGAACTGCCGGGCGTGACCAAGTCCAGCTGGTAAGAACCCACCACTTTCATTAGTTCGTTCTACACCGTAGGTCGACCCAACACACGCGGGTTGAAACCCCGGTGAGGAAGGGCGGAGAAGCCCAATGACCATGACCGACCCGATCGCGGACATGTTGACGCGAGTCCGGAACGCCAACTCGGCGCACCACGACTCGACGTCCATGCCGTTCTCGAAGCTGAAGTCCCACATCGCTGAGATTCTTGAACGCGAGGGTTACATCGCCGGCTGGACCGTCGAAGAAGCCCGCGTCGGCCAGACGCTCACGATCAACCTGAAGTACGGCCCGAACCGTGAGCGCTCCATCGCCGGAGTGCGCCGCGTCTCGAAGCCCGGCCTTCGCGTCTACGCCAAGTCCACCAACCTCCCCAAGGTTCTCGGTGGCCTCGGCATTGCCATTCTTTCCACGTCCTCCGGTCTGCTCACCGACAAGCAGGCGGCGGCCAAGGGTGTTGGCGGGGAAGTCCTCGCCTACGTCTGGTAATCAGGAATTAGGAGGAGAAACAGATGTCACGTATTGGACGTCTCCCGGTTCCTGTCCCGTCCGGTGTCGAGGTGACCATCGACGGCCAGGACGTCACGGTTAAGGGCCCCAAGGGCAGCCTTGACCTGACGGTTCCCGCGCCGATCACCGTCGCCAAGGGCGAGGACGGATCCGTCGAGGTGACGCGACCCAACGACGAGCGCGACGCGCGCGCCCGTCACGGACTGACGCGGAGCCTGATCAACAACATGGTCGTCGGTGTCACCGACGGCTACACCAAGAAGCTCGAGATCCACGGCACGGGTTACCGCGTGACGGCGAAGGGCAGCGACCTCGAGTTCGCGCTCGGCTACTCGCACCCGATCCTCGTGAAGGCCCCCGAGGGCATCACGTTCGTCGTCGAGAACCCGACCCGCTTCTCGGTCTCCGGTATCGACAAGCAGCTCGTCGGTGAGGTCTCGGCCAATATCCGCAAGCTGCGCAAGCCCGACCCGTACAAGGCGAAGGGTGTCCGCTACGAAGGCGAGCACATCCGCCGCAAGGTCGGAAAGGCTGGTAAGTAAGCCATGGCAAAGATCGTCAAGCGTTCGACGAGCAAGTCCGCAGCTCGCGGCCGTCGTCACCTGCGCCTGCGCAAGAAGGTCACGGGGACCGCGGTTCGCCCGCGCCTGGTCGTCTCTCGTTCCAGCCGTCACGTCTTCGTCCAGGTCGTCGACGACACGGTCGGCAAGACCGTCGCGTCCGCGTCCACCATGGAAGCCGACCTGCGCACGTTCGAGGGTGACAAGTCCGCCAAGGCCCGCAAGGTCGGCGAACTCGTGGCCGAGCGTGCGAAGGCCCAGGGCATCGAGGCAGTCGTGTTCGACCGTGGCGGCAACCGCTACGCCGGCCGCGTCGCCGCGATCGCCGACGGCGCCCGCGAAGGTGGCCTGAGCCTGTGATGACCAACCAGAACAACGCCGAGAAGAGGAATGTCTGATGGCTGGACCCCAGCGTCGAGGCGCCGGTACCGCCCAGACGGGCGGCGAGCGCGACAACAACCAGCGTGACAACCGCCGCGATGGCGGTCGTCGTGACGGCGGCCGCGGCCGCGGTCGCGAGGAAGAGCGCAACCAGTACGTCGAGAACGTCGTCACCATCAACCGTGTCGCCAAGGTCGTCAAGGGTGGTCGTCGCTTCAGCTTCACCGCCCTCGTCGTCGTCGGTGACGGTGACGGCACCGTCGGTGTCGGCTACGGCAAGGCCAAGGAAGTTCCCGCGGCCATCGCCAAGGGTGTCGAGGAGGCGAAGAAGAACTTCTTCCGCGTCCCCCGCATCCAGGGCACGATCCCGCACCCCGTTCAGGGTGAGGCTGCGGCGGGCGTCGTCCTGCTGAAGCCGGCATCGCCCGGTACCGGTGTCATCGCCGGTGGTCCGGTGCGCGCCGTCCTCGAGTGCGCGGGCATCCACGACGTGCTGTCGAAGTCTCTGGGCTCCGACAACTCGATCAACATCGTCCACGCGACGGTCGCGGCCCTCCAGGGTCTCGAGCGTCCGGAGGCCGTGGCCGCTCGCCGTGGCCTGCCGATCGACGACGTCGTCCCCGCTGCGATGCAGCACGCGATGGCCGAGAAGGCAGGTGCGTGATGGCTCAGCTCAAGGTGACCCAGATCCGTTCCGAGATCGGTGGCAAGCCGCAGCACCGTGAGACCCTGCGTTCGCTGGGCCTCAAGCGCATCGGCCACACGGTCGTCAAGGAGGACCGCCCCGAGTTTCGGGGCATGGTCCGCGCGGTCGCGCACCTCGTGACCGTCGAGGAGGTTGACTGAAAATGCCTGACACCAAGGCCAACGGGTCGGCCCTGAAGATCCACAACCTGCGTCCCGCCCCGGGTGCCAAGACCGCGAAGACCCGTGTGGGTCGCGGTGAGGGCTCCAAGGGCAAGACCGCGGGTCGTGGTACCAAGGGTACGAAGGCTCGTTACCAGGTTCCCGCTCGCTTCGAGGGTGGTCAGACGCCGCTGCACATGCGTCTGCCCAAGCTCCGCGGCTTCAAGAACCCGTTCAAGGTCGAGTACCAGGTCGTGAACCTGGACAAGATCTCCACCTTGTTCCCCGAGGGCGGCGACGTCGACGTCGCGGCGCTCGTGGAAAAGGGTGCCGTCCGCAAGGGCCAGCCCGTCAAGGTGCTCGGCACTGGCGACATCACCGTCAAGGTGAACGTCACGGCGCAGAAGTTCTCGGCCACGGCCAAGGAAAAGATCGAGGCCGCAGGCGGTTCCGTCACCGCTGAGTGACGCGTCTGAGACAGGACCCCGCCGGGGTGCCACGATGTGGTGCTCCCGGCGGGGTTCTTTCGTCGTCGGGACGCGGGGGAGGGTATCGTCTATTCGTTGACGGTGGTCGCCCGCGTCGGGTGCGACGCCGTCGTCGGGGCCACCCGGCAAGCCCTTTACGTATTCAGCCGTGACGCGTCACGGCTCAGGAGGTTTTTGTGCTGACCAGTTTTGGACGCGCCTTCCGGACGCCCGAACTGCGCAACAAGATCCTGTTCACGCTGGCCATCATGGCGTTGTTCCGGCTCGGTTCGCACATTCCGACGCCGGGGATCAGCTTCGATCTCGTGGCCAAGTGTCAGGCCGCGGCCGGTGGTTCGAGCAGCCTCCTCGGGCTCGCGAACCTGTTCTCAGGTGGCGCGCTGCTCCAGCTGTCGATCTTCGCGCTCGGCATCATGCCCTACATCACCGCGTCGATCATCATTCAGTTGTTGACGGTCGTCATCCCGCGTTTCGAGACCCTCAAGAAGGAGGGCCAGAGCGGGCAGGCGAAGATGACGCAGTACACCCGCTATCTCGCGATCGCGCTAGCGCTCCTGCAGAGTTCGACGCTCATCACCGCCGCTCGCAGCCCGTGGACGATTCTCGGTGGTAGCCCGACCACGTGTTCGACGATCATGACGGACGACTCGATCCCGACCGTCCTGCTCATGATTCTGACCCTGACGGCCGGCACCGGCCTCATCATGTGGCTCGGTGAGCAGGTGACGGAACGGGGTATCGGCAACGGTATGTCGCTGCTCATCCTGACCGCCGTTGCCGCTCGCGTGCCCCAGAGTCTGTGGGCGATCCACAACCAGGGCTGGGGGCGTTTCATCGCCGTGGTCATCATGTGCTTGGCCGTGACGACCGCCGTCGTTTTCGTGGAGAACAGCCAGCGACGCATCCCCGTCCAATACGCGAAGCGCATGGTCGGACGTCGCTCCTACGGCGGGACGACGACGTACATCCCGCTGAAGGTCAACATGGCCAACGTCATCCCGATCATCTTCGCGACGTCCTTGCTCTCCCTGCCCGTCATGGTTTCGCAGTTCGCGGCGAACAAGACGAATCCGCCCGGGTGGGCGCAGTGGATCAACACCTACCTGGCGCGCGGCGACCACCCCGTCTACATGGCGATCTACACGGTCCTGATCCTGTTCTTCACGTTCTTCTACGTGTCGATCACCTACCAGCCCGACGAGGTGGCGGACAACCTCAAGCAGGCCGGCAGCTTCATTCCGGGCGTCCGCGCCGGCTCCGCGACGGCCAAGTACCTCAACTACGTCCTGACGCGCATCACCACCGTCGGCGCGATCTACATCGCGTTCCTCGCGCTGCTACCCCTGATCGCGCTGGCGCTCTTCGACGCGAACCAGAACGTTCCGTTCGGTGGCGCGTCCATCCTCATCCTCGTCGGCGTGGGTCTGGAGACCGTCAAGCAGGTCGACTCCAAGCTGCAACAGCACAACTACGAAGGGTTCTTGCGGTAATGCGACTCATCATTCTCGGACCCCCCGGGGCAGGCAAGGGAACGCAGGCGGAGCGTCTGGCCCAAAGCCGGGGCATCCCGCACATCTCGACCGGCGATATCTTCCGCGCCAACATCAAGAACGAGACCGAGCTCGGCCTCAAGGTCAAGGACATCCTGGCCTCCGGTGGGTACGTCACGGACGAGATCACGAACGAGATCGTCAAGAACCGCCTCGACGAGAAGGACGCCGCGAACGGCTTCCTGCTCGACGGATACCCGCGCACCGCGGGCCAGGTCGTCGCGCTCGAGGAGATGCTCGCGGCGAAGGGCCAGGCCCTCGACGCGGCCCTGGAACTCACCGTCGATGGCGAGGAGCTCGTGCAGCGCCTGCTCAAGCGCGCCGAGACGTCGGGCCGTGCGGACGACACCGAAGAGGTCATCCGCGAGCGTCAGGAGCTCTACGTGCGCGAGACGGCGCCGCTGGCCGCCGCCTACACCGAGCGTGGCCTCCTCGTCCAGGTCGACGGCATGGGCTCGATCGACGAGGTCGAGGCGCGGATCGGCGCGGCACTCGACGAGGTCGCGGCGAAGAACTGATGTTCGGACGCACCCGACTGGATCTCAAGTCGAGTGACGACATCCGCGCGATGCGCCGGGCCGGTCTCGTGACCGGCTCGGCGCTTCGCGCGTCGGCACTCGGAACGCGCGCGGGCATGACGACGAAGGACGTCGACGCCATCGCCCACGCCCACATGCTCGAACGCGGTGCAACGCCGTCGTTCCTCGGGTACAACGGCTTTCCGGCGACGCTGTGCATCTCCGTCAACGACGAGGTGGTCCATGGCATCCCGGGGGAGCGCGTGCTGCAAGACGGCGACGTCGTCTCGCTCGATTGCGGAGCGATCGTCGACGGGTGGCACGGCGACTCGGCGTTGACGTTCGTCGTCGGGGCGGCGAGGGACGACGCGAGCTCGGCGCAGCGCGTGGCGGCGCGTCACGCGGGTGATGAGCCGGCGATCAGACGAGAGGGTGTCGTGGCGTGGGCGCAGGGTGACCCGCGCCGCGCTCTCGTGCTCGCGACCGAGGCGTCGATGTGGGCCGGCATCGAGGCGCTTCAGGTGGGCGAGCGCCTCAACGACGTCGGTGAGGGCGTACAAGACCTGCTCGAGGAGTTCAACGCTCCGGAGCGCCTCGCGGGGTTGCCGCCGGAGATGCCCAGCTTCGAGATCGTCGACGGCTACACGGGCCACGGTGTGGGTCGTGAGTTGCACCAAGATCCAACGGTCTACAACGAGTACGTCAACGAGCGGCTCCCCAAGGTGAAGCCTGGTCTCGTCGTCGCCGTCGAGCCGATGGTCACGCTCGGCACGTACGAGACGCATGAGCTCGACGATGGCTGGACCGTCAAGACCGACGACGGCTCCCTCGCCGCGCACTTCGAGCACACCGTGGCGGTGACGGAGAAGGGCCTGTGGGTGCTGACGGCGCAGGACGGCGGACGTTCGCGTCTCGAGCCGCTCGGGTTGTACGGCGGCCTGGACGACTGAGGGCCCACGCGGACGCGACGCCGTCCGGGTCCCCCAACGCTCGAGCCCCTCTCATCGGAACGGAGGCGGGTCGACGCGATTTGGGGAAGCCGAGCGCGTCTCGTAGACTGAGGGACGGTCTGTCGTGGTATGTGGCGCTCAACGTCACGCGACCGGGCAGGCCGGCCAACAGATTCCGTCCATCCGGGACGGTTTCGTGCAGCGAAATGCGGAGGCTATGGCCAAGAAGGACGGTGTCATCGAGATCGAGGGCACGATCGTCGAGGCTCTCCCGAACGCGATGTTCCGGGTCGAGCTCACGAACGGTCACAAGGTTCTCGCTCACATCTCGGGCAAGATGCGTCAGCACTACATCCGGATCCTCCCCGAGGACCGGGTCGTCGTCGAGCTCTCGCCCTATGACCTGACCCGCGGCCGTATCGTCTTCCGTTACCGCTGATTCAACCCAGTTCTCGCTCCCCGCGCTGCGTCCGCATGGTCGCAGCGTGTCGGTGTGTCGAGAGCGCGATCGACAAGACAGCAGGCAGATGAAGGTTCAGCCGAGCGTCAAGAAGATCTGTGACAAGTGCAAGGTGATTCGCCGCAACGGCCGAGTCATGGTGATCTGCGAGAACCTGCGCCACAAGCAGCGCCAGGGCTGATCCACCGAGCACCAGCTCACAGCGTCTTCGCCAGGACGCAACACATGAAAACTGCAGCACCCGGCCCCACTGGGCTCTGACGAGGATCCGACAGGATGAATCGTCGAGATCTCTCAGAGCGATCTGATCCAGAGACACGCCAGTGGACGTCACCCTCGGCGCGGAGGCCGAGGACCCGCGAGTCCCACCGCTCATCACGAGCATCGAGGCTCACGCCATAGCGGGAACGGTGCTGCCCCAGACCTCCGCTCATGATCAGGAGAACACATGGCACGTCTCATCGGTGTCGACCTGCCGCGCGAGAAGCGCGTCGAGGTCGGCCTCACCTACATCTTCGGCGTCGGGCGTACCCGTGCCCAGGAGACGCTGGCCGCGACCGGCGTCAACCCGGACACGCGCGTCCGCGACCTCACCGAGGAAGAACTCGTCAAGCTGCGTGACCACCTCGAGGCAAGCTTCCGCCTCGAAGGTGACCTGCGCCGTGAGATCGCCGCCGACATCCGCCGCAAGGTGGAGATCGGAAGCTACGAGGGTCTGCGCCACCGCCGTGGCCTGCCCGTGCACGGTCAGCGCACCAAGACGAACGCTCGTACCCGCAAGGGCCCGAAGCGCACCGTGGCCGGCAAGAAGAAGGCCAAGTGAGTCGAGCAGCTTCGGCTGATCACGACTACTTCCTCAACTGAGCGTCGAAACAGGAGATTCGAACTATGCCTCCCAAGAGCCGTATGGCCGCGGGCGCCAAGAAGGTGCGCCGCAAGGAGAAGAAGAACGTTGCTGCGGGCCAGGCCCACATCAAGAGCACGTTCAACAACACCATCGTTTCCATCACGGACCCCACCGGTGCCGTGATCTCGTGGGCGTCCGCCGGCCAGGTCGGCTTCAAGGGCTCCCGCAAGTCGACCCCCTACGCAGCGCAGATGGCCGCCGAGGCCGCTGCGCGTCGTGCCATGGACCACGGCATGCGCAAGGTCGACGTCTTCGTCAAGGGCCCGGGTTCCGGTCGTGAGACCGCCATCCGCTCGCTCACCGCGACCGGCCTCGAGGTCGGCGCGATCAGCGATGTCACGCCCACGCCGCACAACGGCGTCCGCCCGCCCAAGCGTCGCCGCGTCTGATCACCCAGACACCGCGAACGAAGACGAACTAGGAGACACCCCACATGGCCCGTTACACCGGCCCGATCACCAAGAAGTCGCGTCGACTCAAGACCGACCTCGTCGGTGGTGACAAGAACTTCGAGATGCGCCCCTTCCCGCCCGGCCAGCACGGCCGCGGTCGAATCCAGGAGAAGGAGTACCTCCACCAGCTGCAGGAGAAGCAGAAGGCCCGCTTCACCTACGGCGTCATGGAGAAGCAGTTCGTCCGGTACTACAAGGAGGCGGCGCGCCGCCCCGGCAAGACCGGTGAGAACCTGCTCATCATCCTCGAGTCCCGCCTGGACAACGTCATCTACCGCGCCGGCCTCGCCCGCACGCGCCGCGCTGCCCGTCAGCTCGTCACGCACGGTCACTTCGAGGTCAACGGCGTGCGCGTCGACGTCCCGTCCTACCGCGTCGAGCAGTACGACATCATCACGGTCCGTGAGAAGTCGCGCGAGGCGTTCCCGATCCAGCTCGCTCGCGAGACGTTCGGCGAGCGTCCCGTTCCGGCGTGGCTGCACGTCGTCCCGGGCACGCTGCAGGTGCTGATCCACCAGCTCCCGACGCGCGAGCAGATCGACAGCCAGCTCACCGAGCAGCTCATCGTCGAGCTCTACTCGAAGAACTGATCCGAGCTTCGCATCGGAAGGTGGCGCTTCGCGCCGCGTGAGGCGCCACCTTCCACCTGCCGGTCCGAGAGACAGAGCTCGCACCGGCGCAGGACTCGATTCCTGCTCGTTCACCCGGCGTCAAATAGTGGTCGCCGTAGGAAAGGACAACGAGAGTGCTCATCGCACAGCGCCCCACGCTCTCCGAGGACGTGGTTTCCGAGAGCCGTTCGCGGTTCGTCATCGAGCCCCTGGAGCCGGGTTTCGGCTACACGCTCGGCAACTCGCTCCGCCGCACCCTGCTCTCGAGCATCCCGGGTGCCGCCGTCACCAGCATCCGCATCGACGGCGTCCAGCACGAGTTCTCGACGATCCCCGGTGTCAAGGAAGACGTCACCGAGGTCATCCTCAACATCAAGGGTCTGGTCGTCTCCTCGGAGCACGACGAGCCCGTCGTGATGTACCTGCGCAAGCAGGGCGCGGGTGTCGTCACCGCTGCTGACATCGCGCCCCCGGCCGGTGTCGAGGTGCACAACCCCGACCTCGAGATCGCGACGCTGAACGACAAGGGCAGCATCGAGATGGAGCTGACGGTCGAGCGCGGCCGCGGCTACGTCTCGGCGGCGCTGAACAAGTCGGCGGAGCAGGAGATCGGCCGCATCCCGGTCGACTCCATCTACTCGCCGGTGCTGGCCGTGACCTACAAGGTCGAGGCCACGCGTGTCGAGCAGCGCACCGACTTCGACAAGCTCATCGTCGACGTCGAGACGAAGAACTCGATGGCCCCGCGTGACGCCATGGCTTCGGCCGGCTCCACGCTCGTCGAGCTGTTCGGTCTCGCGCGCGAGCTCAACGTCGAGGCCGAGGGCATCGACATGGGTCCGTCCCCGACCGACGCAGCGCTCGCCGAGGACCTCGCTCTGCCGATCGAGGACCTCGACCTCACCGTCCGCTCCTACAACTGCCTCAAGCGCGAGGGCATCCACACCGTGGGTGAACTCGTGTCCCGCAGCGAGGCCGACCTGCTCGACATTCGAAACTTCGGTTCGAAGTCGATCCACGAGGTCGCCGACAAGCTGCGCGACATGGGCCTTCAGCTGAAGGACAGCCCGCCCGGGTTCGACGCCAGCGTCATCGCCGACCGCTACGACGAGGACGCCGACGGCGCGGACCTCGCCGAGGACGAGCAGTACTGAGCAGCTTTTCGGTACAGCGGTGAGCCTGCTCGCGGAGTTGAGCATTCTCGCAGCTGACCGGTAGACCAAGGAGAAAACATGCCTACCCCCACGAAGGGCGCCCGCGTCGGCGGCAGCCCGTCGCACGAGCGGCTGATCATGGCCAACATGGCCACTCAGCTGTTCACCCACGACCGCGTCACGACGACGGAGGCGAAGGCCAAGCGCCTGCGTCCGTACGCCGAGCGCCTCATCTCGTTCGGCAAGCGCGGCGACCTCGCCTCGCGTCGACGCGTGATGCGCAAGATCTCGGACAAGTCGGCCGTGCACCGTCTCTTCACGGAGATCGCACCCGACATGGCCGAGCGTCCCGGCGGCTACACGCGCATCACCAAGATCGCGCCGCGCAAGGGCGACAACGCCCCCATGGTCGTCATCGAACTGGTTCGCGAGGCCTACTCCGCGAAGCAGTCGACGGTCAAGGAGGCCGAGGCCGCCACGAAGCGCGCGGTCAAGGAAGACGCTGCGGCCGCTCCGGCAGCGGACGTCACGCCCGAGACCTCTGCCGCGACGGAGACGTCCGGCGGTGCCTCGAAGGCTGACGGCGACGCCTGATCGACCTGTCACGCACGATGCCCGCTTCCCCCTCGGGGGAGGCGGGCATCGTCGCGTCCGTGGTCGAGTTCGCGGGATAGGTTGGGCGGCATGCGTTTCAGGATCGACTTCGCCTACGACGGCACCGACTTCTCGGGGTGGGCCCGCCAGCCCGGACGTCGCACTGTCGAGGAAGAACTGACGGGTGCGCTCACGCGCGTCCTGCGCCGCGACGACGTCCGGCTGACGGTGGCCGGGCGCACCGACGCCGGCGTCCACGCGCGCGGTGGGGTGTGCCACGGCGACATCGACGCCGACGCGTGGGCTGCGCTGCCGGGGCGAAGCGAGCGTGCGCCCGCGCAGGCGCTCGTCACGCGCCTCAACGGCGTCCTGGCGGGGGACGTCGTCGTCAAGGCCGCCAGTGAGCAGCCCGCGAGTTTCGATGCTCGCTTCTCGGCGCTGAAGCGCCGCTACAGCTATCGCCTGCTCGACGATGCGGCGCGCCTCGACCCGCTTCGCCGGCGCGACACCGTCGTCGTCAAGCGAAACCTGGACGTCGACGCGATGAACGCCGCGTCGGCCCTGCTCGTCGGGTTGCACGACTTCGCGGCCTACTGCAAGCCCCGCGAGGGTGCGACGACGATCCGCACGCTGCTCGACTACGCGTGGACGCGCGAGGCGGACGGCGTGCTCACCGCGCGGTTGGAGGCCGACGCGTTCTGCCACTCGATGGTGCGGGCCCTCATCGGCAGCGTTGTGCCGGTGGGGGAGGGGCGTCGCCCGATCGACTGGCCCGCGCAGGTACTGACTGCGGGGCGACGCGACCCGGGCGTCGTCGTCATGCCGCCGCACGGGCTGTGCCTCGAGGAGGTCAGCTACCCGAGTCCCGATCAGTTCGCGGCGCGCGATGCGGCGTCGCGCGTCATGCGTTCGGCGGCTGACCTCGATGGGGCAACCTGAGCCCATCGCGACCGCTGCCTCGACGTCAGCGCGGTGAATACGAGCGGAGTGGCCGGACGCGAGTGTCAGGACGCGTGGATTCGGCCCGTTCGCTCGCATTCATCGGCCGGTCATGGAGCTCGCCTGGGCCGGTGCTCACGTGACGTTCGGCAACGGCAGCGGGACGACGGTGACGGCGACCCGTCGCGCACCCGGGGTGCCTGCGCCGGCTCGGCGATACCGCGCAAGAAGCGCCTCCATCTCGGAGCGCAGAGCGCTCATCTGCTCCTCGCTCACGAGGACGGGGGAGTCGAACGCGCGGCACTCGTCCTGCCACACGTAGGGCCAGGCGTCCTGCTCGTCGACCCAGGCGTGGGCGCGCTCACTGACGTGCGTGATGAAGTCGTGCTCGAGCCAGCGCGCGTCTTCGGCGTCGGCGTCGTCGAGGAACTCGAGGGCATCGCCGGCGTTCGCGTCATCGGTGTCGTCCGATTCGTCGACGAGAGCCCAGACGCGCGTCTTGGCGTTGCCGAGCCCGGTGTCCTCGACCAGGCCTGCGCTCTCGAGCACGCGCACGTGGTAGCTCGTCGCCCCGGTGTGCGTGCCGAGGGCTCGGGCCAGTTCGGCAGACGTCGAACCGCCGTGCAGACGCAGGTGCGCGAGGATGCGCGAACGCATCGGATGGGCGATGACGCGGTAGGGGTCGCTGCCCGCGGCCGTGTTCATGGCCCGAGGCTACCGGAGTCGATGGCGCGACGACGGAGGCGCCCATTTTGCACAATTGTTGTGCGATCGACCCGGAGGGCGTCGATCGACGGGTGTGGCGATCCGTGAAAGACATTGCGGCGCAAGGGGATACGTCATGACTGCACGATTTCGACCGGGTGTGCATCTGCCGTAGACTGGATGACTGTTGCTTCGTCGCAGCTGGTCGCATGCGGGCTGTCGCCCGGGCGGTGACCGCGCACGAAGTGGCCGCCCATCGTCAACGACAGAACGAAGGGAACGACCGTGCGTACGTTCACCCCCAACCAGGAGTCGGCTCAGGCTGACCGCACCTGGCACGTCATCGACGCCACCGACGTCGTTCTGGGTCGCCTCGCGTCCCAGACTGCATCGCTGCTGCGTGGCAAGCACAAGCCCACGTTTGCGCCGCACATCGACACCGGTGACTTCGTCATCATCATCAACGCCGACAAGGTCGCCCTCACCGGCGCCAAGCTCGAGAAGAAGAAGGCCTACCGTCACTCGGGCTTCCCCGGCGGTCTGACCTCGACCTCCTACACGGAGCTCATGGCGAAGGACCCGGAGAAGGCCGTCGAGAAGGCCGTCCGAGGCATGCTGCCCAAGACGAAGCTGGGCCGCGCCCAGATCGCCAAGCTCAAGGTGTACCGCGGTGCCGAGCACCCGCACGCCGCGCAGCAGCCCAAGCCGTTCGAGATCACCCAGGTCGCGCAGTAATCGCGCGCGCTGCTGAATTCTTAGGAGAACCGTGGCAGACCAGAACGTTGAGCTCGACGTCCTCGAGACGGACGAGCCGCAGCTGACCGAATACACGAGCGAGTCGACCGGCCCCGTCGGCGAGAACGGCGAGGTTCGTCGCCCGTCCGCTTCCGCGCCCGGCGCCGCGACCGGCCGCCGCAAGCAGGCCATCGCCCGCGTCCGCATCGTCCCCGGTACGGGCGAGTGGAAGATCAACGGCCGCACCCTCGAGGAGTACTTCCCGAACAAGGTGCACCAGCAGATCGTCAACGAGCCCCTCACGGTGCTCGAGCTGGACGGTGCGTACGACGTCCTCGTGCGCGTGCACGGCGGTGGCCCCTCGGGCCAGGCCGGTGCCGTTCGCCTCGGCGTCGCCCGTTCGCTGAACGGCGTCGACGAAGAGCTGAACCGTCCGATCCTCAAGAAGGCCGGCTTCCTCACGCGTGACGCGCGCGTTCCGGAGCGCAAGAAGGCCGGCCTCAAGAAGGCCCGCAAGGCGTCGCAGTTCAGCAAGCGCTGATCCACGCGCTGCCCTGCTCGAATCGCTCCGTATCCGGCCCATGCGCCGGGTGCGGAGCGATTCGCGTACCGCCGCGTATTGTGGAGAGAGATTCCGAAGACCTCAGGAGGGGCACATGGGCCGCATGTTCGGCACTGACGGTGTGCGTGGCGTCGCCAACCAGGACGTCACGGCAGAGCTCGCACTCGGGCTGTCCGTCGCAGCAGCACGGGTACTCGTCGAGGCCGGGGAGGTCTCGGCCGATCACGAGCGTCCCGTCGCCGTCGTCGGACGCGACCCGCGCGCGTCGGGGGAGTTCCTCGGTGCGGCCACCGTCGCCGGGCTCGCGAGCGCGGGCGTCGACGTCTACGACGCGGGCGTGCTGCCGACGCCGGCCATCGCCTACCTGACGGCGACGATGAACGCCGACCTCGGCGCGATGCTGTCGGCCTCGCACAACGCTATGCCAGACAACGGCATCAAGTTCTTCAGCCGCGGCGGCCACAAGCTGCCCGACGCGCTCGAGGACGCGATCGAGGCGCACCTGCACGAGGAGTACGAGCGTCCGACGGGTGCGTCGGTCGGTCGTGTGCATCCCTACGCCGAGGGCGGTGAGAAGTACATCGGTCACCTGCTCGGCGCGCTTCCGCACCGCCTCGAGGGCCTCAAGATCGTCGTCGACTGCGCGCACGGCGCGGCCTCCGTCGTCGGGCCCGAGGTGTTCCGCCGCGCGGGCGCGGACGTCGTCGTCATCGGTGCGACGCCGGACGGGCTCAACATCAACGACGGCTACGGCTCGACGCACCTGGAGAAGCTGCAGGAAGCGGTCGTCGCGAATGGAGCCGACTTCGGTGTGGCCTTCGACGGTGACGCGGACCGCTGCCTCGCCGTCGACGGAACGGGTGAGGTGGTCGACGGTGACCAGATCATGGCGATCCTCGCGCTCGACCTCAAGGAGCGCGGCGTGCTCGCCGAGGACACGCTCGTCGCGACGGTCATGAGCAACCTCGGCATGATCAAGGCGATGGAGCGCGAGGGCATCGCCGTCAAGCAGACCGGTGTCGGCGACCGCTACGTGCTCGAGGAGATGCGCCGCGGGTCGTACTCGCTCGGGGGCGAGCAGTCGGGGCACGTCATCGCACTCGACCACGGCACGACCGGTGACGGCGTGCTCACGGGCCTGCTCCTTGCTGCCCGCGTGGCCTCGAGTGGGCGCTCGCTCGCCCAGCTCGGCGCCGTCATGCAGCGGATGCCGCAGAAGCTCATCAACGTCAAGGGGGTCGACAAGTCGGCCGTCGATTCGCACGACGGCGTGCAGGCCGCTGTGCGCGCCGCCGAGAGCGACCTCGCCGGCGCCGGGCGCGTGCTGCTGCGCAAGTCGGGCACCGAACCGGTCGTGCGCGTCATGGTCGAGGCCGACACCGCCGAACGCGCGCAGGCCGTCGCGACGCACCTCGCCGACGTCGTCAAGCGCGAGCTGTCGATCGACTGAACTGCCGGCTGCGCGCTTTCGTCCTGCGCCCAGATGCACCCGGGTGCATCTGGGCGCAGTCGTGTGCCTCCCAGTCGTGTGGTGGCCCGGCGAGCTGTCGACGGGAGCTGACGGACAGCGCCGACGGCCGTCACGCGTGCGGGGTGTGTCACAGTGGCAGGCATGAGCCTGCCAGCCGCCCAGCCGAGTCGACGCAGCGACGTCGAGCCGTTCCACGTCATGGAGGTGCTCGCCGCGGCAGCGGAACGTCAGCGTACGCACGGCGACGTCATCAGCCTGTGCGCCGGCCAGCCCTCGACGGGCGCGCCGCGCGCAGCCCGGGAGGCGGCCGTCGCGGCGATCGAGGCCGATGCGCTCGGGTACACCGAGACGGTCGGCATCCGGCCGCTGCGTGAGGCGATCGCCGCGTATCACCGCGACCTCGGCGTCGACGACGTGAGTGCTGACGACGTCATCGTCACGACCGGGTCGTCGGGCGCGTTCACGCTGCTGTTCCTCGCTGCGTTCGACGGCGGCGACGAGGTGTGGATGACCCGCCCAGGCTACCCCGCCTACCGCAACACGCTGCGGGCGCTGGGGACGTCCGTCGTGGAGCTCGCGTGCGGCGCCGAGGTGCGCTACCAACCCACCGTCGCGATGCTCGAGGCGGAACGTGTCGCGCGCGGCGCCGCGCCGAAGGGGCTCGTCGTCGCGAGCCCCGCCAACCCGACGGGCACGATCATCGACGCGGACGAACTCGCAGCCATCGCGCGCTGGTGCGACGCGCACGGCGTGCTGCTCGTCAGCGACGAGATCTACCACGGCATCTCGTTCGGGCGCGCGACGTCGAGCGCGTGGCAGACGTCGCGCCAGGGCGCCGTCATCGGTTCGGTGTCGAAGTTCTTCTCCATGACGGGTTGGCGCGTCGGGTGGATGCTCGTGCCCGCGCACCTGCGCCGACGCGTCGCCATTCTCGCCTCGAATCTCACGATCTGCCCGCCGGCCGTGTCACAGCATGCGGCGCTCGCGGCCCTCGGCGAGGCGGCACGCGGTGAGCTGGAGGAGCACGTCGAGACGTACCGGCGCAATCGTGAGTTGGTGCAGCGGCGCCTTCCCGAGATCGGGGTGACGACCTACGCGCCACCGGACGGCGCGTTCTACGCCTGGTGCGACGTCGAGCACCTCACCGACGACTCCGCGCGCTGGTGCGCCGACGTGCTCGCCGCGACGGGCGTCGCCATCACCCCCGGGATCGACTTCGACCCCGTCGACGGGCACCGGTTCATGCGGATGAGCCTCGCTGTCGCGAGCGATGAGCTCGACGAGGCGTTCGACCGGATGGTGAGGTTCGTCGGTAGCTCGTCATGACGCTGTGACGTCCTGCGGTTCACCAGTCGTGCCGGCTACGTCAGACGGCCCCGGTCGCTCGGGCCCTACGGTTCGTGGGATGCACGTCGGCGCGCGTCAGGAACCCCCTGGTCTCCTGACGCGCCGCCGCGAGTCGTTGGGCTCAGATGAGCCCGAGTGCGCGGACGGCGTCGCGCTCGCTCTCGAGCTCGGCGACGCTCGCGTCGATGCGGGCGCGGCTGAACTCGTCGATCGTGAGGTCGGGAACGATCCGCCAGGCGCGCTCGGTGACGGTGACGGGGAAGCTCGACACGAGCCCCTCGGGCACGCCGTAGGAGCCGTCCGACGGCACGGCCATGGAGACGATCCGGTCGGTGCCGAGAGCCCAGTCGCGGGCGTGATCGATCGTCGCGCTCGCGGCGCTCGCCGCTGACGACGCGCCTCGGGCGTCGATGATCGCGGCGCCGCGCTTCGCGACCGTCGGGATGAAGACGTCGTTGAGCCAGGCGTCATCGCCCACCTCGAGGCGCGCGGCACGGCCATGGATCGTCGCGTGCGTGACGTCCGGGTACTGCGTGGCGCTGTGGTTGCCCCAGATGATGACGTCGTGGATGTCGGTGACGCTCGCACCCGTCTTCGCGGCGAGCTGCGCGACGGCGCGGTTCTGGTCGAGGCGCGTCAGCGCGCTGAAGCGTTCGTTCGGGATGTCACGTGCCGCATGCATCGCGATGAGGCAGTTCGTGTTCGCCGGGTTGCCGGTGACGGTGACCTGCACTTCATCGGCGGCAGCGTCGTTGAGCGCCTCTCCCTGCGGGCCGAAGATGTGGCCGTTGACCTCGAGCAGGTCGCCGCGCTCCATGCCCGGCCCGCGCGGCTTCGCGCCGACGAGCAGCGCGTGACTGACGCCGTCGAACATGCGGCGCGCGTCGGAGCCGGTCTCGGTGCCTGCGAGCATTGGGAACGCGCAGTCCTGCAGCTCCATGACGGTGCCCTCCAGCTTGCGGAGCGCTTCGTCGACCTCGAGCAGGCGCAGCTCTACGGGCTGGTCGGGGCCGAGCAGTTCACCCGCGGCGATGCGGAAGAGGAGGCTGTAACCGATGGCGCCAGCGGCTCCGCTGACGGCAACGCGAACGGGGGGCTTGGGCATGACGGCTCATTTCGTCGGCGGGTTCCCGGACAAGACGTCGGGTCACCACTGACGGTAGGCCGAGCCGGCCCGCCGCGTCAGGGCCGAACGTCCCTGCGGGCCCTCCCGAGGCCCCGGAGTGTGCGAGTGGCCCGGGAGGGGCGCACAGCAGCCTGTGCGTGCCGCGACATCAGGCGTGCCGCCACCCGCTGGGGATGGCGGCATGGCGACAGCGGCGGACGATCAGGCCGTGATGTCACCCAGGGTGCCGACGACGTGCGCCTCGCCCTCACCGATGTCGTAGTGCACGGCGACGACGGCGAGCCGGCCGGCGTCGATGCGATCACGGATCAGCTGACTGCGCTGGGGGAGGAGCTCGCTCGTCGCCCGGGCATGCTCGGCCTCGAACTGCTCGCCGGTCGTCAGCCCGTGCTTGCGCCCGTGCAGGATCGACGGCATGACGCGCTCGATGATCGTGTGGAGGTACCCCGGCGGCATGTCGCCGGTCTCCTCGGCGGCGAGCGTCGCGTTGATGGCGCCGCAGCTCTTGTGCGCGAGCACGACGACGAGCGGTGCGCGCAGCACCTCGGTGCCGAACTCGATCGAGCCGAGCACGCTGGGGTCAAGCACGTGGCCCGCGGTGCGCACGACGAACAGATCGCCGAGGCCCTGGTCGAAGATCATCTCGGCCGGCACGCGGGAGTCGCCGCACCCGAAGATGACGGCCTGGGGTGCCTGCCCGGCGACGAGCTCGCGCCGGCGCTCGCCGTCACTGTGCGGGCGCTGCGTCGTGCCGGAGACGAAGCGTCGGTTGCCCTCGACGAGGGTGTCCCAGGCCTGCTGCGGCGTGAGGGTGCTGCTCATGGTGGCTCCTTGGTGATGACGTCGGCGCCGTCAGCTCAGGCCGGGGCGGGTGGTGATGGTCATGGCGGTCGGCTTCGCCGTGGCGGCGAAGAAGTCGTTGCCCTTGTCGTCGACGACGATGAACGCGGGGAAGTTCTCGACCTCGATCTTCCACACGGCCTCCATGCCGAGCTCAGGGTATTCGAGCACCTCGACCTTCTTGATGCAGTCGAGGGCGAGACGCGCGGCCGGGCCGCCGATCGAGCCGAGGTAGAACCCGCCGTACTCCTGGCAGGCCTCCGTCACCTGGGCGCTGCGGTTGCCCTTGGCGAGCATCACCATCGAGCCGCCGGCGGCCTGGAACTGCTTGACGTACGAATCCATGCGCCCGGCCGTCGTCGGCCCGAACGAACCGGACGCCATGCCCTCCGGCGTCTTCGCGGGGCCTGCGTAGTAGACCGGGTGGTCCTTGAGGTACTGCGGCATCTCCTCGCCGGCGTCGAGGCGCTCCTTGATCTTCGCGTGCGCGATGTCGCGCGCGACGACGAGCGTCCCCGTCAGCGAAAGGCGGGTCTTGACGGGATGCTCGCTCAGCTCGGCGCGGATCTCGTCCATCGGGCGGCTCAGGTCGATGTCGACGGCGGCGCCCTTGCCGGTCGAGCCCGCGCCGGTTGCCTCGTCGCCGCTCTCGATGAGGTGCGCCTCGGTGACGTCGGGCAGGAACTGCGCCGGGTCGGTCTCGAGCTGCTCGATGAACACGCCCTCGCGCGTGATCTTGCCGAGCACCTGACGGTCGGCCGAGCAGCTGACGGCGATCGCGACGGGCAGCGACGCGCCGTGGCGCGGGAGGCGGACGACGCGCACGTCGTGACAGAAGTACTTGCCGCCGAACTGCGCGCCGATGCCGAAGTTGCGCGTCAGTTCGAGGATCTGCTCCTCGAGCTCCGGGTCGCGGAAGCCGTGGCCGGTGGCGGCGTCACCGGACGTCGGCAGCTCGTCGAGGTACTTCGCGCTCGCGTACTTCGCGGTCTTGAGCGCGAACTCGGCGCTCGTGCCGCCGATGACGACGGCGAGGTGGTACGGCGGGCACGCGGCGGTGCCGAGGCTGCGCAGCTTCTCGTCGAGGAACTCGAGCATGCGCTTGGGGTTGAGGATAGCCTTCGTCTCCTGGTACAGGAACGACTTGTTGGCGCTGCCGCCGCCCTTGGCCATGAAGAGGAACTTGTAGGTGGTCTCGTGGCCCGGCTGGCTGTCGGCGTAGATCTCGATCTGCGCGGGCAGGTTCGAGCCGGTGTTCTTCTCGTCCCACATCGTCAGCGGCGCCATCTGGCTGTAGCGCAGATTGAGTTTCGTGTACGCGTCGTAGACGCCCTCCGCGAGCGACGCCTCGTCGGGAGCGGGGTCGTGCTCGTCACGCGCGACGAGCACCTGCGAACCCTTCTTGCCCATGACGATCGCCGTGCCCGTGTCCTGACACATCGGCAGGACGCCCGCCGCCGCGATGTTCGCGTTCTTGAGCAGGTCGAGCGCGACGAACTTGTCGTTGTTGCTCGCCTCGGGATCGTCGAGGATCTTGCGCAGCTGCGCGAGGTGAGACGTACGCAGGTAGTGCGCGATGTCGTGCATCGCGGTGGCCGACAACGTCTCCAGGGCCGAGGGGTCGACCTCGAGGAAGGTGCGCCCGCCGGGGCCCTCGAGCGTGCGCACCCCGTCGCTCGTCAGCTTGCGGTAGGTGGTCGTGTCCTCGCCGGTGGGCAGCAGGTCGGAGTACGCGAAATCAGCCATGCGTGGAGACTATCGGAGCGCGACGCGGCTGCGGCCCGACGAGCCGGCGGCGCCGCCGTCAGGGCATGCGCGGGTGGGGTGTGAATGCTGACGAAAATCGCAGATGTGGACGCAGATCGCAGGCGGGGAGGGCGAACGTAGCACCCCTGATCGCGCGATCGTGTAACGGCTCAATAACCGTTTGGTCTCCCTGGCGGTGCAAGTATGGCGTCCATCACAGCGTGCGTGGATGATGAGTTGTCGATTAACAAGGATGGAGCGGTGTTCATGAACACATCCAAGTCACGCAGGCGAGTGGCTGCCGCAGCATCGATGGCGATGCTCGCGACGACCGCGCTCGCCGGGTGCGGTGGCGACAGCGGGGGCGGCACGCCCACGCTGACCTGGTACATCAACCCGGACGTCGGCAACTCCGACGCCTCCAAGGGTGGCCAGGCCACACTCGCCGCGAACTGCACGAAGGCCTCCGGCGGCAAGTACAAGATCAAGGTCGAGCTGCTGCCGAACTCGGCCTCCGACCAGCGCACGCAGCTGCTGCGTCGCCTCGCCGCGGGCGACAGCTCGATGGACCTCATGAGCACCGACCCGGCGTTCGTCACCGAGTTCGCTGCTGCGGGCTACCTCGCGCCCGTGCCGGAGTCGATGCAGAAGAACTTCACGGAGGACCGCGTCCAGAGCTCCATCGACGCCTCGATGTACAAGGGCAAGCTGACGTCCGTGCCGTTCTGGGCGAACACGCAGCTGCTCTGGTACAAGAAGTCGGTCGCGCAGAAGGCCGGTCTCGACATGAGCAAGCCGGTGACGTGGGATCAGGTCATCGACGCCGCGAAGAAGACGAAGACGAACGTCGGCGTCCAGGGCAAGCTCTACGAGGGCTACGCCGTGTGGATCAACGCGCTCGTCGCGGGCGGCGGCGGCAAGATCGTCGAGGACCCGAGTGCGACGTACGAGAACATCAAGCTCGGCCTCGACTCGGACGCCGGCAAGAAGGCCGCGTCGATCATCAACAAGGTCGCGACGTCGGGCGTCGGCGGCCCCGCGATCGGTTCGTCCGACGAGACGGCGTCGCTGACGCTGTTCCAGTCGCCGAGCGGCGGTTTCCTCGTCAACTGGCCCTACTCCTACGGTGCCATCCAGAAGGCCGCGCCGAAGGTGGCCGAGGACGTGGCGGCCGCGGTCTACCCGCGCACCGACGCCTCGCACGACGCCGCGCCTCCGTTCGGTGGTATCCAGCTCGCCGTCGGCAAGAACTCGAAGCACACCGACCTCGCCTACCAGGCGGCGGAGTGCATCACGAACGAGAAGAACACGACGGCGTACATGGTTGCCTCGGGCAACCCGAGCAGCCGCAAGGCCTCGTACGACTCGGCGGACGTCAAGAAGGCCTTCCCGAACGGGATCGCCGCCCAGATCCGCACCTCGCTGGACAAGGCCGTGCCGCGTCCGCTCTCGCCCTACTGGGGCGACATCTCCGGGGCTCTGCAGCAGCAGTTCTCGCCGCCGTCGAAGGTGACGCCGAACACTCCGGCCGAGGCCCAGAAGTTCATCCTCGACGTCCTGAAGGGGAAGGCCCTGCTGTGAGTACCGCTGCATCCATGGAGAAGAGTGCGGCCACCGGTGTCGCAACGGGGGCGAAGCGCAAGAAGGCGCCGCTCTCCGATCGCGCACGCGCCGAGCGCAACCTCGGGTGGAAGCTCGCGGGGCCGGCGTTCGTCGTCATGTGTCTCGTGACGCTGTACCCGATCCTCAACGCGCTGTACCTGTCGTTCTTCAAGTACCGCCTCACCGACCCGGCGGGCAAGAAGTTCGTGTGGTTCCAGAACTACGCCTCCGCGCTCAAGGACTCGCTGTTCTGGAACGCCATGGGCACGACGCTCATCATCACGATCGTCACGGTCGTCGTCGAGCTGATCCTCGGCTTCGCCATCGCGATGCTCATGAACAAGATCGTCATGCCACGACGCACGCTGCGCACCGTCGTCCTGCTGCCGTACGCGATCATCACGGTCGTCTCCGCGTTCGCGTGGAAGTTCGGCTTCGACGTCAGCACCGGCTTCGTCAACCACTGGCTGCACACCCTGACGTTCGGCTCGTTCCCGCTCGACTACGACTGGTTCGGTCAGCGGGGCAGCTCGCTGTTCGTCATCTGCCTGTCGGAGATCTGGAAGACGACGCCGTTCATGTCACTGCTGCTGCTGACGGGCCTCGCACAGGTCGACTCCTCGATGGAGGAGGCCGCCAAGGTCGACGGCGCCACCTGGTGGCAGCGCCTCACGAAGGTGATCCTGCCGAACATGAAGGCCGCCATCATGGTCGCCCTGCTGTTCCGCACGCTCGACGCCTTCCGCATCTTCGACAACCCGTACGTCATGACCGGCGGCGCCAATGACACGACGAGCCTTTCGATGCTCGTCTCCCGTGAGGCGATCGATCGCGTGGAGATCGGCATGGGCTCCGCCCTCGCCGTCATCCTCTTCCTCTGCGTGCTCATCATCGCGGCGATCTTCGTCAAGGGCTTCAAGGTCGACCTCGCTGCCGGGAGGAACAACTGATGGAAACCAACGTCTCGAACAAGGCCAAGTGGGGGATGTTCGGTTTCGCCATCCCCGTCATGATCTGGACGCTGCTGCCGCTCGTGTGGATCTTCGCGCTGTCGCTCAAGAGCGACGCCGCCCTCACGGACACGACGGGCAAGGAGAACAGCTTCGGCAACTTCTTCCCGACGCACCCGAGCTGGGACAACTACGAGTTGATCCTCAAGGGCGGGGCGTCCGACCTGTTCATGCCGGCGCTGTGGCACTCGATCGTGGTGTCGCTGCTCGCCACGCTGATCTCTGTCATCCTCGCGACGTTCTGCGCCTACGCGATCGCCCGCCTCGACTTCCCGGGCAAGAAGATGATCCTGACGATGGCGCTCGCCGTCTCGTTCTTCCCCGTCATCGCGATGGTGACGCCGCTGTTCAACATGTGGCGTCAGATCGGGCTGTTCGACACGATCCCCGGCCTCGTCATCCCGTACCTCGCGCTGACGCTGCCGCTGGCGATCTGGACACTGTCCGCGTTCTTCCAGCAGATCCCGTGGGAGATGGAGCAGGCCGCCCAGGTCGACGGTGCGACGTCGTGGCAGGCGTTCCGCAAGGTCATCGCGCCGCTCGCCGGCCCGGGTGTCTTCACGACGGCCATCATCACGTTCTTCACGGCGTGGAACGACTTCGTGTTCGCCATCTCGCTGACGTCGGGCAACGCCCGCACGGTGCCCGCCGCGCTGAGCTTCTTCACCGGCGCCAGCCAGTTCACGCAGCCGACGGGCGCCATCGCCGCGGCCGCCGTCATCGTGACGATCCCCGTCATCATCCTCGTCCTGATCTTCCAGCGTCGGATCGTCTCCGGCCTCACCTCCGGCGCCGTCAAGGGCTGACGCCCGCCTCTTTAGGAGAGACACCTCATGTCCAGCATCCAGCTCAAGAACATCGTCAAGAAGTACGGCGACGGATTCCCGGCCGTCAACGACGTCAGCCTCGACATCGCCGACGGCGAGTTCATGATCCTCGTCGGCCCGTCCGGCTGCGGTAAGTCGACGCTGCTGCGCATGGTCGTCGGCCTCGAGGACATCACCTCCGGTGACCTCGAGATCAACGGCAAGCGCGTCAACGACCTCGCACCGCGCGACCGCAACCTCGCGATGGTGTTCCAGAACTACGCCCTCTACCCGCACCTGACGGTGTTCGAGAACATCGCGTTCCCGCTGCGGCTCAACAAGGGCAAGGTGAGCGATGACGAGATCCAGCGCAAGGTGCGCGAGGCGAGCAAGATGCTCGAACTCGACGAGCACCTCGAGCGCAAGCCCGGCAACCTCTCCGGTGGTCAGCGTCAGCGTGTCGCGATGGGCCGCGCGATCGTCCGCGACGCCGACGCGTTCCTGTTCGACGAGCCGCTGTCGAACCTCGACGCCAAGCTGCGCGGGCAGATGCGGACGGAGATCGCGCGCATGCAGCGTCGCCTCGGCATCACGACGATCTACGTCACGCACGACCAGACCGAGGCCATGACGCTCGGTGACCGCGTCGCCGTGCTGAAGAAGGGCGTGCTGCAGCAGTGCGCGAGCCCGCGCGAGCTGTACGAACAGCCCGCCAACCTCTTCGTCGCGGGCTTCATCGGCTCGCCGCCGATGAACTTCGTACCCGCACGCGTCGAGGGCACCACGCTGCGCCTGCCGTTCGCGACCGTGCCGATGACGGAGCAGCTTGCCCGCGACGTCGCGGGCAAGGACATCGTCATCGTCGGCATCCGCCCCGAGTACATCAAGGACGCCGAGGTCAACCCGGTCTCCGGTGGTGCGACGTTCAAGGCCGTCGTCGACCAGACGGAGTGGCTCGGCAACGAGCAGTACGCCTACATCCCGTTCGAGCAGGACCCGGCCGCGAAGCAGCACCTCGACGCGCTCGAGAAGGACCTCGACGGTGAGGGCGCTCGCAGCCAGCTCGTCGTCAACCTCGACGCTCGCTCGCAGATCTTCGAGGGCGACGAGGTCGAGTTCGCGTTCGACCCGGCACACATGCACGTGTTCGACCCGGAATCGGGCCACAACTACACGCGCAACGAGGAGAAGGCCACCCAGATCGCCGCGAACTCGGAGAAGCAGCGCAAGGCCGCGCTGCAGCGTGCCAAGGAGCGTGACGCCCGCGGCGCCATCTCCGGAGGAACGGACGTCTGAGCGTTGATGTGAGCCTCATGCTCGGGCTCACCCCGAGCATCGGTTGAGGTCACGCTCCAGTAGAGGTCGAGGGCCCGCATCGGTGACGATGCGGGCCCTCGTGCTGTGTTCGTGCGGCGTCCGAATACTGCGCGGTGGGGCTGCGTTGCAAGGATGCTGCCCTCGCAAGGACGGTGCTCGGCATGGCTGTGCTGTGTCGCCGTCGGGCCGTGGTTGTGGGCCGGGTGCAGTGGCGCAAGCGTCGAGACCTGGTGCGGGCTCAGAGGCCGGCGATCTCTTCACGCGTGGGCGGGTTCGAGCCGGCGCGCGTCACCGTCGTCGAGGATGTGGCGATGGCGCGCGCGAGGGCGGGGCGCACGTCGTCCTCGCGGGCGTGCGCGAGGCGCTGACGGGCCTCGACACCGCCGAGCAGCCCGAGGTCGAGCAGCCCCGAGATGAGCCCTGACATGAACGAGTCGCCGGCGCCGACGGTGTCGGCGACCTCGACGGAGCGCCCGGCCACCTCGAAGGTGCCGCTCTCGGCGAGGCGGACGTGCGCTCCGTCACCGCCGCGGGTGATGATGACGAGTCGCGGCCCGAGGCCGGCCCACAACTCGGCGATCTCCTCGACGCTGCTGCCCGGGTAGAGCCACTGCGCGTCCTCGTCGGAGGACTTGATGACATCGACGTACCCGCAGAACTGCTCGACGCGCTCGCGCTCGTCGTCGGGGCTGCCCATGAGGGAGGGGCGCACGTTCGGGTCGAACGACGTCGTCGCGGACGCGTGAGCGGCCTTCAACGCCTCGAAGACCGACGCGGAGCCCGGGGTGAGCGAGGCGCCGATCGAGCCGGTGTGGACGTGCGCGACATCCGTCGGCAGGCCCGTGACCGCCGGCCAGTCGATGGCGAAGTCGTACGTTGCGGCGCCGTCGTCATCGAGGTGGGCCTGAGCTGTCGACGTGGCGTCGAGGTCGAAGCTCGCGACCGTCAGCTCGACGCCCTCGTCGGTGAGCAGGCGCTGGATGCGGTGACCCCGCTCGTCCTCACCGAGGTGCGTGGCGAGGACGGCGGGGTGGCCGAGGCGCGACAGCCCGACCGCGACGTTGAGCGGGCTGCCACCGACGTGTTCCGCGCTCTCGCCGTCGCGAGGATGGACGACGTCGATGAGGGCCTCACCGATGACGAGCGTGGTGGCGGTATTGGGCTGGGTCATGCGTCGGCTCCTGGCGTCTCGTCGCCGCGGCCGGCGTCATGCGCTGCCCCGACTTACTGGTACTGCTCCGAAGCGTATTCAGCCACCTTGCTCAGGCGGTGCTCGGCCTCGATGGTTCGTACGGTACCGCTCTTGCTGCGCATGACGAGCGAGCTCGTCGTGCAGCCGTTCTCGCGGTAGCGCACACCCTTGAGCAGTTCACCGTCGGTGATGCCCGTCGCGACGAAGAAGCAGTTGTCGCCGCGGACGAGATCGTTCGTCGTCAGCACACGATTGACGTCGTGGCCCGCGTCGAGCGCGCGCTGCTTCTCCTCGTCGTCCTTCGGCGCAAGACGGCCCTGGATGACGCCGCCGATGCACTTGATCGCGCACGCGGTGATGATGCCCTCAGGCGTGCCGCCGATGCCGAGCAACAGGTCGACACCCGTGTTGGGGCGGGCGGCCATGATGGCACCGGCGACGTCACCGTCGGAGATGAACTTGATGCGCGCGCCGGCGTCACGGATCTCCTGCGCGAGCGGCTCGTGGCGCGGGCGATCGAGCAGCACGACCGTGACGCCGTTGTTCGTCGTGTTCTTGGCCTTCGCGATGCGGCGGATGTTCTCGGCGACGGGCAGGCGGATGTCGACGACGTCTGCGGCCTCGGGGCCGGTGACGAGCTTGTCCATGTAGAACACGGCACTCGGGTCGTACATCGAGCCGCGCTCACTGACGGCGAGGACGGAGACGGCGTTCGGCATGCCCTTCGCCGTCAGCGTCGTGCCGTCGATCGGGTCGACGGCGACGTCGACGTCAGGGCCCGTGCCGTCGCCCACCTGCTCACCGTTGAACAGCATCGGGGCCTCGTCCTTCTCGCCCTCGCCGATGACGACGGTGCCGTTCATGCTCACCGTCGAGATGAGGGTGCGCATCGCCTCGACGGCGGCGCCGTCCGCGAGGTTCTTCTCACCGCGACCGACCCAGGGGCCGGCGGCCATGGCGGCCGACTCGGTGACGCGCACGAGTTCGAGCGCCAGGTTGCGGTCGGGGATCTGGTAGGTGGGCAGCTTCGATGTCACGGTCGGTGTCTCCTCGATGTCGCACTGGTGTGGCGGCTGGCTCCCGCGGTGCTCGAGGCGGCGTGGCCGGGGCGGCGGACCGCCCCGGTTTCCGCTGACGCGGGTGCGTCGGCGAACATGGGGGAGTGAGTACCCCGCACGAGAAGGCCACGACCACCGAGCCGACACAGCCTGCGTCAGCGCCGGCCATGCCCCCGCCCCCTCCGCCGAAGCGGCGCGGGATGCAGGGAAACGCCAAGAGCATGGTCCTGTCCATGATCGCTTGTATCGCCGGCTGTTTGGTGATTTTGGCCCTCATTCCTCGTCAGGGGGCCACGAAACTGCCCACCGTGCAGGCGTCACAGATCGCGCGCGAGGTGTCGTCGACGAAGCACTGGGACGTCGCCGTCGCCGACGGGCTCGGTTCGCCGTGGCGTGCCGTCAACGTCGCGATCGTGCCGGGCGACAAGGATCACGCGGAGCGTTGGCGCGCGGGCTATCAGGGTGACGGTGAGGACTACGTCTCGATCCAGCAGCGCAAGGACGGCGGCGCGGCGTGGATCAAGGACGTTGCATCCGGCTCTGATGCCGGCAGCGTCGACCTCGGCGGCGTGAACTGGCGCAAGGTCGAGATGCAGTCGGGCCAGAAGGGGCTCGTGCGCTCGCAGCCGCTCGCCGGGCTCGACACCGTCGTCACCGGCAAGGGCTCGTGGGCCCAGTTGCAGCAGATCGCCACGGCGGCCAAGCCGTACAGCCAGATCGCGAAGTGAGCGAACGCGAGCGTCGGGAACGCTGAACTCGGACGCGCTCAGGCCGGGCGCGCGTAGTGCCCGGCGCGCGGCGCGTCAGGCTCGTTCGCTGCCGTTCTCTCGGCGCGCGACGGCTTCTTCGATGCGCGACTGTGCCCCGTCGAGCCACCGCGTGCAGTGATCGGCGAGGGCCTCGCCGCGCTCCCACAGCCGCATGCTCTCCTCGAGCGGCGCGCGACCACCTTCGAGCGTCGTGACGATCTGGGCGAGCTCGTCGCGAGCCTGTTCGTAACCCATGCTCGCAATGTCGGCGTTCGCGGCGTCGGGCGCGCTCGCGGGCACGGTACCAGGGGTGCCGGCCTGGGCGGCATCGGTCGAGTCGTGGTTCATGACGTCGTCGGACGCCTCGTTCGCGGGTGCCTCGTGCGAGTCGCTCATGCGTCGTCCTCGGTGGTCTCGGATCGGGTGGTGGTGGGCGCCGCGTCGTCGCCAGCCGTCGCCGGTGCAGTCTTCTTCTTGGCCTTCGGGGCATCGGACGCGCGTCCCTGCGTCGCTTTCTTCGACGATGCAGCCGTGCGCGCCTTCGTTGTCGTCGGCGTACCCGCTCGGCGCGTCCGCGGTTTGCCGCTGTAGGGCGTGACGGCGAAGTTGCCCTGCGACACGGTCACCTTGAGGATGTCGTCGACGCTGACGTCGTCGCGGGCCATGACGAGGGAGCCGTCGGCGTGTTGGACGACGGCGTACCCGCGGTCGAGGGTCTTCTGCGGGGACAGGGCGACCACCTGGGCGCGCCCGTGAGCGATCTGGTCGCGCGCGCGGGTGAGACGCTGCCGCATCGCGTAGGCGCTGCGGTTCGTGAGGCGGTCGACCTCGTCGCGTTGCTGGGTGACGAGGGTGCCCGGTTCGCGCAGCACGGGCCGCCCGACGAGGGAGTTGAGGTGGCGCCGTTCGGCGGCGAAGCGGCCGCGCAGGCCTTGGCTGAGCCGCGCGCGGTGTTGCGCGAGGGCGGTCTGTTCGGCGGCCAGATCCGGTACGACGAGCTTGGCGGCGTCCGTCGGGGTCGAGGCGCGTCGGTCGGCGACGTGATCGAGCAGCGGCGTGTCGACGTCGTGCCCGATGGCGCTGACGACGGGAGTGCGCGCGGCGCTGACGGCCCGCACGAGCGTCTCGTTGCTGAACCCGAGCAGGTCCTCGAAGGAGCCGCCGCCGCGCGCGATGACGATGACGTCGACGTGGTCGAGACCGTCGAGTTCGCGCAGGGCGCCGCTGACGGCGGTGACGCAGTCGGGGCCCTGGACGGGAACGTGGCGGATCTCGAAGCGGGCGGCCGGCCAACGGCGTCGCGCGTTCTCGACGACGTCGTTCTCGGCAGCGCCCTCGCGGCCGGTGATGAGCCCGATGACGCGGGGCAGGAACGGCAGCGGCCGTTTGCGGTCGGGGGCGAACAGGCCCTCTGCGGCGAGCGTGCGCTTGAGCTGTTCGAGGCGCAGGAGCAGTTCGCCCTCGCCGACGGGCCGCATCGTACGGCCCTCCATCATGAGGCTGCCGCGCTTCGTCCAGAACGTCGGTTTGGCGTGCACGACGACGCGCGCCCCTTCACGAACCGCGGGGCCCATCGCGTTGAGCGTGTTCGTCGGAACGGTGAGGGAGAGGGACATGTCGACGTCGGCGTCCCGCAGCGTCAAATACGCGGTGCGGGCGCGGATGTTGAGTTGCACGATCTGCCCCTCGACCCACAGCGGCGACATGCGATCGACGTACTGCGCGATCTTCATGCTGAGCAAGCGCACCGGCCACGGCTGCTCGGCGGTCGTGTCGCCCGCGAGGGCCGGAAGGCCCGCCGGCGTGCCCGTGCCTGGGGGTGTGCTCGTCACGGGGCAACTCTACGGGGGCGAGGCGCCCGGCTCAGGCGCGAAGGACGAATGCGGCGGTGAGGTGCGCTCTGCGGGAGCGAACAGTCTGCGGCGCTCGCGTTCGCATCCCCAGGGCGCGTGATGCCGCTCGCACTCGCTCGGCGTCGAAGGCCGTGGTCGTGGTCGTGGTCGTTACGATGGTGAGCGTGGATACCCAGACGAAGCGAGTTCTCCTGGCCGCGCCGCGCGGATACTGCGCGGGCGTGGATCGGGCCGTCATCACCGTCGAGAAGGCTCTCGACCTCTACGGCCCGCCGGTGTACGTGCGCAAGGAGATCGTCCACAACAAGCATGTCGTGACGACGCTCGAGAAACGCGGCGCGATCTTCGTCGACGAGACCGACCAGGTGCCCGAGGGCGCGACCGTCATCTTCTCTGCGCACGGGGTCGCTCCCGTCGTTCACGAGGAGGCGAAGGCGTTGAGCCTCAAGACGATCGACGCCACATGCCCGCTCGTCACGAAGGTGCACCGCGAGGCCACGCGCTTCGCGAGCCAGGACTACGACATCCTGCTCATCGGGCACGAGGGGCACGAGGAGGTCGTCGGCACTGCGGGTGAGGCGCCCGAGCACATCACGCTCGTCGACGGGCCCGACGATGTCGTCAACGTCGAGGTGCGCGACCCGGAGCGCGTCGTGTGGTTGTCGCAGACGACGCTGAGCGTCGACGAGACGATGGAGACGGTGCGCCGGTTGCGCGAGAAGTTTCCGCACCTGCAGGATCCGCCGAGCGACGACATCTGCTATGCGACGCAGAACCGTCAGCTCGCCGTCAAGCAGATGGCGCCCGAGTGCGACCTCATGATCGTCGTCGGCTCGCGCAACTCGTCGAACTCGGTCCGTCTCGTCGAGGTGGCGCTGGAGCACGGTTCGCGCGCCGGGCACCTCGTGGACTACGCCGATGAGCTCGACGAGGCATGGCTCGACGGGGTCACGACCGTCGGTGTGACCTCGGGGGCATCGGTGCCGGAGATCCTCGTGCGGGGCGTGCTCGACTACCTCGCCGCCCGCGGCTATGAGGACGTCAAGCCGATCGTCGCCGCCGAGGAGAGCCTGCTGTTCGCGCTGCCCAACGAACTGCGCCGTGACCTCAAGGCGCGCGGCATGTCCGACTCGATGCGCGGCGGCGAGCAGGTCGCCCAGGGCGCCGACTCGCTTCACTGAGACATGCCGCCACGCTGACGCGTGCGGGCGCCGGGCCCTCGCTCCATGTCGGAGCGGGGGCCTTCGACATCCCATCCAGCATGCCCGGCCGCGCACCGTCAGCCCCGCTCGTCCGAGGGGTTGCCCGGCGCGGGGTCGGCCGGCGTGGGTTCGGCCAGCACGGGCTCGAGCAGCGCCTCGTGGGTGAGTGGGCGCGGCGTCACGTCGAGGGGCGCGACGCCACGCGGCGGGGTGGCGGAGACGTCGAGGTCGTGCATCCGGCGCGCGGTGACGAGCACGCGGCTCTCGAGCGAGCCGACGAACAGGTTGTACGCCTCGACGCTGCGTCGCAACGAGCCGCCGAGATCGTGGGTGTGCTTGGCGAGCACTCCGATGCGGTCGTAGAGCTCGCGGCCGAGCGTCAGCAGCTCACGCGCGTTCTCCTCGAGCGTCGCCTGCTGCCACATCGCGCTGACGCTGCGCATCGTCGCGATGAGGGTGCTCGGCGAGGCGAGCACGACGTGACGCTCCATCGCCTCCTCGAGCAAACCGGGGTCGGCATTGAGCGCGGACGCGAGAATGGCGTCGCCCGGCACGAAGCAGATGACGAACGCGGGCGCCTGCGGCAGTGCCGTCCAGTAACGCTTCGAGGCGAGCGTGTCGACGTGCGAGCGCAGCTGCTTGGCGTGGCGCCCCAACGCGGCGCTGCGGGCGCGTTCGTCGAGGTCCGCCTCCTGCGCCGCGAGGAACGCACTCAGCGGCGCCTTGGCATCGATGACGAGCGAACGCTCGCCCGGCAGATGGACGACGACGTCGGGGCGCACGTCGTCACCGGTGTCGTTGCGCCCGCGCCACTGCTCGTCGAAGTCGCAGCGACGCAGCATGCCCGACAGCTCGAGGATGCGCCGCAACTGCGATTCGCCCCACTGCCCGCGCACGCTCGAGGCGTTGAGCGAACCGGCCAGCGATGAGGTCTCGCGCCGCAGCTCGTCGGTCGTCGCGGTGACGCGCCGCAGGGCGACGTCGACGGAGCTGAACTGCTCGACACGGTCGCGTTCCAGCGTCGCGACCTGGCGCTCGACGCGGCTCAGGGCGTCACGCAGGGGCCCCAGAAGTGCGGCCGTCTGCGCGTCGTCGCTCACCGTCGCCTCGAGGTCGACGATGCGTTCGCGCAGCACGTCGCGTTCGGCTTGCGCCGCCGCGAGCTGTGCGACCTCGTCCGTCGGGGTCACGGCCGTGCGTCGCAGGGCGACCCACATGGCGAGGGCTCCGAGAGCGAGACCGGCGACGAACGTCACGAAGATGGCTGTTGTCTGCACGGGTGAAACTCAAGCATCTGCCACCGACAACCCCGGAGCGGCGAGGTTTGTCGGTGCGCTGCGTGTGCGGTGGAGGTGCCAGGTCGGCGCCTGTCACCACCGTGCGGTGGCGGCGTCAGTGCTCCCGTGGGGCGACGGCGGCGGGTGAGGTCGGGCTCGGGCCGAGTTGCGCGCGTAGCCGCCGTTCGGAGGAACGGTGGCGCATGGCGTCACTGAGGTGGCGCCAGACGAGGCGTTGCACGATGAGCGTCAGCACGCCCGCGATGATCATTCCGGCCAGGTTCATCCCGAGCTGCGCGGCGGATCCGGTGATCTCCGCTGTGTCGAAGACGGCGAGGCCGAGGGCGAGGTTTCCGGCGGCGGGCACCGTCGTGACGGAGATGAAGACGCCCACCATGGCGCTCGTCTTGTCGGTCGCCAGGGCGAGCACCCCGGCCGTTCCGGCGAGCAGCGCCACGATGAACGACCACAGGTCGGGGCGCCAGATGAAGCCCGTCTGAGGGCGGGGGCGTGTCACATCGGCGGCCGAGACGACGTCGAGCGAGGCCGCTAGCACGGCGGCGAGCATGATGACGACGATGGCGAAAGCGAACGTCCACAGCAGGGTGGCGGCGCTGCGAGCGGCGAGGCGCCAACGTCCGAGGGCGATGCCGGTGCAGATCGCGGCGATGACGGCGAACTCGGGCCCGACGACCATCGCGCCGACGACGAGGACGGCTGAGTCGGTGATGACGGCGATGCTCGCGAGGGCTGTTGCGATGCAGAGGAAGACGAGGTAGGTCGCCGTCGGTGTGCTCGCTTTCTCCGCCTCTCGCTCGACGAGGTGCCAGATGACGGCGTCGTCCGGGTCGCCGTGCGCGGCTTCTTCGACGTCGTGCGCGGCGTCGAACGGGGTGCCGAGGGGTTGGTCGATGACGATGCCGCCGCGGTGGCCGAGGCCGACGGCGTTGAGGTCGTCGAGGACGGCGGTGGCGGCTTCGCGGGCGACGTCGGCTTCGAAGACGTCGCCGACCGGCTTGAGGGACGCTCCGCGCAGGTGCGTGAGGTTGGTGAGGCGGGCGTCGTCGCTCAGGGTGTCGCGGACGGCGTCGGTGAGGTCCGTCGGCACGTTGAGACGCAGGTGCACGAGCATGGCGTCATTGTGTCAGCGCCGCTGATGTCGAAGGCGTCCGTCGGATGAAGCCGGCGCGGGCGGTGGCACGTAGACTCTTCTCTCGTGGCTCTTACCATCGGAATCGTCGGTCTCCCCAACGTCGGCAAGTCGACCATGTTCAACGCTCTGACGAAGAACAACGTGCTCGCTGCCAACTATCCCTTCGCAACGATCGAGCCGAACGTCGGTGTCGTGCCGTTGCCGGATCCGCGGTTGAAGAAGCTCGCGGAGATCTTCGGTTCGGCGGCGATCCTGCCGGCGACGGTGTCGTTCGTCGACATCGCGGGCATCGTCAAGGGTGCGTCCGAGGGGGAGGGGCTGGGGAACAAGTTCCTCGCCAACATTCGTGAGGCGGACGCGATCTGCCAGGTCGTGCGCGCGTTCGTCGATGACGACGTGCACCATGTCGACGGCAAGGTGTCGCCGAGTTCGGATCTGGAGACGATCAACACCGAGCTGATCCTCGCCGATCTGCAGACGCTGGAGAAGGCTGTGCCGCGTCTGGAGAAGGAGGTCAAGGGCAAGAAGACCGAGAAGTCGGTCTATGACGCTGCCCTGGCCGCGCAGAAGGTGCTCGAGGAGGGCAAGACGCTGAGCTCCGTCGGTTTCGACACGAGCGAGATCCGCGAGCTCGGGCTGCTGACGGCGAAGCCGTTCATCTATGTGTTCAACGTCGACGAGTCGCAGCTGACGGACGAGGCGTTCCAGGCCGAGATGCAGGCGCTCGTCGCGCCGGCGGAGGCGATCTTCCTCAATGCGCAGCTCGAGTCCGAGGTCGCCGAGCTCGACGAGGACGACGCGAAGGAGCTGCTCGAGTCGGTCGGTATCACCGAGCCGGGCCTGGAGCAGCTCGCGCACAAGGGTTTCAACACGCTCGGGCTGCAGACGTATCTGACGGCCGGGCCGAAGGAGACGCGCGCCTGGACGATCGGCAAGGGCTGGACGGCGCCCATGGCCGCCGGCGTCATCCACACCGACTTCCAGAAGGGCTTCATCAAGGCTGAGATCATCTCATTCGACGATCTCGTCGAGTGTGGTTCGGTGGCCGAGGCTCGCGCGAAGGGCAAGGCCCGCATGGAAGGCAAGGACTACGTCATGCAGGACGGCGACGTGGTGGAATTTAGATTTGCGCTTTAGCCTCTCCACAGAGCTATTTGGGCCGCACCAAGTGATTTGATCCCGGTCCTGGGCGGATCTCCAGGTCTTGCCCGACGTCTATCTCAGGCCGACTGATTCAGACTTCCTGACCTATCGGGAGCTCGCTAGAACGCGACGGTTCGGCGGCACGCGCCTGTGTCGCAGGTGCGAGCGAGAGGACCAGGAGCGAGGCGCAGATGCCCGCCAGTCCAACCCAGCCGAGGGCGGGGAGGCGCTCACCGACGATGACCACCGCCAGGAGGGCGGCGATTGCGGGTTCAGCGAGGGTGAGCGTTGTCGCGGCGCTTAGAGTGACGCGCGTGAGGCCGTACCCGAAGAGCAGATAGCCCAGGAACATCGGGACCATTGCCATGTAGAGCCCGACCATCATGGGCTGGGCGGAAGCGATGAGTGGTGCGCCGGTGAGCATGAGTACGGGCATCAGCGCAATGCCGCCCAGACCGAAGACAGCGCCCATCGCTGCCGCGCGCCCGACGCCGCGGTTCATGAGGCGGTGAGCGCTCCACGAGTACATGGCGTAGGTTGCGCCAGCAACCAGGCCGAGGATGACGCCGGCGACCGTGGGGAGCGTCTCGCTCGGCGAGTCGTGCATCTTCGCAGCGCACAGTACTGCGCTGCCCGCGATGCCGAGCGCTACGGCGAGCATCCACCAGCCGCTGAGTCTGCGTCGCTCGATCACTCGTTCCAGAAGGCCCGAGGCGATGGGGGCAGAGCCGAGGGACACAACAGTGCCGACCGCGACGCCAGCCAGATGCATCGAGCTGTAGAAGGCCAGCGGGTAGATCAGCACGGCTGCGGCTCCGACGAGCACTGTCCCACGTTGCGAAGACAGTGCGGGTCGTTCCCGGCGGAGCGAGGGGGCCGCGATGGCTGCCTGCAGGATCCCGCCGATGCCGAGCGCGGCCGCGCCCATGGCCAGCGGGCCGACTGTCGGTGCGAACGTCGCCGCAGTCCCCGTGGTACCCCACAGGAGGGCGGCGGCGAGCACCGCGAAGATGCCGGTGGGGGAGCCTCGCTTCACAGTGCGGCCAGCATCCGCGATGCGATGGCTCGGGCGTGCTCCAGGCGCGCCGGGGTGCCCTCGAGACCTGCCCGTGCGACGGCTCCTTCGAGGAGGAAGCTGAAGTGCTCGGCCAGCTCCAGCGCCTCGGCGTCGGTGGCCATGACTTCCAGGTTCTCGACGAGAATCCGCTCCACCTGCTCCTTGTGCGCGCGCACGGCCGAGCGAGCAGGGTGTCCGGCCGGGAACTCGGCGGCCGCATTGAGCAGCCCGCATCCCCGGAAGCCCTTGCCGTAGGCATCGTTCGCGTGGTCGATGTAGGCGTCGAACACTGCCAGCACTCGGTCTGCTGCCGTAGACGCCTTCACCGCACGTGCCTGGTGGAGGCCGAGCCACTCCTCGTGGCGGGAATCGATATAAGCGCTGACGAGCTCTGCCTTGGACGAGAAGTTGTTGTAGAGGCTCTTCTTCGCGACCCCGGCCTCAGAAGTGATCGTGTCGATCCCTGTCGCGTGCACGCCGTCCTCGTAGAAGCGTCTCGCTGCGGCATCGAGCAGCCGCTCTCGCGCTGATCCTTGATTCATGTCGCCCTCCGGTAGTAGGTAGGTCAGTCTACCTACTACCGAGAGTTGTCTCAATCTCTGTGCGCTTGGATGCTTACGAGCACGGGCGCGAGGTCCTAACAGCCTGCGTGAGCCCGAGATGGGGATCGTTCTTCGCGACTGGGCTGTGGGGAGACGGCATGACGGGGTCCAGGAAGCTGTGCACGCGCAGAGGTTGGTATGTGCGGCGACGTGGTGGAATTTAGGTTCAATGTGTAGTCGAGTTCCGGTCTAACCTAAGGGGGCTCAGTGATCCAGCTCTGGAGTGTTATCGCAGTTGCGATCTTGACCGTTTTGTCGTTGTTGCCCGCACACCATGCTCCTGCATGCACTCCAGCACTGACTGCACGATGCAATTTCGGATCCCGACCCCTGGTACAGCGTCCTACCTATCGATTACCGTCGACACCATGACGATCAACACCGAGATGCTGCAGTTCGTCTCCGTCGACGAACTGCTCGGCACTCAAGGTCCCGACCTGCGCATACCGGATTTCCAGCGCCCGTACTCCTGGTCCCCACGCATCGCGGCACAGCTGTTCACGGATGTCGCGGAGGCTCTCGATAGCAGGCCGGAGCATTCGTACATCATGGGCACCGTCATCCTCCTGAGGCGTCCCCAGGAGTCGCATTTCGAGGTGGTCGATGGACAGCAGAGAATCCTGACCCTCCATCTGCTGCGGGCGCTTCTGCGCGGCCAGAGAATCCCCCATCTCCAATCAGGGGACACTCCGATCCACCACGTCCATCAGGAACTCTCGCGACGGGTCGCCGACCTCGAACGTTCTCCGGGGCGCCTCGACAGGTACCGGGAATTCCTCGACGCCGAAGCCAAAGTTCTGAAGATCGTCACCGATGACGAGGATGAGGCATTCCAGTTCTTCGACTCGCAGAACTTCCGAGGCAAATCACTGCGCCCGCACGACCTGCTCAAGGCCTTCCACCTGCGCGAAATGGCAGATGCCAGCACTGCCGAGCAGCGCGCCGTGGTCGAGCAATGGGAGAAGGCCGACGAGAACGAGCTGGACCGGCTCTTCGGCACCTACCTGGCCCGCATCCACTGGTGGAGCCGCAACATGCCAGCGCATGCATATACCACCGATGACCTCGACCTCTTCAAGGGAGTCGGCAGATCCACTCGCCGCCTGCCGGGGGCCGAATACCATCGCGCTGCCAAGGCGGTGCTTCCCGGCCTGCAGGAGTGGTCCTATCCTGATGCCGACTCGGTGACCCGCAGAGATCTCAAGCGGGCCCAGCACCAGCTCGATGCTCCGGTCGCTGCGGGTAAGTCCTTCTTCGACTACGCCGCGTTCATGCTCGAGGAGTATGAGCGGCTGGACGAGGAACTCTTCTCCGACGCCAACACAGCCGGTCTCACGACTGCGGATCGCACGGTCTTCCACGACGGGGCGCGATTCAGGTACTGCCGGGAGCTGTACGTCGCCGCGGTCCTGTACTACACGAACAAGTACTCCGAGGCCGATATGCCGCAGGTACGACGCCACCTCTTCCGCTGGGCATACTCCCTCCGCTTGGCGTACGAGCGTCTGGGCTGGAGAACCACGGACAACTACGCACGAGGGATCAGCACCAATATGGACGGCCTGAACAAGGTGAACCTGTTCTCCGCCATCCGCGACAGTCTCGATCCGCGGGAGATCGAGCTGGAGAACATGAGCGCCCCGCGCACGGCGCGGACTGACAACCCGGAGGATGCACGGCTCCTCACCCTGCTGAAGGAGTCCCGCTGAGATGACACAGACCATCGCTCAGGATGACGTCCAGGCCATCCCCGTCGGGCAGCTCTTCAGCCCGGACGCTCCCAGCTATTCGATTCCCCTCTACCAGCGCAATTACACCTGGGGCGAGGAGCAGATACACCGCCTGATCCACGACGTCTTCGACGAGGCCGAGCAGGAGGAGGCCAAGGACTACTTCCTTGGCAACCTCGTGGTCGCCCCTCCGCAACGGGCCGATGAGCCGCTCGACGTGATCGACGGACAGCAGCGCCTGACCACCTTGTATATCCTGCTGGTCAAGCTCTCTTCCCGGCCGGGTTTGAAGGACCGCATCGGTCCGCTTCGGCCGCTCACCTACGAGGCTCGGGAGAAGGCCACCCGCGCTCTCCGCGGCGTCGCCGATACGATCGATGAGCCGGCGGAGGATGAGAAGGATCGAGAGGACTCCGGCATCCTCCGCGCATCGATGATTATCGAACAGCTACTGGACGGCGGGGCCGACGGTGACCGTTTACAGACTCCCCAGGTGATCGACTATCTGCTCACCAGGGTCCTCGTCGTCCGCATGCCGATCGACCGGAGCACCGATCTGAATCGGTACTTCGAGATCATGAATACGCGCGGTGCGCAGCTCAGTCCCGTGGACATCGTCAAGGCGCGACTCCTCCGATACCTGTCTGACCCCCTCGATCGCGCCCTGCTGAACCGCGTCTGGACAGCATGCTCCGACATGGAGCACTACGTGGGGATGAGCGCCACTGCCGGAAACACCTCCCAACGCGCAGAAGTCTTCGGCCCCGACTGGGACCAGATGCCGACAGCAGATTTCTCCCGCTTGCGTGCACAACTCATCGACACCACCTCCGAAGCGGCCTCGCCCGCCGCCGACGACGCTTCGAACACACCCGAATCCACCGCGCTGACCCTCGACGATGCGGTGGCTGCCTACTCCCAGACCACGGTCAGGACCGAGTCGGAAGATGCCGACGGCGGCGAGCGATTCACATCGCAGATCACGTTCCCGACTCTGCTGCTGCAGGTTCTCGCGGTGGAGGGAGCAGGCAGGGGCTCCGCACGGGAGGATGATCGTCAGCTCGACGACAAACTGCTAGTGCAGCGCTTCTCTGCACGCGTCGATTCACTACCGCCGCCGGAGCGGATTGACTGGGTGCGCAAGTTCACCACGGACCTGCTGCGCATCCGCTACCTGTTCGATCATTTCATTCTCAAGCGTGATGCGACGCTGACCACCGGGCACGAATCCACCACGGACGAGGAACCTGGCAGCTGGTCGTTGTACCGGCTCGCGCGAGGATCGTCCCGTCGCGGCAACAACGGGCAGGACACTCCCCGGTACCCCTCGACCTTCGCCGCTGACGAATCCGGTGCCGGCCCGCGCAGCCTGCACCGACGGATCCTGCTGCTACAGTCGGCGCTGCGCATCACCTACACCTCCCCGCGCACGATGCACTGGATGACCGATGCACTTCGCTACGTCACCGAGCTCACCGATCACGATGAGCCGATCACAGCTCAGGGCTTCCTCCACTGTCTCGAGTCCCATGCCCACGAGCGCCTGCGCGAGGCGGTGACCCCGGACCCGGACAAGGAGGAGACCGGCCCGGATGGGATGGCGCTCGGCTTCGCCATCCCGCGCATCGTGTTCACGTACCTGGACTACCTGCTGGTGGAGGAGATGAACCAATGGGACTTCACCTTCAGCTACCGCACCTCCGTGGAGCACTTCTCCCCGGGCACCGAGGACATCGAGCACTCCTCCTTCGCATACCGCCTGGAGGATCCGCACCTTCTCGACTGGTTCGGGAACTTGGCGCTGGTCACTGTGAGCACCAACTCGAAGTTCAGCAACTACCTCCCAGCGCAGAAGGCGAACAACCACGATGCTCGCCGGCAGAGCCTGAAACTCGAGCTGATGGCACGGCGGGCGGAGACCGGGAGTTGGAACGACGCAGATGTGCGCACTCATCATGAGGAGATGGTGGAGTTGTTGCGCCGGGCGCTTGCAGGAGAGCGAGCGCGATCAGATTCTGACATCTGATCGCCCCCTGTCCCCGTGAGAAGTACGTCAGGTCGAAGAATGGTAACGGGGTCTGGACCGAGCTACGGCATTGGGTGCCGCTCGGGGATGATGTGGAGCGGTGGGTCGAGAGGTTATTCGGCTACGGAACGTGGTCGAGTTCCGCTTCAATGTTTAAGGGGTGGGTGGCGGATCGACGCGGTCGTCCTGCTGCGCCACCTTCGCCAGCGGACCGCTGAGGGCCGCCGTCGCGACGATCGTCACGAGCGCGCCGAGCAGCATCGCCGTGTCCTCGCCAGGTCGCAGCAACCCGAGATGCGTCCCCGTCGTCGCGGCTGCCACGGGCACCCCCATCTGCGCCGCGGTCGTGACGGCGACCGGCCACGGCTGCTTCGTCATCGCCATCGCGCCGTGCACGACAAGAGCGCTCAACCCCAGGGCGAGACCGAGCGCGAGGGCATCCGGATGCGCCGCGAGGTCACGCAGGTTGAGCGACGCCCCGAGCCACACGAAGAAGATCGGCGCGAACAGCCCGTCAGTCAGCGCGAACACCTGCTTCGCGACGCGCTTCGGCTCACCGACCCCCGCAACGGCCAACCCGACGCAGAATCCCGCGAGCATGATCGACACGTGCCGCCACTGCGCGAGCGCCGCGACTGCGAACAGGATCGTCAGCGTCACCCGCAGCTCGAGCGCGAGCCCGCGATTCTCCGACACCTCGTGCACCCGCCGTCGATACCCGCGCTGCTCGACGAACCGCAGCACGACGAACACGACGAGCGACACCGTCACGACCGCCACAGCGCCGATCGCCGCCCGCGACATGTGCGCCGGATCGATCGCGAACGGCAACGCGACGATGCACGCCGCGTCCGCGAGCGCCAACTGCGGCAGCATCGCGACGATCGAGGGCCCCGTCAGCGGCATACCCTGCAGCGCCGGCATGACGATCGACGCCGAAGAACTCGCCAGCAGCACCGCGTACAGCCCCGCGTGCCCCGTGCCGAACACGTGCGCGATCGCCCATCCTGCGGGCGCGGCGAGCACCCCGACGGCGACCGCCCGCGCCACGCCGATCGACGCACCCGTGCGCAGCGCCTTGTCGCGCACCGGCACGTGCGTGCCGGCGACGAACATGACGAGCGCGAACCCGACGTCCGCGAGAAACGCGAACGTGCCGTCATGCGGGTCGAGCACCCGCGCGCCGGTCTGCCCGAGCGCGAGCCCGACGACAAGCTCGCCGATGACGACCGGCAACCTCACCGCGCGCGGCAACGACAACAGCGGCCCGAGCACCGCGACGAGACAGATGAGAGCGAGTTGCGCGAAGTTCACGTCCGTCGCGACCTCAGGCGGAACGGTGCGCGAGGTCGACGATGCGCACAGGCACGTCGGTGTTCTCGTCCGTGTGATAACTCGCGCAGACCCGGTGATAACCGTCGGCGATGATGGCGTCGCGTCCGCTCGTCGCGTCACCACGCACGAGCAGCACCGGGCTGAGCGCCCTGCCGTCGGCGATCTTCTTCAGATCCGACGTGACGTGCGGGTTGTCCGTCGGCAGCAGGGCGAAGCGCGAGGCGCCCAGAATGTCCTTCGCCTTGAAGTGCGCCGATTCGACGTTCTCGAACGCCTCGACGGTCGTCGTCATCGTCGCCTCACCGGCGAGCAGCGACAGATACGCCGCCGCCGACGTGCCTCGGGGCCAGCCTGAGCATGTACACGTCCGATTCCCCGTTTCATCGTGCGGTGTCACACGATATCGGTCGTGAGTTGGCTGCGCACCTCACTTCTATCGGCGAGGACGAGTCTCTGAGGAGTGCGCTCGACGATGGTGGGCGGAGCGGGAGAATGGTTAGGCAGAGAATCCACACGGGCTATTCTTGCCCCCAATGCAGGCGTGGGAAGAACCGCGAAATCCGGCAGGCGTTCGCACGCAAGCTGCGGCGCCGGCAGAAGGTGCAAACTGCTGACACTCGGCGACATCGCCGACGTCGACATGCGCATCGGCTACACGGACTGACTCGATCCCTGTGGTGGACGCAGGCGACCCGTCGCGGGCGTCCGCCGTTGCTGTGGTCGATCCAGCCTGCGGTGCGATACGCAGGGCATGCCTTCCGTCGTGAGCCTGGACCACGAGGCGATCAGCCGCGTCGCAGAACGTCCCGGCGTGGCCGAGTTGTCCCTGTTCGGCTCAGCTGCTGCGGGGACTTCTCATCACAACAGCGACGTCGACTCTCTGGTCGATTTCCTCCCTGATCGCCCCGATCCGCTGGAGGACTTCTGCGCCCTCCGTGACGACCTGAGCAGGATCCTCGAACGCGATGTTGACCTCGTGGCGAAGCGCGCCATCCGCAACCCGTACTTCCGCGACTCAGCTCTCGCGCAGGCGGAGGTTGTCTATGTTGCCGACGTCTAGAGCGCATCTATGGGATGCGAAACATCCGTACCCGTGAGTACGGGGTGGTCGAGCACGAGATCGTGTGGGCGGTCGTCGATTCGCGTCTCACTCCGTTGGCGCAGGAGCTGGCAAGGCTTCTCGGCGAGTCATGACTCGCCCACACTCGAGTGGAATTACGAACCGGGCCAACGTCACATGGCCGTCGCAGGCATCCGCTCGTAAGGTGGCGGGACACCACGATGAGGAGAACACATGCCTGAGCGGCTCGAACCCCAACTCGAAACCGTGCGCGAGACGATCCTTCGCCGCAACCCCGGCGAGTCAGAATTTCACCAGGCCGTCGACGAGGTGCTCGCCAGCCTGGGCCCGCTGCTGAAGCGTCGCCCCGACTACGTCGAGTCGAGCATCATCGAGCGTCTGGCGGAGCCCGAGCGTCAGATCATCTTCCGCGTGCCATGGGTCGACGACGACGGCCGCGTGCAGGTGAACCGAGGATTCCGCGTCGAGTTCAACTCAGCGCTCGGGCCATACAAGGGTGGCCTGCGCTTCCACCCCAGCGTCTACCTCGGCATCGTCAAGTTCCTCGGCTTCGAACAGGTCTTCAAGAACGCGCTCACCGGCATGCCCATCGGCGGCGGCAAGGGCGGCTCCGACTTCGACCCGAAGGGCCGCTCCGACGCCGAGATCATGCGTTTCTGCCAGTCGTTCATGACGGAGCTGTACCGCCACATCGGTGAGTACACGGACGTACCCGCCGGCGACATCGGCGTCGGCGGCCGCGAGATCGGCTTCCTCTTCGGCCAGTACAAGCGCATCACCAACCGCTACGAGGCCGGAGTGCTCACGGGCAAGGGCCTCACCTGGGGTGGCGCGCAGGCGCGAACCGAAGCCACCGGGTACGGCCTCGTGTTCCTCACCGAACGGATGCTCGCGACGCAGAACCGTTCCTTCGACGGCGCGAAGGTCGTCATCTCCGGCTCCGGCAACGTCGCCGTCTACGCCGCACAGAAGGTCACCCAGCTGGGCGGCACCGTCGTCGCGATGAGCGACTCCGGCGGGTACGTCGTCGACGAGCGGGGCCTCGACATCGACGCCATGCGCGAACTCAAGGAATCCAGGCGCGGACGCATCAGCGAATACGCGGACGAGCACGAGGGCGCCCGATTCGTCGCCGAAGGAAGCATCTGGGACGTGCCGTGCGACGTGGCCCTGCCCTGCGCCACCCAGAACGAGCTCCCGGACGACGCAGCTCGCACCCTCGTGGCCAACGGCTGCATCGCCGTCGCCGAAGGCGCCAACATGCCGACGACGCCCGCAGCGACCGCCCTGCTGCAGGAGGCCGGCGTCCTGTTCGCGCCCGGCAAGGCGTCGAACGCCGGCGGCGTCGCGGTGAGCGCCCTCGAGATGCAGCAGAACGCCTCCCGCGACTCGTGGTCGTTCGACCACACCGAAGAACGCCTGCGCGCCATCATGAACGGCGTCTTCCGCACCTGCGAGGAGACGGCCGACGCCTACGACGTGCCGGGCGACTACGTGCGCGGCGCCAACATCGCGGGCTTCGTCAAGGTGGCCGACGCGATGCTCGCGCTCGGCGTCGTCTGATCGTCGTCCGAGCATCGAACGCCCCGAATCGGTGTGGTGGAAAAGCCGATTCGGGGTCTGCGCGGTCCGGCGGCGGCGTATAAACGAGGCATGCCCGCCTCTGAGAACGACCCGTCGTCAGGCCTGTCTAACGAGGGCGCCCTGCTCGGGCTGCACGACAACGGCCCCACCGACGTGCACCCGGGCGCGAACGCCGAAACACAGACGCTCGAAGCCACCGAAGCCGGCCTCACGTCGGTCGCGAAGGCCTGGGACGAAGCCGTCGACGCGGACGGCGCGCCCCGCCTCGCCTACGTCGCAGCCCTGGCAGCGATCGCGGCGCTCAGTGATGACGAGCGGGCGGCCCGGCAAGAACGAGCAGAGGCCATGGAGAAGGCGGAGGGCATCACCTTCCGCGTCAGCGGTGAGGACGAACCCCGGATCTTCCCGACGGACTTCATCCCCCGCATCATCGACGCCGACACGTGGGCCGACCTGAGCGCGGGCCTCGAACAACGCGCCCGCGCCCTCAACGCGTTCCTCGACGACATCTACGGGGCGCGACGCATCATCGAGGCTGGGGTCGTCGACGCCGACGACATCGAACGCTCACCGGGCTACGTCGACGAAGGCCGCCTCCAACCCTCCGGGTCCGTGCGAGCCCACATCTGCGGCATGGATCTCGTGTGCGCCGACGGACGATGGCTCGTCCTCGAGGACAACCTTCGCGTTCCCTCCGGCGTGGTGTTCTCGCACTTCCTTCGCGCGATGGCGAACGACACGTTCGCCGACGTGATCAGCGAGTACGACCTGCTCAACCCCCGCGACGGATTCGCGATGCTGCGCGAGACGCTGCAGGCCGCGGCACCTGCGCACGCCGCGAACCCCGACGACCCAGGGCTTGCGCTCGTCTCGACGGGCGAGAGCGACTCCGCCTGGTTCGAGCACCGCCGCATCGCCGAGTTCGTCGGCATGCCCGTCTGCACGCCCGCGGACCTCTGCGTCGTCGACGGGCGCCTGCACCTGCAGGACGCGACGACGCTGCGCCCACTCGACGTCGTCTACGCGCGCATCGAGAAGGATCAACTGTTCGCAGCCCTCGGCTGCGACGGTCAGCCACTCGGCCCCGGACTCGAGGACGCCCTTGCCCACCACCGTCTCGCGTTCGTCAACACATTCGGCAACGGCGTCGGCGACGACAAGGCCGTCTACGCGCTCGTGCCCGACATGATCCGGTTCTACCTCGACGAGGAGCCCCTGCTCGAGCAGGTCCCCACCGATCTGTGCCACAAACCCGGCAAGGTCGAGGAGGTCATCGCACGGCTCGACGAACGCGTCGTGAAACCCGTCGACGGCTACGGCGGCGCCGGCATCACCATCGGGCCGGAGTGCTCCCCAGCCGAGCTCGACGAACGCGCCGAGCAGCTGCGGGCGCATCCCGACCACTTCATCGCGCAGGACATCGTGCGCCTGTCGACGCTGCCCACCTACGCCGCCGACGAGAGCGGACGCACCTGCATCCACCCGCGGCACGTCGACCTGCGGGCGTTCGTGCACGTTCGCGCCACCGAGCAGCCCGGGAGTGCGCCCGGCGAGTCGGGGGAACCCAGCGTCCTCGATGCGCGCAAGCTGAGCGCCCACACCGTCCCCACCGCCCTCACCCGAACGGCCCCGGCTGGTTCGCTCATCGTCAACACCTCCCGCGGCGGTGGCGGCAAGGACACGTGGATCCTGCGCTCACCTGCACCGACAGCGCCGGCTGCAGCCTCCTCGCAGACCCCGTCAGAGACCGCGGTGGGCGCCGATCGCGGTGACGCCGCCACGGTTGCGTCAGGTGATGTTCCTGGCCCCGACGACTCCGCGGCACCACCTCGATCATGACCCGCGAGGTCGGTTCTCCGGCATCCGGAGACGAACCAGGCGCGCTCGCTCTGGAGGTCTGGCCCCCCGGGCGCCTAGGATCGGCTGACGTGAACGACGTCAGCCCGCCCGAACCCGAGCATGCCCACGTCCTGACCTCCTACGCGCCGCCCGCCGAGCACCGCGCCCCCCCACGCCCGCGCACGCTGGACCGCTACGTCAAGGACCCTGCGCTCTCGCCCGACGGGCGGCTGCTCGCGTGCGTCGTCGTCGAACAGGATCGTTTTCCCTTCGCCCTGCAGATGCCGCTCGACGACGACGGGGTTCCGATCGTCGGCGAGGAGCGCGAGGTGCGTCTTCCCGTCGAAGGCGGTGTGCGGCGCGTCCTGTACTCACCCGACGGGCACTGGCTCGCCTGCGAGGTAGCACCCGACGGTGGTGACCGCGAGCAGATCTGGTTCGTCACCTCCGACCCGGACGACGCGAACTCGTACACCGTCGACCTCGCCGCGTACGAGACGGTCGAGCTCGTCAGCTGGGACGACGACTTCGTCGCCGTCTCCGTCTTCGACCGCGAGGGCACCGTCGAGGGCCGCCTGTTCAATCCGGTGACGGGGGAGACCCGCGTCGTCGACCGGCGCACCGGCGGCGCCCTGACGCACTCGCGTGGCAACGTCTCGTTGTTCCGCGTGGGTTCGCGCGGCAACCGTGAGCTCCTGGCCGTCGACGGCGGCGGCACCTGGCGCCCCATCATGCCGGTCGACAACGGCTCGACGACCGACCGCGGATTCGTCACGTTCGAGGGGGATCGCCCCAGCTTCATCGTGCGCAGCGACCACAGCGCCGAACGCTTCCGACTGCTGCGGCTCACCCCCACCGAGCACGCCCACGACGTCGAGGTGCTCCTCGAACGTGAGGACGCCGACGTCGAGGAGTTCGCCGTCTCCCTCGACGGTTCCGTGGCGGCCGTCCTGTGGAACGACGAGGGGTGGTGCGACCTGCAGATCGTGGACCTGACGGGTGGGCGCGCCCGCGTCGTCGACCTGCCCGAGCTGCCGTCGCTCATCGCGACGACGCCGTCGCTGACGGCGGACGGGTCGCTGCTCGCCCTCACCGTCGCCGGACCCGAGTTTCCGCCCACCGTCGTCGTCTACGACGTGGCCGCCCGACGCTGGGTCGGCGACGAGTTCCGCGCTGTCGCAACGGCGGTCGACGACGCGGTGAGCGACGCCGTCGGTGAGAGCGTGGCCGAGAACCGTCCCCGTGAGAGCGGCTCGGACGACGAGACGGCCGGGCACGCAGCGACCGGTGACGACGTCGGCGCGAGCGGCGCTGACGCACTGGCCGACCAGGACGGCCTCGACACGATGTCACCCGCGCGCCCGACGGACGAACGTGGCCGGCCGGTGTTGTCCGCGTGGGGCGAAGCGGACATCATCCCCGAGCTGCTCCACTACGAGGCGCGCGACGGCATGCGCTTGTCCGGGTGGCTCTACCGGGCCGTCGGGCCTGCGCCGAGCGAGCCCGCCCCGACGATCGTCTACTTCCACGGCGGCCCCGAGGGACAGGCGCGCCCCGACTACAACAACGTGCTGCGCAAGCTCGCGGCGACCGGGCACTCGGTGTTCCTGCCGAACGTGCGTGGCTCAGCAGGACGCGGGCGGCGCTTCTCGCAGGCCGACGACCGTTACGGCCGGTTCGCGGCGATCGACGACGCCGAGGACACGCTCGACCACCTCATCGACGCAGGGATCACCCGCGACGGCCAGGCCGTCATCATGGGCCGCTCGTACGGCGGATACCTCGTGCACGCGTCGCTCACCCGGCACGCCGGGCGTTGGGCCGGCGGCATCGCGGCGTGCGGCATGTCGGATCTCGAGACGTTCTACCGTGACACCGACCCGTGGATCGCCTCCGCGGCGATGCCCAAATACGGCGACCCCAAGCTCGACCGGCACCTGCTCGCGCAAGCCTCCCCGCTGCGTCAGTTCTCCCGCGTCGACGTGCCCGTGATGTTCATCCACGGCCAGCTCGACTCGAACGTCCCCGTCTCCGAGGCTTACCAGGCGCTGGGCGTGCTCGCGTCGCGGGGCGTGCCGGCGGAGATGCTGTTGTTCCCCGACGAGGGGCACGAGTTCGAACGTCTCAACAACCGCTGGGACATGGAACAGCGGGTCTTGGCTTTCTGCGAAAGGATCTTCGGTGAGTGACTTCGACAAGAACGACGCGAACACGGGTGGGAAGAACTCCGAGCCCGACGTCGACGCGGCACACGAGGCCGCCATGGCGTACGACGGCATCGACGACGACCTGCGGGACAAGCTCGTCGAGTGGCGCCGCCACCTGCACACCAACCCCGAGCTGAGCTATGAGGAGAAGGCGACGACGGACTACGTCGCCGAACAGCTCGAAGGTCTCGGGTTCGAGGTGCGACGTTTCTCCGTCGGCACCGGCTTGATCTGTGACGTGCCCGCCGCCGACGACGCGACGGCCGACGACCTCGTCGCGTTGCGCGCCGACATCGACGCGCTGCCGATGGATGAGGAGACCGACCTCGAGTTCGCCTCGACGAACGAGGGCGTCAGCCACTCCTGCGGCCACGACGCGCACACGGCGATGCTGCTCGGCGCCGCGACGCTGCTCGCGAAGAACCCGCCGCCGCGCCCCGTCCGCCTCATCTTCCAGCCCGCCGAGGAGCAGATGCCCGGCGGCGCCGTCGACTGCGTCGAGGACGGCGCGATCGAGGGCGTCGACCGCATCATCGCGCTTCACTGCGACCCGCACCGCGTCGTCGGTGACGTCGGTGTGCACGCGGGCGCCATCACCTCCTCGAACGCGAAGATCGAGGTGACGCTGACCTCCGACGGCGGGCACACCGCGCGTCCGCACGAGACCGGCGACCTCATCTACGCGCTCGCGAGCATCGCGACGGGCGCGGCCCAGGTCATCGACCGCCGCATCGACCCGCGCTCGGGCACCGTCATGACGTGGGGCTCGATCGAGGCCGGCGGCAGCGCCGCGAACGTCATCCCGTCGAAGGGGACGCTCGTCGGCACCGTCCGCTCCGCGAGCCGCGACACGTGGGCGCAGCTGCCCGACGTCGTGCCGCCCGCGATCTCGGGCATCGCCGAGCTGTACGGCGTGAAGGCCGAGGTCAACTACGTGCAAGGTGTGCCGCCGGTCGTCAACGACGAGGCGTGCGCGCAGCTCGCAGCCCAGGCGGTCACCGACGTCCTCGGCGAGGACGGCGTCGGCGAGGCCGACCAGTCGTCCGGTGGCGAGGACTTCGGCTGGTACACCGAAGAGATCCCCGGCATCTACCTGCGCCTCGGCGTCTGGGACGGCGACAGCGACGAGACCGACCTGCACCACCCTGCGTTCATGCTCGACGAGCGCGCGCTGCCCATCGGTGCGGCCGTGTTCGACCGGTTCGCGCGACTCGACCGCGATGCCGCGAGCGACGAGTCGTCGAACGCGTCGTGATGACGATCGGCTGACGCTGCGCGGCGGGCCGGATTTGTCGGCGACGAGCGCATGACACACGAACGGCGGGACGAGTTTGGATGCTCGTCCCGCCGTTCGTCATTCGTCGTCGGCCGCCGTCGTGCGAGCAGTCTCAGACGACGTCGACCGACGTGTGATCGCCGACGCCGGCCGCCAGGGCCGCGAGGTGCTGACGGGTGTCGCCGAAGGTTCGCTCGATCGTCGCGAGGCGCGAGGTGTAGTGGCCGACGGCGTACTCGGCCGTCATGCCGATGCCGCCGTGCAACTGGATCGCCTCCTGGCCGACGAGCCGGCCGTAGGTGCCGACGAGGTACTTCGTCCGCGACACGATGGCGTCGAGGTCGAGCGCGTCGTCGCCCTCACCGGGGTCGGCGAGCGCCATCGCGGCGTAGAGCACGGCGCTGCGCGTCAGCTCGACGCCGACGTACATGTCGGCGGCGCGTTGCGTGAGGGTCTGGAACCGCATGATCGGCACGCCGAACTGCTTGCGCGTCTTGAGGTACTCGACCGTCAGCGCGAGCGCGGCTCCCATCGCTCCGAGCGCCTCGCCGCACTGTGCGACGTTGCCCAGTGTGAGCGCGGCGTCGAGCACCTCGCGGCCGCCGAGCCGCGTCGCGGGAGCGCCGTCGAGCGTCACCTTCGGGCCGTCGACGGTGGGGGATTCGACGAGGTAGACCCCGACGTCGTCGCCCGTGCCGGCGGTCGTGACGATGGCGTCAGCCGACGACAGGTCGGTGTTGCCGCGAGCCTCACCCGCCAGCTCGCTACCCGACGCGGTGCGGGCGCTCGCGGCCGGTGACCACGTCGCACCCGACTCGCCGAACGCGGTGAGCACGAGCTTCTCGCCGCTGATGACGTCGGCGAGCAGCGGCGAGTTCGCCGCGTCGAGGGCCGCCGCAGCCGCCATCGCATCGGCGTAGGGGAGCGTGACGCGAGCCGCGCCGAGCTCGACGGCGGCGAGCGTCACCTCGATGGCCGACGCGCCGAAACCGCCCTTGTCCTCGGCGAAGGCGAGCCCGAGCAAGCCCATCTCGGCGAGCTTGCCCCAGGCGTCCGCGTCGAACGGCTGCGGGCCGGCGGGGGCGCCGGATCCGGTGTCCTTCGGCGTGAGGCTCGAGGCAAGGTCGCGCACCGCGCTCTGCAACGCGCGCTGTTCTTCGGTGGGTGTGAAGTCCATGATTCAGCCCTTCAGTCCAAGGATGCCGCCGGAGATGATGTTGCGCTGAACCTCGTTGGAACCGCTGTAGATCGACGCCTTGCGGTAGTTGAGATACCGCGGCAGCGTCTCGCTGCCCCACTCGCCCGTGTACCAGGTGAGGGCGTCGACGCCGGCCACGTCGACCATGAGTTCGTAGACGTCCTGCTGCAGCTGGCTGCCGCGCAGCTTGAGGATCGACGACGCCGGGTCGGGGCGCCCGTCACGCGAGTCACCCGCGACGCGCAGCACCGTCAGTTCGAGCGCCATGACCTCGGCCTCGAGCTGGGCGAAGCGCGCGGCGAGCAGGGGCTCGTCGAGCGCGGTGCCGTGAGGGCTGCGTGTGGCCTTCGCGTGCTCCTTCGCCGCGGCGAGCGCGGCCTTGATCGAGCCGACGGGCGCGGCGCTCGTGCGCTCGTTGCCGAGTAGGAACTTCGCGTAGTCCCAGCCGCGGTTCTCCTCGCCGACGAGCTGGTCGGCGGGCACGCGGACGTCGTCGAAGAACACCTCGTTGACCTCGTGACGGCCGTCGATCAGCTTGATCGGGCGCACCGTGAGGCCGGGGGAGGACATGTCGATGAGGAGAAAGGAGATGCCCTTCTGCGGCTTGTCGGCGCTCGGGTCGGTGCGCACGAGGGTGAAGATCCAGTCACCGAACTGCCCGAGCGTCGTCCACGTCTTCTGTCCGTTGACGACGTACTCGTCGCCCTCGCGCACCGCCGTCGTGCGCAGGGACGCGAGGTCGGAGCCGGCGTCCGGCTCGGAGAAGCCCTGCGACCACCAGATCTCGCAGCTCTTCGTCTTCGGCAGGAAACGCTCCTTGAGCTCCTGCGAGCCGAACGCGGCGATGACGGGGCCGACCATGCTCGTGTTGAACGCGAGCGGCATCGGCACGCCGGCACGCTGCAGTTCGGAACGGTAGATGTGCAGCTGCAGTTCGTCCCAGCCGCGCCCACCCCATTCGGTCGGCCAGTGGGGTGCGGCCAGGTCGGCGTCGTCGAGGATGCGCTGACCTTCGCGCAGCAACTCGGGCACGACCTCGCCGTCAGCGATGTATCCGGTCTTGATGTGGTCGGGGAAGCTCTCGGCAAAGGCGCGCAGCTCGCGCTGCAGGGCCTTGTCCTCGTCTCGTAGTGTCCGTTGCACCGTGGCTCCTTGCTCGGGGACGTGGCGCCATGACGCGCCTCACCCTGTCTATCACTCTTGTTGAGCATCGCTCAATAGGGCGAGGCCCGGCGGTGACAGACCTACGGTGTCGGAGGAGGGGCTCAGGCGAGGTCGCAGTTCGACTTCATGAGTTCGGCGTACGTCGTCGAGGCGTCGTGGCTGTTGTATCTGCGCGCATCCGAGGGGAACGTCAGCTTCTTGAACTTCGCGATCGACGCGGTGCGCGAGGCCTCGTTGCCGCCCGGGTGCGAGGCGCTGCCGATTTTCGTGCTCATGACCGTGTCGCCGCCGATCATCGTGCTGTCGTCCGGGAACCAGAAGATCGTGCTGCCCTCGGTGTGGCCGGCAGGTGGATGAGCGGGACGCGGTGGCCGGCGATCGTCGTCGTGGACTCCTCGAAGGTGGAGGTCTTCGCGTCGGTCGTGCGCGAGGTGCCTTCCTCGACGGAGCAGTTGCGCTTCGGATCGTGCAGGTAGGGCTGGTCGAGTTGGTGGATGCACGCGACGACCTTCGGGTTCGTCTTCATCGCCGCGGCGAGGCCGCGCAGCTTGTCGCAGTGCCCGTGGGTGATCACGATCGCGTCGACGCCGCCGATCGACTTCACGTAGTCGGCGACCTCCGTGTCTCGTATGCCGGGGTCGACGAGGATGTTGCCGGCCGGCGAGCTGAGCACCTGGAACGTGGCCGTCCAGCCCGAATCGCTGGTGCTGTCGAACTGCGTGACGGTGAACGCCGACTGCTTGTTCGTGCTCGACGCGCTGATCGCCGGCGTGACGGGCAGCGACGACGCAGCCGCAGCCCTGGGGGACGCACTGCTGGGCGACGAATCCGCCGCGTCCGTTCCGCAGGCCGCCAGGGTGAGCCCGCCGATGAGGACGAGGGCTGAAGCAGTGCGACGAGTGTCGCGCATGGGGTCTGCATCCGAATGTGTGAGGTGTTGCTCACATCATGGTCGTCGCGCTCGGTGTGCATGGCTATGTCGCCCCACATGATGAGATGCCCAGCGCCGGCCGCATGGGCGAGGCCTCACGGGCGCGGACGGCCCACCGACCAGAAGCCACTCGCCGTGATGGCGCGCCGTGACAGGCCGCGCTCTTTCGTCAGGTGACGCTTGATCGCGGCCACCGCGCCGCCCTCCGCACACACCCACGCGTAGTCGGCGTCGTCGACGTCGAGGTCTGCGAGTGCCGCGACGGCGGCCGAACCGGACGCATCCGTGCCGCGCTGCACGACGGTGATGCCGGCGTCGGCGACCTCCGGGTGCAGGTATGTCGCATCAGGGACCTCGACGACGCAGGTGAGGCGGGGTTGCGTGTTCTGCGAGTCTTCACCTTTTCCAGTCGCCCGTTCGCGGGCTGCGTCGACGATGGCGAGCATGCCCGGCAGGCCCGTCTCGTCGGCGACGAGCACGTGATGCCCGCCCGCGGGCGCGGCGCTGTAGAGCGCAGACTGGACGCGCACCCCGACCTCGTCACCGACCCTGACGTCGCGCAGCCAGCGCGCGCCGGGCCCGTCGTGGCCGACGTCCACGATGTCGACGTCGATCTCGGCGTGCTCGGGGCGCAGCATCCGGATCGTGTACCAGCGCAGCTGCGGGCGCACGGCATCGTCCATGGCGGCGACGGCGCTGCGGGGGTCGCGTTCGTCATCAGGCGGGGTGACGACGGGTGCGCCGGCCGGCGGCATGAAGAGGCCGAAGTACTCGTCGGGACCGGTGAGTTCGAGCGTGCGGAACATCTCGGCGTGCAGGGTGACACGGGTGAAGGCCGGGCACAGCGCTTCGACGGCGCGCACCTCGGCGGGTGCCGTCGGCCAGGTCTCGCGCTCCGGTGGCAGAGCCATGGTGAGCGAGGCGGCCGCCGAGTACGCGGCATGCAGCCCGCGTTCGATCGTCCTGAGTGGCATGAGAGCCTCCGCGTCGTCGCGATGAATGAGGTCTACCTAACCTAGGCGATCGTCTGGTCTGGGGCACGTTCGGTCGGGCGTCTCGGCGGCGCGGGCGACCTCGCAGCTGGGGTGGCGCCTACGCTGATGCATGCCCACGCCAGCTTCGGAACCCCTCGACGCCTTCCTCGACCTGGCGCGCGACGCGCGTGACGTCGTTGTCCTCACGGGCGCGGGGATGAGCGTCGAGAGCGGCATCCCCACGTTCCGCGACGCGCACACGGGCCTGTGGGAGCGCCACGACCCGGAGGAGCTCGCGACGATCGACGCGTGGGAGCGCGACCCCGACTTCGTCTGGGCCTGGTATCGCTGGCGGGCCAAGCTCATTCGCGATGTCCAGCCCAACGTCGGCCATCGCGCACTCGCCGACTGGGCCGACGCCGAGCGGGCGAACCTGTGGATCGTCACGCAGAACATCGACGACCTCCACGAACGCGCGGGCAGCAGTGTCCTCGCGCACCTGCACGGCAGCATCTTCGCGTTGCGCTGCTCTGAGTGCGACACCCCCTTCGACGAAGCCGACGACGCCGCACTCGCGCTGCCGTCCGACCCCGTCGAGCGGTTGGCCCCGCCGCGTTGCCCGGTGTGTGGCGCAGCGGTGCGCCCCGGCGTGGTGTGGTTCGGCGAAGAACTGCCGCAGGAGCCGTTCGCGCACGCCGAGGCCGCGCTCGAGCGCGCCGATCTCGTCCTCAGCGTCGGCACGTCCGGGGTCGTGCAGCCCGCGGCCGGGCTGCCGTACCGGGCGCTGACGCGGGGCGTGCCCGTCGTCGAGATCAACCCCGCCGAGACCGAACTGAGCGACGACGCGACGCTCGTCTGGCGTGCGCCCGCCGCCGCCGCGCTGCCCGCGCTCGTCTCGGCACTCCGGGGTAAGGCGTGACGCGTCGGGGCGCCCGCTGGTCAGTGCAGGGCCGTGCCGACGCTGCGCGTCGCGGGCCACGCGGCAGGCTTGCGTGCTCGTCGGCGGGCTCGATCCACCTGAAGGCGCACCATCACGACCTCGCGCACGTCGGGCTCGTCATCAGCCTGCACGTCGGCGCGATGTATCTGCCGTCGCTGCTGACGGGTCGCCTCGTCGACAGGGTCGGCCCGATTCCGATGGCGTGGGCGTCCGGCGGCATCCTCGCGGCTGCGGCGCTGTTCGCCGCCGTCGCGCCCGGTGACTCGTTCGCGGCGCGTGGCCAGCACGGCACGCCCACGACGGGCCGCATCAAGGCTCGAGCTCGTCTCGCGCGAGAGCACGCCGCCGTCGCCCAGCACCGCGCGAGCACACTGCACGCCATCACGAAGCAGCTCGCGACCTCGCACGCCGTCGTCGCTGTCGACGACCTCAACGTCGCCGGCATGACGCGCAGCGTACGAGGCACCATCGACAAGCCTGGCCGCAACGTCGCCGCGAAAGCGGGCCTCAACCGTTCCATTGACTCGCCCCGGCGTGTCTGGAGAGTGTTTTGCTGGTGTCAGCCGGCTTGTTCGACCGGTTCGTTGCGAGCGTAGTCGAGTTGTTCGACCTCGAGGGGCGTGAGGTCGTCGATGGAGCCGTGGGCGCGTTCGGTGTTGAACCACAGCACCCAGGAGGCAGTGGCGGCCTCGACTTGGTCGACGTCGCGCCAGGGCCCTTCGTGGTGGATCAGCTCGGACTTGTACAGGCCGATCTGCGACTCCGCGAGGGAGTTGTCGTACGCGTCGCCGACGGACCCGACGGACGGGTCGATGCCTTCGTCGATGAGCCGGTCGGTGAACGCGATCGACGTGTAGACGCTGCCCGCATCCGTGTGGTGCGTCAGTCCGGTGAACGCGGTGACGCCTTCACGTCGGCGCGCCCATAGCGCCATGTCGAGACAGTCCAGCACCAGCGGCGTCGTCATGCTCGTCGCGGCCCGCCATCCCAGGATGCGTCGGGAGTGCGCGTCGAACACGAACGCGACGTACACCCATCCGGACCACGTCCACACGTACGTGAAGTCCGCGACCCACAGCTGGTTCGTGCGCAGCCGTGCGAAGTGGCGGTCAACGAGGTCGGCAGGTCTGGTCTGCCTCGGCTCCGTATCGACCGGACGCTTGCGTCTGCCGCGAACCACGCCAGCGATCCCCAACTCCCGCATGAGACGTTCGACCGTGCAGCGGGCGATGTCGTGCCCGTTGCGGCGCAACCGAAGCCACAGCTTGCGCGCGCCGAGGACCTTGCGTTGCTCCTGCCACGTGGCCAGGATGATCGGCTTCCACCGCTCATCCGACACCGCCCGAGGCGACTGGCCGCGCCCTCTGGCGTCGTAGTACGTCGATGGGGCGATCTTCACGCCATGCTGGGTCAGCACCGTGCAGATCGACTCGACACCCCATCGCAGCCCGCCGTCGGCGCGCTCCCTGTGCTCGTCGATGAAGACGACTATCTCTTGTGTGGCCGGTCGAGTTCGGCCGCGAAGAAAGCTGATGCTGCCTTCAAGATCTCGTTCGCACGACGAAGCTCGGCGTTCTCACGCTTGAGGCGCTTGATCTCCACCGCTGCGTCGGTCGTGACGCCAGGCCGGTCGCCGGCATCGACTTGCTGGCGGCGAATCCAGGTGCGGATCGTCTCGGGCGATCCCACACCGAGCATCTGCGCCACCGCGCTCATCGCCTGATACTCGCTCGGATAGTCGGATCGCACCTCGGCGACCATACGGACAGCGCGCTCACGAAGCTCACGCGGGTACTTACTGGGACGTCCCATGAGACAGATCCTTCCAAGGAATCCTGTCTCCGGACACGCCGAGGCGAGTCACGAGAAGAACTGAAGCGCCCTGGGTTTCGTTCCGCGCTTATGTGGTGACGAGGGTGCTCGTGTGGGATTGATCGTAAGCCGCCTCAACCTCGACCGGGGTGCGGTAGCCGAGTGCCTCGTGTAGGCGCTGATGGTTCCACCAGCTCACCCACTCCAGCGTCGCCAGTTCGACCGCTGATGTCGATGGCCACGTGGGGCGTGAGTAGATCAGCTCGGCCTTGTACAAGCCGTTGACCGTCTCAGCGAGGGCGTTGTCGTACGAGTCGCCCACTGTCCCAACGGAAGGCGCGACGCCGTGCTCGGCCAACGTGCCGGTGTAGGCCAGGCTGACGTACTGACCGGATTCAACTGGTCGTTGCAACACCGGCTTCTTGGAGAGACTTTAGCTGCTCGTTCAGTGCCTCGGCAGGTGTCTTCCACCCCAGGCTCTTGCGTGGACGAGTGTTCAGCGTGTGCGCCACGGCGTTGATCTCGTGTGCCGACCAGCGTGACAGGTCAGTGCCCTTGGGGAAGTACTGACGAAGCAGGCCGTTCGTGTTCTCGTTGGTGCCGCGCTGCCACGGTGAGTGCGGATCGGCGAAGAACACCGGGATGCCTGTCTCGACACGAAACGCTATGTGCGCGGACATTTCCTTGCCGCGGTCCCACGTCAGTGAACGCCTCAACTCCACCGGCAGACGTGTCATCGTCGTCGACAACGCGTTCTTCATCGTGATCGCGCCGTACCCGGCCAGGGCCGGCCCATTTTTCACTGATTCCTTGTGCCGATAGCCTTCCTCGCGGGGCAGGTGAACGAGCATCGTGTAGCGGGTGGTGCGCTCCACGAGCGTGCCGATCGCGGAGCGTTCCAGCCCGATGATCAAGTCGCCCTCCCAATGGCCCGGCACTGCACGGTCGTCGGCTTCAGCAGGCCGTTCACTGATGAGCGCTTCGGGCGTGACGTGCGCCCACGTCGTGCGCTGCGCGCGCGCCCGCGGGGCGCGCAGCGCACGCCCGGTGCGCAGGCACAAGATGAGTTCACGTCTCAACGCTCCTCGGCCTTGGATGTAGAGGGATTGATAGATCGCCTCGTGGCTGATGCGCATGGACTCATCATCGGGCAAATCGAGAGGCAGGCGCCTACTGATCTGCTCCGGGCTCCACGCGCGCACCCACGCCCGGTCCTTGCGGCGTGGCTTGTTACGGCCCGTCCATTTCTCTACCGGCGGCCCGGCCACGACGTTTCCGTTCTCGTCGACGATGTGGCCGCTGAGTCGTTGCTCAACGTACTCGCGCAACCGCGGGTTCGCCACGAGCTTGGCTTCCTTCGGCCGCCGCGCTGCCATGTCGGCCTTCCACTGCGCGACCGACGCGCGATAGTCACGCGTGAGGCCCCGTGTCGCGGCGTTTCGGCGTAGCTCGCGCGAGAGTGGAGTCCAGCAGAGTGGTGTACGACGGACCTGAGTGAGCGCGTGCCTTCAACGTAGGCGCGGCCACCAGGTGGATCCTTCGAGTGATCTCTCACAACCGACTCGAAGAAGGACACCTTGATGACCGCTGTGCCCAGTATCGACCCTGCCCAGTTCCTGAACGAGCAGCTGTCCCAAGCGAGCCCTGATCTGATGCGGGACTTGCTGACCACGTTCGTCAACGCG
>NZ_JAGEKQ010000010.1:0-52435 GCF_017565385.1 Dermacoccus sp. NHGro5 | reverse complement strand
CGCCACCACCTGAAATCCGCACAGCGCTAACGCGTTCTTAGTGCGCAACTACCTCGACTGAGAATCCTCGACTGAGAGTCGTGGACGAGGCGCGAGGCGTTCGCAGCCTCGCGCACGACGCCACTGGCCCACATCCACTCGAGTGGATGTGGGCCAGTGGCGTGTATGCCGTGTTAGAGGGCCCTCGTTCAAGAAGTCTGGGCGTAGGGAAAACGCAGATATCCGCGACCTTAACGGGTCGAACGCCCGACCATCCGGCACACCGGACGAGCCAGAACGTCTGACGCACCGCGGGACCCACGCTCGAAGGGCCCCGCGGCGACGTCAGCTCCGTGCCCCGAACGCTGAGCGGGGCAGCAGCCACGCCCGCAGGCGAGCGCCGACGGAGGCGTCGGAGCGTGCTGCGCGCGTCACGCGTTCGGTCGTGGCAGCCATGCCCCGCGCAGGCGTCGGAGCGTAGCGCGAGTTCTCGATCGAGTGTGCCGCGCGTTCGACGGCTTGGACGAGGTGCGTCGACGCGCGCGGGTTGTCGTCGGCGAACCGGCCGGCCGCTTCCTGTGGGGATCGCTCGGTCGTGATGACGTACCCGAGGTCGCGCAGGTTCCACACCATGCGGTGCCACAGCGCCTCGTCACGCTCGCGGGGCTCACGTGCCTGACGCACCGGGCGGTTGCGTCGCCACCAACCGAGCAGCGGCAATGCGCCGAGCAGGGCGATGACGGCCAGTGCGCCGAGCAGCGTCAGCAGGACGCGACCAAGAACGCCGTCGTCGTGGGGCGTCACCGGCGCGCCGTGCGAGGTCGACCTCGACGTCTGCGTCGTCGACGGGGCAACCGAACGAGTGGACGGCACGGGCGCGCTCGAGCTCGTCGTCGGGGCGCTCGACGACGACTTCGTCGCCGACGGGCTCGTCCGTGCGTAGGCCGGGGCCGCGCCCGAGCGCGAACCGGGCGTCGGCTCGAACCGCGTCCACCCCATGCCGGGGAAGTACAGCTCCGGCCAGGCGTGCGCGTCCGCGGCGCGGACCTCGTACTCGTTGCCCCGCTTCGTGCCGGGAAGGAATCCGATCGCGACGCGCGCCGGGATGCCGAGCGAGCGCGCGCTCATCACCATCGCGGTGGCGTACTGGGTGCAGTAACCCTGCTTTGTCTCGAGGAAGTTGGACAGGGGGTCGAGCTGCGCGCCGTCGACGGTGCGGGTCGGGGCGAGCGTCAGCGAGTACGTGTAGGACGGGTCGGTGCGCAGGTGGTTCTGGATGGCGACGGCCTTGTCGAAACGCGAGGTCGCATCTCCGGCGCCGGAGGCGGTGAGCAGCGCGTCGATCCGCGTGCGGGCCGCCTGCCGCAGCGAGGCGACGTCGAGGTCGTCCTGCGTCACCCCACCCGTTCCGGCGCTGACGGCCGAGTCGTCGACGGGGCGCGCTGCCGCCGTGAACGTCCGGAAGATGACGGCGTACGCGGGCACCTGAGCGTCGAGGTGCGGCACGCCGGTCGTCGTTCCGACGTCGAAGGTGTCGTGGCCCTGGCCGAAGGCGGCGGCGCGCAGCGTCGTCGGCGCGGCGATGAACGGCGGCTTCATCGCGTTGAGCGTGACGGTGGCCTGCGAGCTCGTCGTCGGCACGGCCGGGTCGTAGCCGAGCGCCGGGAACTCGCTGTTGGCCTTCACCTTCGTCGTCGGCTCGTTCGTGCGGGCGCGCCACTGGCCGTCCGCGTACGTCGAGCTCGTCGTCACCCGGAGCGGGCCGGGCTGTGAGTCCTCGGTCGTGTAGGTGAGGACGGGCGCCGCGTTGCGCGAGGACAGATCATTGCTCAGGTCGAGCGATGTCGAGAAGTCCACGCTCGTGTCGACGCCCCGGGCCCCACCCTCGGCGAGAGCCGGAGTCGCGCGGGTCGGCACGTGCCCCGACAGGGCGGCGGCGCCGGCCACGGCCAGCACCGTCACGGCGGCGAAGACGGGCGCACCCGTCAACGTGCGGGAACGACTCGTGCTCAGCCACATCAGGAGCGCCCACGCGGCTGCGGCAGCAGCGAAGTAGGGCAGCGGCAGCGTCTGACCGAGCGCGGTCGTCGCGAGCACGAACGGCGCCGCGACGGGCAGGACGGTGGCGGCCGGCAGCTTCGAGGTGCCGCCGACGTAGTCGACGACGAGGGCGACGAGCGCGGCGCCGAGCGTCAGCGCGGCGATGACGCCGGCGAGGGCCGGCAGGGGAGCGACGGAGGAGTTCGCGACCTTCTGCGCCTCGTGGCCGGCGGCCCGCAGAGCGGACGGGGTCGGGGAGACCCCGTGCGCGGCGAGCGCCGCGAGTGGCGCGACGACGACGGCCGCCGCCTGCGCGAGCACGATGAGCCAGGAGCGTGCACCCACGCGTCGCAGCCCGGCGCCGATCGCCCACACGACGAGCGCGGCCACGACGATCGGCACGCCGACGCTGCCGGCCTTCGACAACTCGACGAGCGGCCAGCAGGCGCTCAGGCACAGCAGCCCCAGGGCGACCTCGGCGAGGATGCGGCGGGTGGTCATCGAGCTCCTTCGGCGGGGGCGGTGGTGACGGGGCGCGCCTCGCGAACCGTGTGTGTGCTCCACCCGTCGGCGTCGAGGCGGGCGCGCATCGACGTCACGGCATCGGGTGATCCGGCGACGAACGCCTCACCCCCGGACGGCGCCGGCCCCAGTGAGCCCGCGGTGTCGGCGTGGACGAAGACGACGTGCGCGGACGCGGCGTCGTCGACGAGGGGGCAATCACCCGCGACGGCGAGGGCGTCCATCGCGTCGTGGAGATCGCGGTAGGTCTCGGCGCCGACCCGCAGCGCGAACGGCTGGTGCGCGCGGGCGCGTGCACTCAGCCACGAGGCGCAGGCTTCGACGAGGCCTTCCCATCCGGCGTCGACACCCGGGGTCTCGACGTGCCCGACGAGCCGGGCACGGGCGGTCTCGTCGGTCGGTGGGTCGAGCTGGCGGACGATGAGTTCACCGCGGCGAGCGGTGGCGGGCCAGTGCACGAGGCGCATGTCGTCACCGCGCACGTACTGGCGCACGCTCGCCCCGACCTCGCCGCCGAAGGCGAGGTGCGATTCGATGCTCGAGTCGCCGACGAGGCTGCGCTCGCGCTGCGGCGTGAGCGCGACGTCTTGGCGGGGCCACACGCGGATCTCACGGCGCGCGGCGACGTCCCGCGTCAGGTGCGCGAGGCCGAATGGGTCACGCACGACCAGGCGCGTCGGACCGGTGACGAAGCGGCCGCGGTGAGGTGCGCTCACCGCGTATTCGCCGTCGAAGTGGCGCCCCTCGACCGGCCACGACGGCGTCGGGCCGCCGAACGTGTGCGGTTCCTGGAGGGTGGCACCCGAGAATCGCGCCGACAGCGACAGCTCGGCGTGGACGGCGACACGCTCGCGGTCACCGGGTTCGAGCGGCAACCGCGGGCCGACGTGACGCACCTGCGCCGACGCGCGTGTCGCGACGAACAGCGTCAGCACGCTGAGGACGAGGAGCAGCAACGCGAAGATTCCGGCTCGCACGAGGTCGGTGAAACCCGAGAACGCGCCGATGAGCACGAGGGAGACGCCCGCTCCCGCGAGCAGCAGGCCACGACGGGTGAGGCGCGGCAGCGCGCTCATCGCGACGCCGACGGCACAGCCACGGTCTCGACGAGGTGGCGCACGACGTCACCGGGCGTCTCGTCGCGCTGGGCGCGGTTCATGAGGACACGGTGCGACAGGACGGCGGGCGCCATGGCGGCGACGTCCTCCGGTAGCGCGTGGTCGCGCCCCGCGATGGCGGCGTGGGCGCGCGCCGCGCGCAGCAGCTGCAGCGAGGAGCGCGGGCTCGCGCCGAGACGCAGGCTGGGGTGGCTGCGCGTCGCGGCGACGAGGTCGACGACGTACTGACGCAGCGCGTCACTCGTGTGCAGCGACGCGATGGCATCGATCGCGTGCTCGACGTCGTCGGCGCTGGCGACGGGACGCAGCGTGTCGAGCGGGTCCTTCTCACCGTGGTGCAGAAGCATGTCGAGCTCGGCGCGCGCAGAGGGGTAACCCATGCTGATCTGCGCCATGAAACGGTCGCGCTGCGCCTCGGGCAGGGGAAAGGTGCCGTCCATCTCGACGGGGTTCTGTGTCGCGACGACCATGAAGGGGCGCGGCAGCGGCATGGTGCGCCCGTCCATGCTCACCTGGTGCTCCTCCATCGCTTCGAGCAGCGCCGACTGCGTCTTCGGCGAGGCGCGGTTGATCTCGTCACCGATGACGATGTTCGCGAACACCGCGCCTGGACGGAACGTGAAGTCACCCTTGCCCTGGTCGTAGACGTTGACACCGGTGATGTCGCTCGGGAGCAGGTCGGGCGTGAATTGGATGCGTCGCATCGTCGCGTCGACCGAACGGGCCAGGGCCTTGGCGAGCACGGTCTTGCCGACGCCCGGCACGTCCTCGACGAGCAGGTGACCGCCCGCGAACAGCACGGTGACGGCCGTGAGCACGACGTCGTCCTTGCCCTCGACGACGAGGGCGACGTTGCGGCGTACGGCGTCGGCGAGGCCGAGGACGTCGGTGGTCGCGGGGCGAGGCTCGGGGCTGCGGCGTTCCATGACTCACGATCTTGCCAAACTTCCCTCCCCGGCCACAGTTCGCCCCGCGGGCTCGGATGCGTCGTCACCCGCATGGCCGACGAGCGCATCGCCCTCCACCGCGCTCCACGCACGCCCTCCACTGCGCTCCACCGGGTTCCTCCACATCGCTCCACCTGCGCTCTCGACGAGGTGCCGTGGCCGTGAAGCCGTCGACCGAGCCGGACCCCGCGCCCCCACGGTCGGGGAGCGGCGGTTTTTTCCCTCCACCGCGCCCCACCCGCCGTCAGCCCTGCAATGACGCGGAAATCGCTCTGCCCAGATCACGAGATCAGACATGGTGGGGCGACATGGTGGGGTGAAGTGGAGTAGAGTGGGGGTCATCGGAGCGAGATCGGTGACGGGAGGTGCCCAGCCGTGTTTCTGGGTACCCACACGCCGCGTCTCGACGACAAGGGCCGCATGATCCTTCCCGCGAAGTTTCGCGAGAAGTTCGCTGCGGGCCTCGTCATGACGCGTGGGCAGGAACGCTGCCTGTACGTCTTTCCGATGAACGAGTTCGAGCGCATCGCTGCCGCGATGAACACGACACCCGTCACCTCGCGTGCGGTGCGTGATTATCAGCGCGTCCTGCTCTCGGGGGCCTGCGACGAGATCCCCGACAAGCAGGGCCGTGTGACGATCCCGCCGCTGCTGCGCGAGTACGCGGGTCTTTCGAAGGAATGCACGGTGATCGGTGCGGGTAACCGCGTCGAGATCTGGGACACGCAGGCGTGGAACGACTACCTCGCCGGCGCGGAACAGCCGTTCTCCGAGCAGGCCGAAGAAGTCGTTCCCGGTTTGCTGTAGCCCTGCTGTCGCGAGGTCTCCGGCCGCTGAGAATCCGACACACCTTCCCCGGTGCCGGAAGCCCAGCGGCGGGGGCCCTGGCGACAGCAGCGCCGCCGGCCGAATGCCGCCCACCCCGATTCGAGCGACGGAGCACCGATGGAGATGTCACGCGGCCTCGCAGCCGATCGTCACGTGCCCGTCATGCTCACCGAGATCCTCGACGCTCTCGCCCCCTCGCTCGAGCGCTCCGGCGCTCTCTACGTCGACGCCACCCTCGGCATGGGTGGCCACACCGAGGCCGTGCTCGAGCGCTTCGGCGAGGCCCGCGCCATCGGGATCGACCGTGACACCGAGGCCCTGCGTCTGGCCGGTGAACGCCTCGCCCGCTTCGGTGACCGCTTCGAAGGCGTGCACGCCGTCAACACCGAGGTCGCCGACGTCCTGCCCCGCCCCGCGGACGCGATGCTGTTCGACCTCGGCGTCTCCAGCCTGCAGCTCGATGAGCTCGACCGCGGCTTCAGTTACCGCGCCGACGCGCCACTCGACATGCGGATGGACCAGACGAGCGACGGGCCCACGGCCGCCGACGTCCTCAACACCGCCAGCCAGGACGAGTTGGAGCGCATCCTCAAGACGTACGGCGAGGAGCGCTTCGCCCGCAAGATCGCGCACGCCGTCGTCAAGGAGCGAGAGAAGCAGCCGTGGACGACGTCGGGTCGGCTCGTCGAGATGTTGCGCTCGGTCATCCCGCTCGCTTCGCAGCGTCAGAGCGGCCACCCGGCCAAGCGCACCTTCCAGGCCCTGCGCATCGAGGTCAACGACGAACTGCGCGGCTGGGAGCAGGCTGTGACGTCGGCGCTCGACTCGCTGGCCGTCGGCGGACGCCTCGCCGTGCTGTCGTTCCACTCGCTGGAGGACCGCATCACGAAGCGCGCCTTCGCAACTGCGTCCGCCTCGACCGCGCCGCCCGGTCTACCGGTGGAACTACCCGAGCACCGTCCCGAGTTCGCGCTCGTCACCCGGGGCGCCGCCGTCCCGAGCGAGGACGAACTCGCGCGCAACCCCCGCAGTGCCTCCGTCAGATTACGAGTCATCGAACGCACCCGAGCGAAAGGAAGCCAGTCATGACCCAGCTGGCCGCCCCCACCCGCGCCCCTCGTCGAGTGACGACGAGTCGCCCCCGCGTCACCTCGGCCCGTTCCGGTGCGCGTCCGGCTCGGCCAGCGACTCAGGTCGCCACCGCCGAGCGCGCCGGGCACACTCGCTTCATGGCGCTCGCCGTCCTCGTCGCGATGGCCTCGGCGCTTGCGCTGTTGTTCCTCAACACGATGCGCGCCGAGCAGTCGTTCACCCTCTCGACGCTGCGCAGTGACGTCTCCACGCTCAACGAGCGAGAGCAGGCGCTCGACAGCGAGATCTCGGCCGTGTCCGCGCCCGAGGAGCTCACGCTGAAGGCCGAGAGCTACGGCATGGTCAAGCCGGCGTCGATCACCTATGTGAGTCGGGACACGGGCAAGAAGCTCGGCGTGGCACACCCGAGCCAGGCGGGCACGGCGCTTAGTGTGAACACGCTCCCGAGCACCCCCGCCAGCAAGGCGGCCGGCGAGGTGATCGCCAGCGGCACCGTCGGTCTGCACATCACCGACCCGGTGGCGCAGGCGCAGGCTCGAGCCAAGGAGAAGGCAGCGGCCGACGCTGCTGCGGCCAAGGCCGAGGCGGCCAAGAAGGCCGAGGCGGCGAAGAAGACGAGCAAGTAAGACGTAGAGCGAGCACGACGTGGACGAGCGGGACGAGGAGAGCTGACGTGGATCGACCCCGGCGCTCTCAGCCCGGCCAGCCTCGCCGCCCCCGTCCCGACGGCTCCCAGCGTCCTGGATCTCGCGGTCGGGTTCCGGCGCAGAACCGGCGACAGGGACGACCCCAGGGTCAGGATCGGCCTCGCGAACGGCCGGCTGCGGGTGGTGGTGCGCGAGGCGTTCGTCAGAACAGCGACGGCCAGGGCCGCCCGGTGCGCTGGAACGAACCCGCCCGGGCACGTCTCGCGGCCGTCGGGCACCCGCGCCGACGTTCGCGACTCATGCTCATGGCATTCACGCTCGTGTTCGCGATCTTCGCCTACGAACTGTTCAGCGTGCAGTGGTGGAACGCGGACGAGCTGTCCCAGCAGGCGCTGACGCAGCGGCTCACGCGCACCAACGTGCCGGCCGCGCGCGGCACCATCACCGACGAGAACGGTGCGGTCCTCGCCCGCAGCGTCGAACGCCGCGACATCGCGGGAGACCCTGTTGCGGCCTCGCAGTACCGCAAGAACTCGAAGAGGTCGCCCAAGGGCATCGACGGCGTGGGCGCACAACTCGCCCAGGTGCTCGGCGGCGACGCGAGCGACTACGCGAGCAAGCTCGACGAGGCGAGCAAGCGAAAGAGCCGCTTCGTGTACCTCGCGAAGGACATCACGCCGGCGCAGTGGAGCCAGCTCAAGGCGCTGGAGCTGCCCGGCATCTCCTCGGAACTGCGTCAGAAGCGTGAATACCCGCAGCGCACCTCCGTCGCCCCGCTCGTCGGCTGGGTGAACTCGGCCGGCGTGCCTGGCGGCGGGGTGGAGCAGATGCTCGACGCGCAGCTGCGCGGCAAGGACGGCATCCACCAGATCGAGCGCGCTCGCAACGGCGAGCCGATCGCGACGGGGGACAACCTCGACCAGCAGCCCGTCAGCGGCCGGGCCGTGCAGCTCACCGTCGACAACGACATCCAGTGGTACGCGCAGAACGAACTCGTCGCGGCCGTCAAGAAGACGAAGTCGCAGTCGGGCGAGATCGTCGTCGCCGACAAGGCGGGGCACCTTCTCGCGACCGCGAGCTACCCGAGCTTCGACAACAACGACATGAGTTCGGCCGCGTCCGACGCCTTGCAGAACCGTGCGTTCACCGACACCTTCGAACCCGGTTCGACACAGAAGATGGTGACGGCGGGCGCGCTCCTCGAGGAAGGCCTCGCGAGGCCCACGACGCACGTCGAGGTGCCCGCCAAGTTGGAGCGCGCCGGGCGCCCGTTCCAGGATTCGCACCCCCACGGCGTCGAGTACCTGACCCTCGCCGGTGTCATCGCACAATCGTCGAACATGGGCACGATCCTCGCGGGCGAGAAGATGCCCAAGGAGACGTTGTACTCGTACATGATGAAGTTCGGGCTCGGCAAGACGACCGGAATCGGCTTTCCCGGCGAGTCCGCGGGCATCGTCCCGCCCGTCAAGAACTGGGTGGGGGACACGTGGTACACCGTGATGTTCGGTCAGGGCCTCGCGAGTTCTGCGGTGCAGCAGACGGCGCTGTTCCAGACCATCGCCAACGGTGGGGTGCGCTCGCCGCTCAGCCTCGTGTCGAAGGTGCAGGACGCCGACGGGACGATGAAGGCGCCGCAGGACGATCGCACGCCGACGCGCGTGTTCAGTGAGAAGACCTCGCGCGAGCTCATCGGCATGATGCAGGGCGTCGTGTCGAAGGAGGGCTCGGCGCCGCTCGCGGCCGTCGACGGGTACGACGTCGCCGGCAAGACCTCGACGGCCCAGCGCTACGACGCGCAGAAGAAGACGTACGACGGCGTGACGGCGGGTTTCATCGGCATGGCGCCCGCGAAGGATCCGCAGCTCATCGTGTCGGTGACGCTGCAGAAGCCGCAGGCGGGCACCTTCGGTGGCGACCTCGCCGCGCCCGTGTTCTCCAAGGTCATGGGGTACGCCCTGCATAACCGTAAGATTCCCCCGAACAAGAGCGACAAGTTGCCCTATCCGATCGAATACCGTTCGAAGGAGTCGTCGTCCCAGTGATCGAACTATCACTCGAGGAGATCGCGACCGTCACCGGGGGACGCCTGGTCGGCCCCGACGCTCGCATCACCGGTCCCGTCGTCACCGACTCGCGCGAGTGCGCCGCCGGCTCGCTCTACGTCGCGCGCGTCGGTGAGCACGCGGACGGGCACGACTTCGTCCCGGCCGCGCTGGCGGTCGGCGCTGCCGGAGTTCTCGGCGAGCGAGCGGTCGACGGTGCTTCGTGCGTCGTCGTCGACGACGTCGAACTGGCCTTCGCCGAGGTGGCGCGCGCCGTCGTCGACCGTGCACCCAACCTGCAGATCGTGGGCATCACCGGCTCGTCGGGCAAGACGTCGACGAAGGATCTGCTCGGTGCGGTGCTCGCGCGGTTCGCGCCGACGATCGCCCCCTACGGCTCGCTCAACAGCGAGGTCGGGGTCCCGCTGACGGTCTGCCGCATCGACGAGGCGACGCGCTACCTCGTCGCCGAGATGGGCGCCTCGGGGGTGGGGCACATCGCGTACCTGACGAAGATCGCGCCGCCGAGCATCGGCATCGTGCTCAACGTCGGGCAGGCGCACATGGGCGAGTTCGGCTCCGTCGAGGCAATCGCCCGGACGAAGGGTGAGCTCGTGGAGGCGCTGCCGCAGGACGGCGTCGCGATCCTCAACGTCGACGACTCGCGGGTGCGCGCGATGGCGAGCCGCACGCAGGCAAAGGTCATCCTCGTGGGGCTCGGCGAGGACGCCGACTACCGTGCCACCGACGTGAGCATCGACGAGGCCGGTCGCCCGAGCTATCACCTCACCTGCCCCCTCGGGGAGGCAGACGTGCGTCTCGCCCTCGTCGGCGAGCACCAGGTCGGCAACTCGCTCAGCGTCATCGCCGCCGCGACCAGCCTCGGACTCGCGCTCGGCGACGTCGTCGAGGCCGTCGCCGGAGCCGGGGCCGCGTCGCGCTGGCGCATGGAGGTCAGCGAGGTCGGCGGCGGCGTGACGCTCGTCAACGACGCGTACAACGCCAACCCCGACTCGATGCGTGCCGCGCTGCGAGCCCTCGCCCACATGGGTACCTCACGCCGCAGCATCGCCGCGCTCGGTGAGATGCGCGAACTGGGCGAGGCCTCGCATGACGAGCACACCGCCGTCGGGCAGCTCGCCGCCGAACTGGGCATCGACCGCCTCGTCGTCGTCGGCGCGGGCGCGCAGGCCATCGCGCAGGGGGCGCGCACGGCGGGCATGACGGCGGACGCCGTCACCACCGTCGACGACATCGACGCGGCACACGACGTGCTCGTCGAGCAGATCGCACCGGGGGATGTCGTGCTGTTCAAGTCGAGTCGTGACTCGGGTCTTCGCATGCTGGGGGATAGGTTGGTCGAAGAATCCGGTACACCCGCATTTCCTGTCACGGAGGTGACCTCATGAAGGGCGTGCTCATCGCGGCCATCGTGTCGCTGATCGCCGCTCTGTTCGGCACCCCCATGTTCATCAAGTTCCTGGTGCGCAAGGGATACGGGCAGTTCATCCGCGACGACGGCCCCACGACGCACCACACCAAGCGCGGCACGCCGACGATGGGTGGCGCCGTCATCATCGCGGCGAGCCTGCTCGCGTACGGCTGCGCCCACCTGTTCACGATGACGCCGATGAGCGCGAGCGGCCTACTCGTCATGTTCCTCATGGCGGGGCTGGGGCTCGTCGGGTTCGCCGACGACGCCATCAAGATCACGAAGCAGCGATCGCTCGGGCTGACGTCACTGCAGAAGCTCGGGGGGCAGACGCTCGTCGCCGTCATCTTCGCAGTGCTCGCACTGCAGTTCGAGAACTCCAACGGCCTCACACCCGCGAGCTACGCCATCTCGTTCGTGCGCGACTCGAGCCTGTCGCTCGCGGTCGGCGGCACCGTCGTCAGCCTGCTGCTGTTCGTCATCTGGGCGAACCTGCTCATCGCGGGTACCTCGAACGGCGTCAACCTCACCGACGGTCTCGACGGGCTCGCCACCGGCGCGTGCGTCATGGTGTTCGGCGCGTACGTGCTCATCTCGATCTGGCAGTTCAACCAGAACTGCCAGTACTCGGAGATGATGACGCACGCCGCCAAGTGCTATGACGTGCGCGACCCTCACGACCTCGCCGTCGTCGCCGCGGCGCTCATGGGTGCCTGCTTCGGCTTCCTGTGGTGGAACGCGACGCCGGCCAAGATCTTCATGGGTGACACCGGTTCGCTCGCCCTCGGCGGCGCGCTCGCGGGCCTCGCCATCACGACGCGCACCGAGTTCCTCGTCGTCATCCTCGCCGGGCTGTTCGTCATCGAGACGCTCTCGGTCATCCTCCAGGTCGGCTCGTTCAAGGCCCGACGCAAGCGCATCTTCCGGATGGCGCCGCTGCACCACCACTTCGAGATGGTGGGTTGGAACGAGATCACCGTCGTCATCAGGTTCTGGATCATCGCGGGGCTGTGCGTCGCGTTCGGTCTGGGCATCTTCTACGCGGAATGGAACGTCAGCCAGTGAGCCAGCACGACCTGTGGGCCCTCGACCCTTCTTACGAACCGTTCGCGGGGGAGCGTGACCTCACGCACCGCGACGCCGACTGGTCCGGGTTGTCGGTGCTCGTCATCGGGCTCGGCGTGTCCGGGTTCGCGGCCGCCGACGCGCTCCTCGAGCGCGGCGCCCGCGTGCGCGTCGTCTCGCGCGACCACAGCGACGTCATGGCCGAACGCGCGCAGATCCTCGACGTCCTCGGCGCCGACGTCGCGTTCGGCGCCGAGCACATGGACGCGGCGCCGGAGGGTACGCATCTCATCGTCACCTCGCCGGGCGTGGCGCCGAGCGCGCCGATCATGCAGGACGCCATGTCGCGCGGCATTCCCGTCTGGGGTGAGGTCGAGCTCGCGTGGCGCATGCGCCCGCGCGAGGGCGGTGCGCCGTGGCTGACGATCACCGGGACCAACGGCAAGACGACGGCCGTCACGATGCTCGAGTCGATGCTCAAGGCGCAGGGGCTGCGCGCGGTGGCCGCCGGCAATGTCGGCATGCCGCTGCTCGAGGCAGTACTGCACCCGCAGCCGTACGACGTCATCGCGGTCGAGCTGTCGTCGTTCCAGCTGCACTGGTCGCGCACGGTGTCGCCGTACGCGTCCTGCTGCCTCAACGTCGCCCCCGACCACATCGACTGGCATGGCTCCTACGAGGAGTACAAGCGTCAGAAGGGGCGGGTGTACGAGCGCACCCAGGTCGCGTGCGTCTACAACGTGGACGATCCCGCGACCGAGGCGATGGTCGAGGACGCCGAGGTCGTCGACGGCTGTCGCGCGATCGGGTTCACGCTCGGCACGCCGGGGCCGTCGATGGTCGGCATCGTCGACGACGTCCTCGCCGACCGTGCCTTCATCGCCGAACGACGCACCAGCGCAGCCGAACTCGCCATCCTGAGTGACCTCGGCCCGAACGCTTCCGCACCGCACTACGTCGCCGACGCGCTCGCCGCGGCCGCGCTCGCCCGCAGCTACGGCGTGACGCTCGCCGCCGTCCGTCAGGGCCTGGTCGACTACACGCCCCAGCCGCACCGGATGGCGAGCGTCGCCGAGGTCGGCGGCGTGCGCTGGGTCGACGACTCGAAGGCGACGAACCCGCCCGCGGCCCAGGCGTCGCTGCAGGCGTTCGACCCCGTCGTCTGGATCGCCGGCGGATTGCTCAAGGGCGCCGAGGTCGATGATCTCGTGCGCGCGAACGCCTCGCGGCTGCGCGCCGCGGTGCTGCTCGGTCGTGACCGGGGCATCATCGCCGACGCTCTCGCGGCCCACGCGCCGCAGGTGCCCGTCACCGTCATCGAGACGAGCGATGCCGACGAGGCGATGCGTGAGGCCGTCGCGGCGGCGAACGCAGCCGCCCAGCGCGGCGACACCGTGCTGCTCGCACCGGCAGCGGCGAGTCTCGACATGTACGCCTCCTACGGCGCGCGCGGTGACGCGTTCGCCGACGCGGTCGCGGCACTCAGCGGATCCGGGGCATGACGGCGACGCGCCTGTCATGGCGGGATTCGCCTGCGGTGCAGGGGGCCTCGCGTCAGCTCAGAGGGCGCCTGAAGTGGCTCGAGTCGCCGCTGGCCACGTATTACCTGATCCTCGGCTCGGCGGGCATGCTCGTCGGACTCGGACTCGTCATGGTGTTGTCCGCCTCGAGCGTGACGTCGTACATGGATACGCAGTCGCCGTATTCGGACTTCACGAAGCAGGCGGTATTCGCGGTGGTCGGTGTCATCGTGGCTACCGTGACGAGTCGTCTGCCGATCCGGGTGTTCAAGGTGATGGCCTTTCCTCTCATGCTCGCCGCACTCTTCCTGCAGGTGCTCGTCATGGTGCCCGGGATCGGTGTGGAGGTACTCGGCAACCGCAACTGGATCCGAGTGGGCGGGCTGCAGATCCAGCCGTCCGAGATCGGCAAGGTGGCGCTGATCCTCATGGTGGCGCTCGTCCTGTCCAACCGACAGGCCCACCTGCACGACCCCCGTCGCTCGATCCTGCCTACCGTGCCCTATGTCGTCCTGCTCATCGGGCTGATCATGCTCGGCAAGGATCTCGGGACGACGATGGTCGTCTCGGTCATCTACCTCGGCATGTTGTGGTGTGCCGGCGCGCGCAAGGCGTTGTTCGGTTGGCTGGCGGCCCTCGCCCTCGTCACGTTGCCCATCGCGATCTGGACGAGTGGTAACCGGACCTCGCGCATCCAGGCCTGGCTCGGTGGGTGCGACAACGTCGATCTCGACGGGTGCTACCAGAAGGTGCACGGCATGTACGCTCTCGCCGGGGGCGGAGTGTGGGGCCTCGGGCCGGGCGCCTCGCGTGAGAAGTGGCAGTGGTTGCCGGAGGCTCACAACGACTTCATCTTTGCCATCATCGGCGAAGAGCTCGGTCTGCCGGGTGCCCTCACGGTGCTCGCGTTGTACGTCGTGCTCGCCTACGCGTGCTACCGGCTCATCGCGCAGACGCGTGACATGTTCGTCCGCGTCGCGAGTGCCGGCATCATGGTGTGGATCTGTTTCCAGGCAGTGGTCAACATCGGCTCGGTCCTGGGCATCTTCCCGATCGTCGGTGTGCCGCTCCCGCTGGTCTCCTATGGCGGGTCGGCGCTCGTCATGACACTGTTCGGCATCGGCATCCTGTTGGCCTTCGCCAGGCAGGAACCAGGTGCCGCCGAAGCTCTCACCCTCAAACCGCGCCGCGTGGCGCGCACACTCGCCGTGCTCCCTCGACGGAAAGGCTGACTGACATGACGCTCGAACGCGTTCTGCTCGCCGGAGGAGGAACGGCCGGTCACGTCCTGCCGTTGCTCGCGACGGTGCAGGAGATCACCGACCGCCACACCGAAGCCGTCATCACGGTCGTCGGTTCCCCTGACGGCATCGAGGAGCGACTGGTGCCCGAGCACGGTTTCACGCTGTCTTACGTGCCGAAGGTCGCCTTCCCGCGTCGGCCGAACGTCGCCGCGCTGAGGTTTCCCGCCGCGTTCCGGGGGGCGCTGCGCCAGGCGGAGGCACTCGTTGCCGAACGCCGCCCGCAGGTCGTCGTCGGCTTCGGCGGGTATGTCTCGACGCCCGTCTACCTCGCGGCGCGCAAGGCTGGGATCCCCATCGTCATCCACGAGCAGAACGCCCGGCCGGGGCTGGCGAACAAGCTCGGCGTGCGATGGGCCGCGCACACGGCGACGACGTTCCCCGGCACCCCGCTGGCGGGCGCCGAGGTCGTCGGGATGCCGCTGCGACGCGAGATCCGAGAGCTTCGCCCCGCGATGCTGCGCGCCGAGGCGATGACGTACTTCGGTCTCGAACCCGGACGCCCGACGCTCGTCATCACCGGTGGCTCGCTCGGTGCAGCGAGTCTCAACGAGGCCTTCGCCGCGGCCGCGCCGGCGCTGCGTGAGGCCGGGGTGCAGGTCCTGCACATCACCGGGCGGGGCAAGGGGTTCGAGGCCCCGGCCACCGCCTCGGGGCCGCGCTACGTCGTCGAGGAGTACTGCGACCGCATGGACCTCGCCTACGCGGTGGCCGACCTCGTCGTCACGCGAAGCGGCGCCGGCATGGTGAGCGAACTGTCCACGCTCGCGATCCCCGCGATCTACGTGCCGCTGCCCATCGGCAACGGCGAGCAGCGACTCAACGCGAAGGACGTCGTCGAGGCCGGGGGAGCATTGCTCGTCGACAACGGCGACGTCGACGCGACGTGGGTAGAGCGCGTCGTCATCCCGCTCGTGACGGACGCCGACGAGCTGGCCCGCATGCGTGCGGCAGCCGGCAGCCGCGGGCACGCGGATGGCGCCGCACGCCTCGTCGACCTCATCGAGGACGCTGCAGCGACCGGGGGCCGGGCATGAGCAACGGTGTGAACGAGCGGTTCGACTTCGCCGCGCCGCTGCCCGCTCTCGCGGACGTGCCACACGTGCACATGATCGCGGTCGGCGGCTCAGGCATGTCGGGCGTCGCGCGGTTGTTCCTCGCCGCGGGCGTCACCCTGAGCGGCTCCGACAACGTCGACCTGCCGGTACTCGACGACCTTCGTGCCCAGGGAGCACGCATCGAGCTCGGGTACGACGCCGCGAACGTTGCCGACGTGCCGGACGGCGCCGTCGTCCTCATCTCAAGCGCCATCAACGAGGCCAACCCCGAACTCGTCGAGGTCAGACGGCGCGGTCTGCCGGTGCTGCACCGCAGCCAGGGCCTCGCGATGCTCATGCGCGCGGGTCGCGGGCTCGCCGTCGCGGGCGCCAACGGCAAGACGACGACGAGCGGAATGGCGACGGCCGCCCTCGTCGCGGCGGGAGAGAAGCCGTCGTTCGCGATCGGCGCCAACGTCGCGGGGCTCGGTGTCAACGCGGCACCGGGCGAGGGCGAGATCTTCGTCGTCGAGGCCGACGAGAGCGACGGCTCGTTCGTCGTCTACCACCCGCAGGTCGCGATCGTCACGAACATCAAGGACGATCACCTCGACTTCTACGGCACGTCGGCCAACCTTGCTCGTGCCTACGAGACCTTCGCGGCGACGATCGCGCCGCAGGGTCTGCTCGTCGCCTGCGCTGACGACGAGGGCTCGCTGGCCCTGGCCCAGCGCCGTCGCGCCGCGGGCGCGCGCGTCTTGACGTACGGGCGCGACACCGACGCAGACGTGCGTATCGTCGCGGAGAGCGGGGAGGGCTTCGACTGGCGCATGAGCCTTCGCGACGGGGATGCCGTCCACGACGTCGCGCTGCATGTGCCGGGTGCCCACAACCTGCTCAACGCGGCGGGCGTCTACACCGCCCTCGTCCACGGTTTCGGCCTCGCGCCGGCCGATGTCGCGCGCGGGCTCGGGGCCTTCCGCGGCACCTCGCGTCGGTTCGAGCCGCGTGGTGAGGCGGGCGGCGTCCGCGTCGTCGACGACTACGCCCACAACCCCGGCAAGCTCGACGCCCTCGTGCGTACGGCGGCCGGGCTCAAGGACGACGGCGAACTCATCGTCATCTTCCAGCCCCACCTGTACTCGCGTACGCAGCACGCGGCGACCGGTCTCGCCGCGGCGCTCGATGGCGCCGACCACGCCTTCGTCCTCGACGTGTACGGCGCGCGCGAGCAGCCCGTCGCCGGGGTGAGCGGCGCGCTGATCACCGATCGCATGACGTCCGGACGCGGCGAGTTCACTCCCACGGCCGACGACGCGCTCGCTCGCGTGCTCGACGTGGCTCGCCCGGGCGACCTCGTCGTGACCGTCGGCGCGGGCGATGTCACGCACCTCGGCCCGCGCATCCTCACTGGTCTCAATACGCGTGAAGGTGAAGTCGAAGGTTAATCTTTTCGGCGGCCAAGACCCCCCGGGATTCTGCGGAATGCCGGGGGTCTTCCGTTGCCTCAGGGGTCCCGGGTCGCCGAGGGGGTGCGGTGGTGCGCGGGTCGGCGGGCCACGTGCCTGGCGGGGTCACGTTCGAGTTGACGTCGAGATGTTCGCGTCCGGGCATCCGGTCGCGTAGCATCGGCTCTGCATACTCGCACCCGCTTTCGAAAGGCCTCTTCTCGTGGCAACTCCCCAGAACTACCTGGCCGTCATCAAGGTCGTCGGTATCGGCGGCGGTGGCGTCAACGCCATCAACCGGATGATCGAGGTCGGCCTCAAGGGTGTGGAGTTCATCGCGATCAACACCGACGCCCAGGCCCTGCTCATGAGTGACGCCGACGTCAAGCTCGACGTGGGCCGTGAGCTGACGCGCGGTCTCGGTGCCGGCGCCGACCCCGAGGTCGGTCGTCAGGCGGCGGAGGATCACGCTGAGGAGATCGAAGAGGTCCTCAAGGGCGCCGACATGGTGTTCGTCACCGCCGGTGAGGGTGGTGGCACGGGCACGGGTGGTGCGCCCGTCGTCGCGAAGATCGCCCGCGGCCTCGGTGCTTTGACGATCGGTGTCGTGACCCGCCCGTTCACCTTCGAGGGCCGTCGTCGCGCGAACCAGGCCGAGCTCGGCATCTCCGCGCTGCGCGAAGAGGTCGACACGCTCATCGTCATCCCGAACGACCGGCTGCTGTCGATCAGCGACCGCGCCGTCTCGATGCTTGACGCCTTCCGCTCGGCCGACCAGGTGCTCCTGTCCGGTGTCCAGGGCATCACCGACCTCATCACGACCCCAGGTCTGATCAACCTCGACTTCGCCGACGTCAAGTCCGTCATGCAGGGTGCCGGCTCGGCGCTCATGGGCATCGGTTCGGCCCGTGGCGAGGACCGCGCGGTGCAGGCCGCCGAACTCGCTATCTCGAGCCCGCTGCTCGAGGCGAGCATCGACGGCGCCCACGGCGTCCTGCTGTCGGTCCAGGGCGGTTCCGACCTCGGTCTGTTCGAGATCAACGAGGCCGCTCGCCTCGTGCAGGAGGCGGCGCACCCCGAGGCCAACATCATCTTTGGTGCCGTCATCGACGACGCCCTGGGCGACGAGGTGCGCGTCACCGTCATCGCCGCCGGTTTCGACGGTGGTGCGCCGCAGAAGCGCAACGATGAGCGTCCTGCTCAGCAGGGTGGCGCTCAGCAGCGTCCCGCGCAGCAGCAGACGTCCGCGCAGATGCCGTCCCAGCAGGCGCAGCAGTCCTATCAGCCGCAGGCTGCCGCCCCGGCGACGATCAAGCCCGTCGCCGTTCCCGGTACGACCGCCGGTCCGACGCGCGTCTCCGCGCCGCCGGCCCGCGTCCAGCCGGGTCAGGGTGAGCAGCAGCACGCCCAGGACGCTCAGCAGGACCAGGCGCAGCAGGGAGGCCAGCAGGCCGCCGAGGTCGTACGCCCGCCCAAGGAGGTCACGTTCGAGGATCGTGACGACCTGGACGTCCCCGACTTCCTCAAGTGATCCGGAGCCCGGTCGATGTTCTTCTGGCACGACCGGCGTGAGTCGCCGAGCGGCTCGCTCGAACGGTGCTTCACCGATTCCCTCGACGGGGTCAGTGAGGCGCCGTTCTCGGCGTTGAACCTCGGGCTGCACGTCGGTGACGACGAGCGTGCGGTGCGCGTGAACAGGGAGCGGGTCTCCGCGCAGCTGGGTGGCGTCCCCATCGCCTGGATGGATCAGGTCCACGGCGCGAGCGTCGCGGAGGTCACCCTCGCCGACGTCGCCTCCGGTCAGGCCGGACCGAGCGCTGACGCGATGGTCAGCCGTGACAGCGGCCTCGCGCTCGGCGTCATGGTGGCCGACTGCACGCCGGTTCTCCTGAGTGATGACGCGGCCGGCGTCATCGGCGTCGCGCACGCCGGGCGTCCCGGCATGCTCGCCGGCGTCGTGCCGGCGGCGCTCGAGGCGATGCGCCACCTCGGAGCGCGCGACATCAGCGCAGTGCTGGGCCCGTCGATCTGCGGGCGCTGCTACGAGGTGCCGCGCGAGATGCATGACGCCGCGCGTCAGGCCCACCCGGCCAGCGCCGCCATCACGTGGACGGGCACGCCGGCGATCGACGTCGCGGCGGGCGTCGCGTCGCAGCTCGCGGACGCCGGTGTCCCGCTCGAATGGGTGCCGGGATGCACGCGTGAGGAGCCTCGCCTGTACTCGTATCGTCGCGACGGCGCGACGGGTCGCTTCGCCGGGCTCATCGTCCGCAAGGCGGCCGTGTCGTGATGCAGCCTGCGACGCCGTCACGCACCGCCGATTCCGACCCCAGTCGCCGTGGTCTCGACGCCTCGCCCGCGCGTCGCGCCGAGTTGCAGGCCAACCTGGAGCGCGTGCGCGTCCGCATCGCCGCCGCCACGAGCGCGGCCGGGCGTGACGACGCCCCGACGCTCGTCGTCGTCACGAAGTTCTTCCCCGTCACCGACCTCGTCGCGCTCGCCGACCTCGGGGTGGGCGACGTGGGGGAGAACCGCGAGCAGGAGCTCGTCGAGAAGGTCGATGCGCTGCGCGCCGAGCGTCCGGATCTCATCGCCTCACCGCGTCGGCACTTCATCGGCCAGATCCAGAGCAAGAAGGCGCGCCGCATCGCGCGGCACGCGGACGTCGTGCAGTCGCTCGACCGGCTCAAGCTCGTGCCGCTGCTCGACGCCGGCGCCGCGGATCGCGAGAACCCCCTCGACATCTTCGTGCAGGTCGCTCTCGAGCGTGACGGTTCGGGGCGCGGTGGCGCGCAGGAGACCGAGCTGCACGAGGTGGCCGCGGCGGTCGAGCAGGCGCCGCACCTACGGTTGTGCGGGCTCATGGCGGTCGCGCCACTCGGAGAGGAGCCGGCCGCCGCGTTCTCGCGTCTCGCGCACGTCCGTCAAGATTTCCTCGCAAACTTCCCGCAGGCCACGTCGTTGTCGGCGGGGATGTCGGGCGATCTCGAGGACGCGGTGAAGATCGGCGCGACACACCTGCGTGTCGGAAGCGCAATACTCGGTTCGCGTCCGCTCGCCGGGTAACTTCGAGCCTGACACCGACGAGCTATGTGGTGCCCTTTCCGCGAGGGGCCAGGCGGACACAGGAGCAGGAAGAATGAGCGCACTGCGCAAGACGATGGAATACCTCGGACTGTCCGACGTGGACACGCACGCGCCGCGCGCGAGCGAGCAGTACGTCGAGGAGTACGAGGTCGCCTACGACGACGAGCGTCACGACGACTATGACGCGTACGAACGTCGCGCCCCTGCCGAGGTCACGCCGCTGCGCCCCGAGGTGACCCACCACGACTTTTCCGACACGGAGGCCTCGACCATGAGTCGCATCACGACCATCCACCCTCGGACGTACAACGAGGCCAAGGAGATCGGTGAGGCCTTCCGCGACAACGTCCCCGTCATCATGAACCTGTCCGACATGGACGACACGGACGCCAAGCGTCTCGTCGACTTCGCCGCCGGTCTCGTCTTCGGTCTGCACGGCTCCATCGAGCGCGTGACGAGCAAGGTCTTCCTCCTCTCGCCCGAGAACGTCGAGGTCTCCACGAGCGGGCCCGAGGTCGCCAAGGCGACGCGCGGGCTGTTCAACCAGAGCTGAATCGTCGCCTCGCGCTCGGGCCGCGGCCGCCGTTGTCCCTGGATGACGGCGGCCGCGCCCATGCGTGGGAGAATGGCGTCATGGTGATGAAGGAGACTCGATGAACGGCGTCAGAACGGCGCTCGCGACCGTGCTCGACGTGTTCTTCGTCTTGCTCATCGCGCGCCTCGTCTTCGACTGGATCCAGGTGTTCGCGCGGCAGTGGACGCCGCGTGGCGTCGTGCTCGTCGTCGCGGAGGCGGTCTACACCGTCACCGACCCGCCGATCAAGGCGGTGCGCCGCGTCGTTCCGCCCCTGCGCCTCGGCGGCGTCGGCATCGACCTGGCGTTCTTGATCGTGGCGCTGGCTGTGCAAGTCGCGGCTAATCTCCTAAGGTGAAGTTGGGAAATTTTTGAGCGTGCCCGCATCGGCGTGCACGAAACGGATTTGCCGAGGCCCCGCCTCGGCTTCGAGCGTTACTGAGGTGAATACATGGCGCTGACGCCGGAAGACGTCGTCAAGAAGGAGTTCTCGAAGCCGAAGGGGTTCGGGCGCAACGGATATGACGAGATTCAGGTCGACGACTTCCTCGACGAGATCGTCGTCGAGCTGCGCCGGCTGAACGCCGAGAACGACTCGCTGAGCGACAAGCTCGACGACTGCCGCCGCAGCCACGGCGGAGACGGCGACGCGACGATGGCGGGCCAGTCGAAGACGACGGCCGTCCCGGCCCTCACGCCGGTGAACAACGCTGCGGCTCCAGCCGCGAGTGGCTCGAGCGACGAGGACAAGGCGGAGATCGCGCGCCTCAAGAAGGAACTGGAAACGTCGCGCACCGAACTCGACAAGGCGCGTGCCCCCAAGGCGAACGAGGCTGCCGACGCAGGTCAGGACGCGGCGAGCGCCGACCTCACGAGCGCCCGTCGCGACCTCCAGACAGCCCGCGAGGAGGCCAAGAACGCGCAGGCGAAGCTGGCCGAGGCCGACGCGCGCATCACGCAGCTGGAGAACGAGCTGAAGCAGGCCCGCGAGGCCGCCTCGGCGACGTCGACGCAGCCGGCCACGAACGAGACCAACGCCGGCACCGACGCGGCGGGCGTCATCGCCCTCGCACAGCGTCTGCACGACCAGCACGTGCGTGACGGCGAGACCGAGCGTGATCGTCTCATCGGCGAAGCCACCGCGCACCGCGACAAGGTGGTCACGGAGGCGAACACGAAGAGCGAGAAGTTGCTGTCGAGCGCCAAGCAGCGTCACGACGAACTGCTGACGACGGGCCAGTCGACCTACGACGACCTCGTCAAGCGCGGCCAGAGCGAGCACGACGACCTCGTCAAGAAGGCTCAGGCCAAGCACGACGAACTCGTCTCGAGCGGGCAGAGCCAGCACGACAAGCTCGTGCGCACGGGTACCGAGAAGTCGGCCGCGCTCGTGGCCGAGGCCGAGCAGCGTCGCACGAGCATCCTGTCCGACCTCGAGACGCGACGCACGGCGCTGCAAGCCGAGATCGAGCGGCTCAAGGGCTTCGAGACCGACTACCGCTCGAACCTCAAGGGTTACCTGAACGAGCAGCTGCGTAGGCTCGACGAGAAGCAGCAGACGCCCGACACCAAAGCGTGATGTCCGCGGCCTGATGGCCGTCACCAAGCGGGCTCGTGGACGATCTGTCGTCCACGAGCCCGCTTCGTGCGTCCCTTCGTTGGTCCTACTAGCGGGTACGTGAAACTTCATCTGTTGTTCGCCTCGACCCGCCTGATGTGGCCTATCCTCTGCGTAAGATCCGCATCATCGTGCGCCCCGAGCGGGCGCCGCTGGGAGACTGGAGTGACCACCATGGCGACACAGAAGACCGCCGCGAGCGACCTGGCCGTCGGCGGCGCCGAGGAGCCGTGGGGCGACGCCGAACTCGCCGAGGTGCGGGCCGAGCTCGAGGCCGACGTGGCCCGCGTGCGCGCCGAGCTCGACGAACTAGCCACGGACTTCGAGGGGCTGCTGCGCAACCCGGGCGACGGGGCGGGCGACGACCAGGCCGACGTCGGCAACGCGAACTTCGAGCGCGAGCACGAGATCTCGTTGGCCCGCAAGTCCGCGGAGGTGCTGCGTCAGAGCGAACGCGCCCTCGAGCGGATGGACGACGGCACGTACGGCGTGTGCGAATCGTGCGGCGGCCCGATCGGCAAACTTCGACTCCAGGCCTTCCCTCGTGCGACCCTATGCATGACATGCAAGAAGAAGCAGGAGCGCCGCTGAACTCGGGCGCCACACCCACCGTCCCCCCGTCCCGCGTCTCGGGGCGCCCTCTCGCGCTCGTCGCCGTGGCGGCGCTCGGCGTCATCGCGGCCGACCAGGCCAGCAAGCAATGGGCGCAGGACGCCCTGAGTGACGGCCGCCCGCGTGATCTGCTCGGCTCGTTCCTGCGGCTGCGGTTGACGTACAACCCCGGCGCCGCGTTCAGCCTCGGCACGAATTCGACGCTCTTCATCACCGCGTTGGCGGTGGTCGTGGTCGTCGTGCTCGCCGTGACGGCGCGCAAGCTGCGTAGCGTCCCGTGGGCCCTCGCCTTCGGGCTGATCATCGGAGGAGCCGTCGGCAATCTGATCGACAGATTCTTCCGTGAGCCGGGTGGGGGTCGTGGCCACGTCGTGGACTTTCTCGAGCTGCCGCACTGGCCGATCTTCAACCTGGCCGATTCGGCGATCTGCGTCGCCGCGGCCCTCGTTGTGTTGCTGACCTTCCGCGGCATCGGTCTCGACGGAACGCGCGAGGGCGCCCACGACGGCGCAGATGATGGCGCGTCGCCCACCACCGAGGAGGCTCAGCGATGAGCGAGGTCAAGTCGTTGTTCGTCCCAGAAGGGCTCGAGGGGGAGCGCGTCGACGCGGCCATCGCCCGCCTGCTGGGTTTCTCCCGCACCCGCGCCGCCGAACTCGCGGCCGAGGGCTCCGTCAGCGTCGACGGCAAGCGGGTCGCGAAGTCCGAGCGCGTGAGCGCCGGCGCGTGGCTCGAGGTCGCGATGCCGGAGCGTACCGGGCCGCGTGAGGCGACGCCCCGCGTCGAACCCGTGCCCGGCATGAACATCGTGCACGACGACACCGAGATCGTCGTCGTCGACAAGCCGGCCGGCGTCGCCGCGCACCCGAGCGTCGGCTGGGACGGCCCGGATGTCGTCGGTGGCCTCGCCGCTGCGGGTTACCGCATCTCCACCTCGGGCGCACCGGAGCGTCAGGGCATCGTGCAGCGCCTCGACGTCGGCACGAGCGGTCTCATGGTCGTCGCCAAGAGCGAGCGTGCGTACACCCTGCTCAAGCAGGCGTTCCGTGACCGCACGGTCGACAAGACGTACCACGCGCTCGTGCAGGGCCTGCCCGACCCGATCGAGGGCACGATCGACGCCCCGATCGGGCGCCATCCCAACCACGACTACAAGTTCGCCGTCATGGATTCCGGCCGCGCGTCGGTGACGCACTACGAACTGCTCGAGGCGTTCCGGTCGGCGTCGCTGCTTGAGATCCATCTCGAGACGGGGCGCACCCACCAGATCCGTGTCCACGTCTCAGCGATGCATCATCCGTGCGTCGGCGACCCGCTGTACGGCTCCGACCCGACGCTCGCGAAGAAGCTCGGGCTGGAGCGTCAGTGGCTGCACGCCGTCGAGCTCGGATTCGACCACCCCGGTAGCGGTGAACGTGTGACGTTCACCTCGCCGTACCCGGCCGACCTGCAGCGCGCGCTCGATCGCATCAGCGCCTGACGCGGAATTCCGCGACGTTCCGCCCGGCTCCCGGCTCGCCCCGGGAGCCGGGCGTCGCGCATCCGGCGGGGTTGTCGGTGGCCGGTCGTAGACTTCATGGCGATGTCCAGTCAGTCGAAGAGCTTCGTCCATCTGCACAACCACACCGAGTACTCGATGCTCGACGGTGCAGCCCGTATCGATGACATGTTCGCGCGTGCGCAGGAGTTCGGCATGCCCGCGATCGCGACCACCGACCACGGGTACCTGTTCGGTGCCTACGAGTTCTGGTCGAAGTCGCGCAAGTATGACGTGAAGCCGATCATCGGCCTCGAGGCGTACATGACGCCGGGCACGCACCGCACCGACAAGACGCGCACCACGTGGGGCGAGCGCGGACAGGAGGCCGACGACGTCTCCAACCGCGGTCTCTACACACACATGACGCTGCTCGCGAAGAACAACGAGGGCATGCACAACCTGTTCCGCATGGGCTCGCAGGCCTCGCTCGACCAGGTGTACTCGAAGTATCCGCGACTCGACCGAGAGCTGCTCAGCACGTACGGCACGGGCATCATCGGCACGACGGGGTGCCCGTCGGGGGAGATCCAGACGCGCCTTCGTCTGGGGCAGTACGACAAGGCGCGCGAGGCCGCGGCGGAGTTCCGCGACATCTTCGGTGACGGCAACTTCTACTGCGAGCTGATGGAGCACGACCTCGACGTCGACATCGAGCGGCGCGTGCGCAGTGACCTGCTCAAGCTGGCGAAGGACCTCAACCTGCCGCTGCTCGCGACGAACGACCTGCATTACACGAACAAGGAGGACGCGGTCCACCACGATGCGCTGCTGTGCATCAACTCGGGTTCGCGCCTGACCGACCCCAACCGCTTCAAGTTCGGCAGCCACGAGTTCTACCTCAAGTCGGCCGACGAGATGCGTCACCTCTTCCGCGACCACCCGGACGCGTGCGACAACACCCTGCTCATCGCCGAGCAGTGCGAGGTGTCCTTCACCGAGGGCGAAGGGCGCTACATGCCGCGCTTCCCCTGCCCCGAGGGTGAGGACGAGACGTCCTGGTTCATCAAGGAGGTCGAGACGGGGCTGCGCCGTCGCTTCCCCGAGGGTGTGCCGGACTACGCCGTGAAGCAGGCGAAGTACGAGCAGGACGTCATCATCGGCAAGGGCTATCCGGGCTACTTCCTCGTCGTCGCCGACTTCATCAACTGGGCGAAGCGCAACGGCATCCGCGTCGGGCCGGGGCGTGGTTCGGGTGCCGGTTCGATGTGCGCGTACGCGATGGGCATCACCGACCTCGACCCCGTCCCGCATGGTCTGATCTTCGAGCGCTTCCTCAACCCCGAACGTCAGTCGATGCCCGACTTCGACGTCGACTTCGACGAGCGTCGGCGCTCGGAGGTCATCCGGTACGTCGTCGACAAGTACGGCGAGGATCGCGTGTCGTACATCGTCACGTACGGCACGATCAAGGCGAAGCAGGCCGTCAAGGACGCCTCGCGCGTCATGGACTTCCCGTTCGCCATCGGCGAGCAGATGACGAAGGCGATGCCGGCCGACGTCATGGGCAAGGGCGTGCCGCTGGCGAAGATGTACGACGAGAGCCACCCGCGCTACGCCGAGGGCGGCGAGTTCCGTGAGCTCATCGCCTCCGACCCGACGTTCAAGAACATCTTCGACGCGGGCGTCGGCCTCGAGGGGCTGAAACGTCAGTGGGGCGTGCACGCGGCCGGCGTCATCATGTCGAGCGAACCGCTCATCGACGTCATCCCGATCATGCGTCGCCTGCAGGACGGCGCCGTCATCACGCAGTTCGACTACCCGAGCTGCGAGACGCTCGGCCTCGTCAAGATGGACTTCCTCGGCCTGCGCAACCTGACGATCCTCGACGACGCGCTCAAGAACATCAAGGCCAACCGTGACGAGGACATCGACCTCGACGCGCTGAGCAAGGACATGACGGACGCGAAGACGTACGACCTGCTCGCGCGAGGTGACACGCTCGGCGTGTTCCAGCTCGACGGCGGCGGCATGCGCCAGCTACTGCGTCTCATGCAGCCCGACAACTTCGAGGACATCTCCGCCGCTCTCGCGCTGTACCGTCCCGGCCCGATGGGCGCCAACGCGCACACCAACTTCGCGCTGCGCAAGAACGGTAAGCAGCAGATCGACTACATCCACCCCGAGCTGACCGAGGCGCTCGAGCCGATCCTCAACATGACGTATGGCCTGATCATCTATCAGGAGCAGGTCATGGAGATCGCGCAGAAGCTCGCCGGGTACACCCTCGGTAACGCCGACCTGCTGCGGCGCGCGATGGGCAAGAAGAAGAAGGAGGTGCTCGACGCCGAGTACGTCAACTTCGAGAAGGGCATGCTCGACAACGGCTTCTCGAAGGAGTCGGTGCAGACGCTGTGGAGCATCCTGTTGCCGTTCTCCGACTACGCGTTCAACAAGGCGCACACCGCGGCGTACGGGCTCGTGTCGTACTGGACGGGCTATCTCAAGGCGAACTACCCGGCCGAGTACATGGCGGCGCTGCTCACGTCGGTGCGTGACGACAAGGACAAGTCAGCGCTGTACCTCAACGAGTGCCGCCACATGGGCATCAAGGTGCTGCCGCCCGACGTCAACGAGTCGATCGGCAACTTCGCGGCCGTCGGCGAGGACATCCGTTTCGGGCTCGAGGCGATCCGCAACGTCGGTTCCAACGTCGTCGCGGCGATCATCGCGGCGCGTGAGGAGAAGGGCCGTTTCACCTCGTTCGAGGACTTCCTGCGCAAGTGCCCCGCGACGGTGCTCAACAAGCGCACGGTCGAGTCACTGGTCAAGGCGGGCGCGTTCGACGACCTCGGCCACCAGCGTCAGGGGCTCGTGCAGATCCATGAGTTGTACGTCGATGCGCTCATCGACGAGAAGCGCAAGGAGGAGCACGGGCAGGATTCGCTGTTCGCCGGTTTCGGTGACGATGCGCCGGGCATCGAGTTCGCCGCGCTACCGCAGATTCCGCCGATCGAGTGGGACAAGCAGACGAAGCTCGCGTTCGAGCGCGAGATGCTCGGCCTGTACGTCTCCGACCACCCGCTGTTCGGCATCGAGGCGGCGCTCGCGCAGTTCTCCGACACGTCGGTCGCGCGCCTGCTCGCCGAGGACGCGCTGCCCGACGGTGCGACGGTGACGATCGCCGGGCTCATCACGGGCCTGCAGATCAAACGCACGAAGAAGGGCGATCTGTGGGCCATCGCGACCGTCGAGGACATGGACGGTGCGATCGAGTGCCTGTTCTTTCCCTCGACGTACGCGACGGTTTCGACGATGCTGAGCCAGGACGTCGTGTGCGCCGTCAAGGGGCGCGTCAACCGTCGTGACGAGTCGGTCGCGCTCAACGCGATGGAGCTGACGCTGCCCGAGCTGACGGACGGCCCACGCGGCCCGGTGCTGCTGCACCTGCCGTACGCGCGGGCGACGCAGGGGTTGGCCGAGCGGCTCAAGGAGGTGCTGGGGGAGCACCCCGGCATCACCGAGGTGCACCTCAAGCTCTCGCGGCCGGGGCGCACCCTCACCGTCAAGCTCGACGACAGCCTGCGCGTCAACGCGACGCCCGCGCTGTTCGGTGACCTCAAGGCCCTCCTGGGCCCCTCGTGCCTCGGCTGACGCACGACGATCGTTCGGAAGGAACACCCATGACCGACACCACGGCGACTCAGCCGAATCAGCCGACGCCGCCGATCGCTCGTCGCGTGCCGACGCAGCGCACCCACCACGGGGACGTCTTCGTCGACGACTACGAGTGGCTGCGCGACAAGAGCAACCCCGACGTCATCGCGCATCTGAACGCGGAGAACGCCTACACCGACGCCGTGCTCGCCGCGCAGGAGCCGCTGCGCGAGCGTCTCTTCGACGAGATCAAGGCGCGCACGAAAGAGACCGATCTGTCGATCCCGGTGCGCGACAAGGACTGGTGGTACTACACGCGCACCCTCGAGGGAAAGCAGTACGGCATCAGCTGCCGCGCACCGTACCGTGACGGTGAGGCCCGTCCGACGCCGCGGCCGGGGGAGGCGCTCGCGGGGGAGCAGGTGCTGCTCGACGGCAACGTCGAGGCCGAGGGCAAGGAGTTCTACTCGGTCGGCGCACTCGCGCTGACGCCCGACCAGAACCGGCTCGCCGCGCTCATGGACTTCGCGGGTGACGAGCGCTACGCCGTCACGGTGCGCGACATCGCCTCGGGCGAGACGATCGAGGAGAGCGTCACCGACGTCGGGTACGGCCTCGTGTGGTCGGCTGCGGGGGATGCGTACTTCTACACGCGCGTCGACGAGTCGTGGCGCCCGCACCAGGTGTGGCGTCACGTCGTCGGCACCGACCCCAGCGAGGACGTGCTGCTCTACCAGGAGGACGACGCGGCCTACTGGCTCGGCATCGGCGGCACGCATGACGATCGGTGGCTCATCCTGTCGATGGGGTCGAAGAACACCTCCGAGTTCCACCTCATGGATCTGCACGACGAGGCCGCCGGCTGGCGCGTCGTGCAGCCGCGCACCGAGGGGCTCGACTACGACATCGAGATCGACGAGGACCGGCTCTACATCGTGCACAACCGTGACCGCGTCGACTTCGACGTGGCCGTGGCGCCGCTCGCCGACCCCGGCGTCGACAACTGGCAGCCGCTGCTCGTGGGCGCCGAGGGCGAGCGCATCCTCGGGGTCTCCGCCTACCGCGACTTCATGCTCGTCGGTCTGCGCGCCGGCGGCCTGCCGACCGTGCGGCTCCTGCCCAAGGAGGGCGACGGTTTCGGGGCGGCGCGCGAGCTGCCGTTCGCGGGCGAACTCACCGTCGTCGGTGTCGGGGCGAACCCGACGTACGAGGCGACGACGCTCATGGTCGCAACAGAGTCGTTCATCGAGCCGCGCGCCATCTTCGACTGGGACACGACGACGGACGAGGTGACGCTGCTCAAGCGTCGCGAGGTGCTGGGCGGCCACGACCCGGCCGACTACCAGCAGCACCGTCTGTGGGTGACGGCTCCCGACGGCGCCCAGGTGCCGGTCTCGCTCGTGGCGCACCGCGACGTCACGCCCGATGGGACGAACCCCGTGCTGTTGTACGGGTACGGCTCGTACGAGTCGTCGATCGACCCGTATTTCTCCGTCCTGCGGCTCAGCCTGCTGCAGCGCGGCGTCGTGTTCGCCATCGCGCACGTGCGCGGTGGCGGTGAGATGGGCCGATCCTGGTATCTCGACGGGCGGCTCGAGCACAAGAAGAACACGTTCACCGACTTCGTCGCGGCGGGGCGTCACCTCGTCGAGACGGGGTGGGCGGCCCCCGATCGCCTTGCGGCCGAGGGGGGTTCGGCCGGCGGCCTCCTCATCGGCGCGGCGCTCAACGAGGCGCCTGAGCTGTTCTGCGCCGTGCACGCGCAGGTGCCGTTCGTCGACGCGTTGACGACGACGCTCGACCCGTCGCTGCCGCTGACGCAGGGGGAGTGGGAGGAGTGGGGCAACCCGCTCGCCGACCCGGACGTGTACGCGTACATGAAGAGTTACACGCCGTACGAGAACGTCCGCGACGTCGACTACCCGTCGGTGCTCGCGACGACGAGCCTCAACGACACGCGCGTGTTCTACGTCGAACCCGCGAAGTGGGTGCAGATGCTGCGCCGCACCGTCACGAGTGACCAGAACGAGCGACCGATTCTGCTCAAGACCGAGATGGTCGCGGGCCACGGCGGCGTCAGCGGGCGGTACGAGGCGTGGAAGGAGGCGGCGTTCGAGACCGCGTGGATTCTCGACCGTCTCGGCGCGTCCGAGATCGTGCACCCGGCGTCCGCCAACGTCTGACTCACGCCCTGAGTAAGCGACACCCTGGGGAAGTGAACCCCGTTCTTTAGCCTGAGTGCACCCGGGTGCACTCGGGCGCAAGAACGGGGGCTGCATCTCTTGGGCACGACGCGAGTGGCGCCGGCTCAGGTCGAGGACGGGCCCGCTGCGCCAAGCCGTCGGCTGTCACTCCTGAGCTGAGCGCGCCTCGACGGCTGCGCGGATGCGCTGCAGCGTCGTGTTCATGCCGGCGACGAGGTTGGCCTCGAAGTCGTCCTCACCGCCGAGCACCTTGTCGACGAGCAGCGCCGACACCTTCGACGTACCGCCCGGCGGCACGTCACGTCGCTGCGTCAGCACGGTGCCGCCGTCCTGCGGCGTGAGCGTGAAACTCCACGTCGTGCCGTTGTCGAGCACCAGGAAAGCGACGCGCTGCAGGTCGTGAAAATCAGTCACCTTCGCACGCGTCGGCCACCACAGATTGCCGTCACGATTGACGTTGAGCATGAACGTGCCACGGCGGATCGGGCCCCGCGCAATCACCTTGCGACACTGCGGTGACCACTGCGGCATCCGCCGCAGGTCACTGACGAGCGGCCACACCTGCTCCGGGGGAGCAGCGATGAAGATCTCGGATTCGAGGTTGTCAGCCATGACGCCCACCGTAGCTGGCCGCCGGTCGTCCTCCTCGGCTACGGTGCGGGGCTATCGATGAAGATCGGTTCAGATGAGCATTTTTTCTCCGACATCTGAACCCGCTCGGCTACGGCCGAGGGCCCGGGGTGGGCAGCTCGCTCACGCTCGCTGCCCGCCCCGGGCCCTCAACCTTCGCCTCCTGATGCAGAGGTGGTTCAGATGACCTTTTTTTTCTCCGGCATCTGAACCCGCTCGGCCACGACAGAGGGCCCGGGGGGGCAGCTCGCTCACGCTCGCTGCCCGCCTCGGGCCCTCAACCTTCGCCTCCAGATGCAGAGGTGGTTCAGATGACCATTTTTTCTCCGACATCTGAACCCGCTCGGCCTTTGCCTCCCAGGCTCAGATGTCGTAGTACATCTCGAACTCGTGCGGGTGCGGACGGAAACGAATCGGGTCGATCTCGTTCAGACGCTTGTACTCGATCCACGTCTCGATGAGGTCCTCCGTGAACACGTCACCCTCGAGCAGATACTCGTGGTCGGCCTCGAGCGCGTCGAGCACGTCACCGAGCGAACCCGGAACCTGCTGAATGGCCTCGTGCTCCTCGGGCGGCAGCTCGTACAGGTCCTTGTCGACCGGCTCCGGCGGCTCGATGCGGTTCTTGATGCCGTCGAGGCCCGCCATCAGCTGCGCCGCGAAGCACAGGTACGGGTTCGCCGACGGGTCCGGGACACGGAACTCGACACGCTTCGCCTTCGGCGATGTGCCCGTGATCGGGATACGCACGCACGCGGAACGGTTGCGCGCGGAGTACACGAGGTTCACCGGCGCCTCGTAACCCGGTACGAGACGGTGGTAGGAGTTGACCGTCGGGTTCGTGAACGCGAGCAGCGACGGCGCGTGCTTGAGCAGACCACCGATGTACCAGCGAGCGATGTCCGACAGGCCACCGTAACCACGCTCGTCGTAGAACAGCGGCTCGCCGTCCTTCCACAACGACTGGTGCGTGTGCATACCCGAACCGTTGTCGCCGAACAACGGCTTCGGCATGAACGTCGCCGAGCGTCCGTTCTGGAACGCGACGTTCTTGATGACGTACTTGAACTTCATGACGTCATCACCCGACTGCAGCAGGGTGTTGAACTTGTAGTTGATCTCCATCTGACCGGCCGTGCCGACCTCGTGGTGGCTGCGCTCGACCTCGAGGCCGACCTCGTGCAGCTTCAGCACCATCTCGTCGCGCAGGTCGGCGAAGTGGTCGACGGGCGGGACGGGGAAGTAACCTCCCTTGTACCGGGTCTTGTACCCCAGGTTGCCGCCCTCTTCGACGCGGCCCGTGTTCCAGGCCGCCTCGATCGAATCGATGTAGTAGTAGCCGGCGTTCTGCTTCGTCTCGAAACGCACGTCGTCGAAGACGTAGAACTCGGCCTCGGCGCCGAAGAACGCCGTGTCGGCGATCCCCGTCGACTTCAGGTACGCCTCGGCCTTCGCCGCGATGTTGCGCGGGTCGCGCGAGTACTGCTCGCCCGTGAACGGGTCGACGATCGAGAAGTTGATGATGAGCGTCTTGTACTCACGGAACGGGTCCAGGTAGGCCGTCTGCAGGTCCGGGATGAGCTTCATGTCGGACTCGTGGATGGCCTGGAAACCGCGAATGGACGAGCCGTCGAACATCTGGCCGGTCTCGATCGCCTCAGCGTCGAAGCTCTCGGCCGGGATGTTGAAGTGCTGCATGACGCCCGGCAGGTCGCAGAAGCGGATGTCGACGAATTTGACGTCCTCATCCTCGATGAACTTCACGACCTCTTCAGCGGTCTTGAACATGGATCCTCCTGACTGGGGTGTGCGATGCCGGTCGACACCACACCACGTGTTGCCCATGATGCTAGGACCCCCCGATTACCCGGGCATGGCCCTCATGTTTCGTCGGTGTTACGAAACATGTGAACAGTTCACGCCGGTCGGCGCACGGCGCGCGACCACCCCTCCAACCTATCCAGGCACCTCACCTCTAGTCTTGGAGGGCGCGCTACGACTCACAGTGCGAGACACCACCGAACGGAAACGAACGTGCCCCCAGCTGCCCCCCTCGCCGATGCCGACCCCGCCGAGAACCGCCCCGTCGAGGGCCCCGGTTCCTTCGCGCGGCTGGCCCCGCGCGCCGTCGCGCTGCTCATCGACTGGGCGCTCTGCTCCGTCATCGCCATGGGGTTGCTGGGCTACCGCTGGGGCGGGAGCGGCGCCGAGGGCTTCAAACCGCTCGCCGTCTTCGCCGTCGAGAACCTCCTGCTCGTCAGCACCCTCGGGATGACGCTCGGGCACCGCGTCATGGGGATGCAGGTGCAGCGCGTCAGCGACGGCGCCGCCCCCGGTCTACTCGCCGGCGCAGTCCGCACCGTGCTGCTCTGCCTCGCGATCCCCGCCGTCGTCACCGACTCGAGCGGACGCGGGCTGCACGACAAGCTTGCCGGCACCGTCATCGTCCGTACGCGCTGAACTCGATGCGACATTGACGCTCGCCGCGCGCACGCCCCAGGCAGCATGACCTTCATGGCACGACCCATGCGGGTTGCCCCGCCTCACGCCCCGTCACCCGGATGGGACGACATGCATCGCCGCGTCGCACCACGTGGGCGCGGGAACAAGCGACAAGCCCCAGAACACACGAGAGCCCGCCACCTCGAGGTGGCGGGCTCTCGTGTTCGTGCGTGGAGGCTCAGCGGCCACGCATCGCGGCGCGGTTGACGCGTGCCTTCGTGGGGTCGATACCGGCCGGAGCTGCGGGGCGGCCCGACCCAAGGGCGCGCAAGCGCTTGGTGATGCGAGCGGCCTCGTCGTCGGTGAGCACCTTGGGCATCTTCTGCATGTCCTTCTGCAGACGCTCGACGGGGACGGAGCCCTCGTCGGTGCCGACGCGCAGCGTGTGCACCGGAACCTCGGGGCCGAGCACCCGCGTCGTGCGCTTGTTCTCACTGGAGAGCAAACGCTCGGCCATGCCCTTGGGGCCTTCCGCGACGAGCACGACGCCCGGCTTGCCGACGGCGCGGTACACCATCGCGGCACCCGAGAGGTCGCGCACCTGGCGGTTGCGGCCCATGTCGACGCCGACGGGCTCCTGCTCGACGAACCAGCCCTTGCGCAGCGACGACATGACGGCGACGCTCGCGCCCGGCTGACCCGAGATCGACTTGTAGATCGCGGTGTTCGCGCGGCGGGCGAGCACGAGCAGTGCGGCGAGCACACCCAGCAGCACGCCGATGATGCCGAGGTAGATCGGGTGGCCGATACTGAAGCCGATGATGAGCAGCAGCACGAACACGAGCGCGAACGCACCGATCATCCACGCCAGCAGCGCGGGGTCGTTGGCGCGCGCCGTCTCGAACACCTGACGGAACTGAGCGGAGCGGCCCGGCTCCTTGGCCTCGCCTCTCGTGCTCGACGCACCGTCGGCCTTCGTGGCGCCGCCGCTCGAACCGCGGCGGAACCGCGACTTCTTGGGCTCGTTGGTGGGGGAGGTTGATGCCATGGGGTCAGGATACGCGGGTCTCGGCGCGGGCCACCAAAGACGCAGCTTCCTGACGCGCCGGCGACGACGCCGCCTCCGCGAGGTGCAGCAGGTTCTCCGGCAGCTCCTGGCCGCGCTTGGCCATGACCTGGGCGTACAGACGGCCGGCTCGGTAGGAGGAACGCACGAGCGGACCCGCCATGACGCCGGAGAAACCGATCTCCTCGGCACGCTCGGACCAGTGCACGAACTCCTCCGGCTTGACCCACCGGTCGATCGGGTGGTGCAGCTTCGAGGGGCGCAGGTACTGCGTGATCGTGATGATGTCGCAGCCCGCCTCGTGCAGGTCGACGAGCGCCTGGTCGATCTCGTGCTCCTCCTCACCCATGCCGAGGATGAGGTTCGACTTCGTCACGAGCTCCTGTTCGCGCGCCATCGTCAGCACCTTGAGCGACTTCTCGTACGTGAACGCCGGGCGGATGCGTCGGAAGATGCGCGGTACCGTCTCCAGGTTGTGGGCGAACACCTCGGGGCGGGCGTCAAAGACCTTGCCGACGAGCTCGGGGACGGCGCCGAAGTCGGGCGGCAGGATCTCGACACCCGTGTTCGGGTTGAGTTCGTGGATGAGGCGCACGGTGTCGGCGTACAGCTGCGCGGCACCGTCGGGCAGGTCGTCGCGCGCGACGCCGGTGACGGTGGCGTAGCGCAGGCCCATCTCACGGACGGACTCGGCGACGCGGCGCGGCTCGTCGAGGTCGAGGGCGGACGGCTTGCCGCTCGCGATGTCGCAGAAGTCGCAGCGTCGCGTGCAGGTGTCGCCGCCGATGAGGAACGTGGCCTCACGGTCCTCCCAGCACTCGAAGATGTTGGGACAGCCGGCCTCCTGGCACACGGTGTGCAGGCCGCCACCCTTGACGAGATTCTGCAGCGAGTTGTACTCCGGGCCCATCTTCGCCGTGGTGCGGATCCAACTCGGCTTTCGTTCGATGGGCGTTTCGGCGTTGCGCGCTTCCACGCGCAGCAGTCGACGGCCTTCGGGCGCGACGGTCACAGAAAAGCACTCCTCAGCTTGGCGATTGAGGGCGACACGGCGCGAAGATGCGCGCCAGCGCTCAGAACAACAGCGTACGCGGGTGAAAACTTCCCGGCGAGTACGCGGACGGCGCTCACGCCGCCTTCGACGGGGCGACGATCGCCGACAGGTGACGCTCCACGACAGGGAGCACCTCGGCGACGGTGACGTCACGACCGACCTCGCGGCTCAGTGTCGTCACCCCGGCATCGGCGATGCCGCAGGGCACGATCGTCTGCGTCCACGACAGGTCGCAGTCGCAATTGAGCGAGAAACCGTGCATCGTCGCGCGCTTCGAGACGCGCACGCCGATGGCGCCGATCTTGCGGTCGGGGCCCTTGTCGTCGGCGAGCACCCAGGTGCCGGAACGTCCCTCCACGCGGTCGGCGTCGACGCCGAACTCGGCGCACACGTCGATCATGAGCTGCTCGAGGCGACGCACGTGCGCGACGACGTCGATGGGGATGGGCAGCGCCATGATCGGGTAGCCCACGAGCTGACCTGGACCGTGCCACGTGATCTTGCCGCCGCGGTCGACGTCGACGACGGGCGTGCCGTCGAAGGGACGCTCGTGCGCCTCGGTGCGCTTGCCCGCCGTGTAGACGGGGGAGTGCTCGAGCAGTAGCACCGTGTCCTCGCCGCCCGCGACGACGTCGGCGTGGACCTGACGCTGCACCTCCCACGCCTGCTCGTAGTCGACGAAGTCAGGGGCGAAGCCGAGGTGCTGGATACGCATCCCCCGAGCCTACTCTCCGACACGCCGCGACGGCCGCCGGCCTGCCTGTGGATAACTCGACGCACGCTTCGGCCCGCCTGGGCGATGGTGGAACCAGTGACGCCGACCGCGGCGCCCCTCGCACGCCGAACCCAGGAGTCACCATGCCCGACGCCACCGCACCCACGATCGCCGGATACACCATCGAAGCGCGCATCGGGCAGGGCGGCAGCTCGTCGGTGTGGCGCGCCACCGGGCCGCAGGGCACCGTCGCGATCAAGGTCAGCACGGAACCCGCGATCACCGCGCGTTCGGAATGGCGGATGCTGCGGCGCCACGCGGGGCCCCACGTCGTCGAGGCCCTCGATCTCACGACGAGCGCCGAGGGCCACAGCGCGCTCGTGCTCGAGTACATGGCCGGCGGCAGCCTCGACGACGTCGTGCGAGGACGCGGCGGACTCACCGTCGGCGAGTGCGTGACGGCGCTCGCTCCGGTCGCGGCGACCATGGCGGGTTTCCACGACCGAGGATGCGTGCACGCCGACCTCACCCCGTCCAACATCCTCTTCGATCACCAGGGACGCCCTGCGATCGCAGACCTGGGGGCCACGCGTGTCGCGGCACGCGCCGACGGGGCCGACTGGGCCACCTACGGGTTCGTCGCACCCGAGATCGTCGACGGTGAACCGCCCAGCGCTGCGGCCGACGTGTACTCCTTCGGGGCGCTCGCCTGGTTCTGTCTCCTGGGGACGCCGCCGCCCGTCGCAGCCCTGCGGCCGCACCTCGTCGACGTCCTGCCCGACGCGCCGGACGCGCTCGTCGACCTCATCACGGCGTGCCTCGCACAGACGCCGTCGTCGCGCCCGCACGCCGCGGAGCTGGCGACCCGGCTGCGCGGTGTCGCCACCGCACGCCCGGTGCCCGTGCCGACCGCCGTGCCGATTGGCGAGGGGAGTGACACCCCTGCCGTTGGTGAGTCGATCACGCGACGACTGCGGGACGAGGCGCAGCGGCGGCAGTTCCTCGAGCCGGCCGACGCGGAGCGCCATGGGTCGTCACTCAGGGGCGGACGTCGTGGGCGACGGGGGCGTCGTGGCGCTGAAACCCGCGGCGAGGTCGGGGGAAGACGGACGTGGCGTCCAGGGGCCGTCGACGCTGGGCGACGTGCTGACGCGGCGGGCGCGCGCTGGAGAGCTGGTCGCTGGGTGCCCGCGGCGCTGCTGGGGGCGTGCGTCGTCACAGCAGCAGCGATGTGGCCCGTTCACGCAGGCGGAGACTCGGCGAATGACGCCGGATCTTCGACGAGCGCGGCCTACGCGCGCGCCAACCCTGGTGTGACACCGGCGAACTCGACCTCGTCCTCGACGACGGTGACGCCCGCACCGCCGTCGAAGACGATGCCGAACGCGGTGTCGCCCTCGACCAACCCGGAGGCGGGGACGGCGGTGCCCGCGTCCGGTGCGAAGACGCCCACGATGACGGCTCCGACGCGTCAGGAGGTCGTCGCGCTGCTCGACTGCCGGGCCAAGGCCTGGTCGACGTTGGATCGAGAAGGCCTGGGCCGGTGCCTCGTGCCGGGCTCGGCTGCTCACACGCACGACCTGCAGGCCTTCACGCGGGCGAGCGCGCAGGGCGCGTCGTACGACGGCCTCGGCTACGCGATCGGCGCGCTGACGCCGACGTCATGCAGCGGTGGCCAGGTGTGCCTGACGAGCCGAATCACGACGTCGGGGTACGACGTCCGCACCAAGACCGCGAGCGAGCGTGTTGCTGCGCGTCACGATGACGTCCGGCTCGTCCTCAGCCACGACGGCACGGGCTGGCGCATCTCGTCCTGGTCAGCGAGCTGAGGCGCATCTCCGCCATGAACCGGACGAGAGCGCGCCACGCGCCCGATCAGCCTCCCGACGCGCGCCGGTCAGAGCGCCGACGCGACGAGCCGGTCGAGCGCCTGGTCCTGGTTCTCGTCCTGCCAGTCGAACCCGGCAGCTTCGAGCACGTGGGGGCGTACCCGCGTCGACGCGGTCACCTGGTCGGCCATCTCACCGAGGACGAAGCGCAGTGCCCCCTTCGGTACGCGCAGGGCAGCGGGGCGCCGCAGCGAGCGCGCGAGTGCCTGTGCGAGATCGGCCTGCCGACTCGCGCGCGGTGCGACGAGGTTGACGGGCCCGACGACGTCGGGGTGGTCGAGAAGAAACACCAGCGCGCGCACCTCGTCACGCAGCGTGATCCAGCTCCACCACTGCCGCCCCGAACCCAATGGGCCCCCTGCGCCCAGCCGCGTCGTCGTCAGGAGGGGAGCGAACGCTCCGGCCTCGCCCGTCATGACGAGACCGGTGCGCGAGAGGGCGACGTCGTGGCGCTTCGCAGCCCTCATCGCCGCAGCTTCCCACTCGATGCAGACGCGAGCGAGGAAGTCTTCCCCGGGTGCGCTCGTCTCGTCGAGCACCTCGTCACCGCGATCGCCGTAGAAGCCGATCGCCGAACCCGAGACGAGACGAATCCGTTGGGGCACCTCCGCCAGTGCGTCGGCGAGCCTCGACGTCGTCTCGATCCGCGACTCGCGAATCGCGTCCTTGTACGCGCGGCTCCACCGATGATCCCCGACGCCCGCCCCGGCCAGGTTGACGACCGCATCGACGGTGGCGAGCGTCTCGACCAATCGGCTGTTCGAGCTGCGGGCCTCGGGCAGCGTCACCTCGCCGGGTGTGACCGCCGGTCGTCGGACGATCCGGATGACGGTGTCGCCGCGGCGACGCAGACATGATGACAGCGCACCGCCGATCACTCCGGAGGAACCGGTGATGGCGATGCGCTGTCCAGTCATGCGGTCAGACTAGCCCGCGACGATCACACCTCGAAGGCGCCCTCTTCCAGGCGAGCCTTGATGGCCGAGAGGAAGCGACCGGCGTCGGCGCCGTCGACCACGCGGTGGTCGTAGGTGAGGACGAGGTTCATCATCTGACGGATCGCGATCGAGTCGTTGCCGAACTCATCGGTGACGACGACGGGACGCTTGACCATCGCGCCGGTGCCGAGGATGGCGACCTGCGGCTGGTTGATGATCGGGGTATCGATGAGCGAACCGTTCGAGCCGATGTTCGAGATCGTGAACGTGCCGCCACCCAGCTCGTCCGGCGTCACCTTGTTGTCACGCGTGCGAGCGGCGAGGTCGGCGATCTTCTTCGCGATGCCGGCGATCGACAGGTCACCCGCGTCCTTGATGACGGGCACGAGCAGGCCGCGCGGCGTGTCGACCGCGATGCCGATGTGCTCGGCGTTGTGGTAGATGATGTTGTCACCGTCGACCGAGGAGTTGACCTGCGGGAACGCCTTGAGCGCCTCGACGACAGCTGTCGTGATGAACGGCAGGTAGGAGAGGTTGACGCCCTCGCGAGACTTGAAGCTCTCCTTGTTGCGCGCACGGATGCTCGCGACCTTCGTGAGGTCGACCTCGACGACGGCCGTCAGCTGCGCGGAGACGGCGAGCGACTCGACCATGCGCTGCGCGATGACCTTGCGCAGACGCGACATCTTCTCTGTCGTGCCGCGCTTGGCCTGAGCCTCGGCGGACGGCTGCGGCGTCGTCGTCGACGCGGCCGGGGTGGAGGATGCTGCCGGAGCCGCGGCGGACGCAGCCGGGGCGGCCTCCTGCTTCGGCTCCTGGGCCTTCTTCGCAGCGTCGAGGACATCCTGCTTACGGATGCGGCCACCGACGCCGGTGCCCGTGATCGTCGACAGGTCGATGTTGTTCTCGGCCGCGATCTTGCGCACCAGAGGCGTGACGTAGGTGCCGGAGTTGTCGACCTTCGTCGACGTCTCCTGCTGCTTGTCGGAGCCGGCGCAGGCCTTGGGGGCCTCGTCCTTCGGCGCCTCGCTCGCCGACGACTCGGCCTTCGGGGCTTCCTTCTCGGCGGCCTCGTCGTCCTTGACCGGGGCCGGCGTCTCGTTCTTCGACTCCGCGGCCTCGACGGCCTCGTCCTGCTTTTTCGAGTCGACCTCGTCCTGGTTCTTCTGCGCCTTCTCGGCCTCGGCCGAGTCGTCGGAGGAACTCGAGCCGGCCGAGCCGCCGATGACGGCGAGGTCGGCGCCGACGGGCACCGTCTCGTCCTCGGCGACGAGGATCTTCGTCAGCTTGCCCGCGACGGGGGAGGGAACCTCGGTGTCGACCTTGTCCGTGGAGACCTCGAGCAGGGGCTCGTCAACGGCGACATCGTCACCCTCGGACTTGAGCCAGCGCGTGATCGTGCCCTCGGTGACGGACTCGCCGAGCGCGGGCATCGTCACCTTCTCGCCGCCGGAGACCTCAGCGGCGGAGTCGTTCGAGGAGTTCGAGCTCTCGGACGCCTGCGGCGCGCTCTCGGCGGCCTCGTCCTTCTTCTCGTCGGCCTCGGCCTGCGGCTCGGCCTCCTGCGAGTCGTCGGAGGAGGAGTCGGAACCGGAGTCGGACGACGCGGGAGCGTCGCCGTCGCCGATGACGGCGAGGTCGGCGCCGACCGGCACCGTTTCATCCTCTTCGACGAGGATCTCCTGCAGCGTTCCGGCGATCGGCGACGGAATCTCCGTGTCGACCTTGTCCGTGGAGACCTCCAGCAGCGGCTCGTCAACGGCGACGGTGTCGCCGACGTTCTTCAGCCAGCGGGTCACGGTGCCTTCGGTCACCGACTCGCCGAGGGCCGGCATGGTCACGCGGTCAGACATGGGTGGAGGTCTCCTCAATCCAAAATTCACTTTGGTTTCGCGGATGAAGTTGTGAACTCCGGGGCACTTCGCAGCGAGCGGATCTCCCCGATCAAGGCCATCTTGTCACTCGCGGACGGGGTTGCGGAAACCCGCCCCGAATACCCGCGGGTAGGAAAACGGCCGTTCCCACCCGCGGGCCTGCTCGATCAGGCGCGAGCCAGCTCGACGAGGGTGCGGACGGCGAAACCGGTGCCGCCCTTGGGGTTGACGCCGTAGGGGCTGCCCTCGTTGAACGCGGGCGCCGCGATGTCCATGTGGATCCAGTCGATCTGCTCGCCGTTCTTCTCGCCGACGAACTCCTTGAGGAACATCGCCGCGGTGATGAGCCCACCCATGCGCTCGCCGGTGTGCTTGAGATCGGCCACCTCGGAGTCGATGCTCGGGCGCAGGTGCTCGAGCAGCGGCATCGGCCACATGTGCTCGTCGACGCGCTCGGAGGCCGCGATCAGTTCGTCGCGCACCTCGTCGTTGTTGCCGACGATCGCCGCCGTGCGGTTGCCGAGCGCGAGCACGGCCGCGCCGGTGAGCGTCGCGATGTCGATGATGAGATCGGGCTCCTCCTCGGTGGCGTAGCACAGGCCGTCAGCCATGACGAGGCGCCCCTCGGCGTCGGTGTTGTCGATCTCGACGGTCGTGCCGTCGTGCATGCGGATGACGTCGCCGGGACGCTGCGCGTCGGCGCCCGTCATGTTCTCGGCGAGGCACAGGTAGCCCGTGACGGCGACCGGCAGCTCGAGCGCGGCGACGGCCTCGAGGAAGGCCGCGACGGCGGCAGCGCCGGCCATGTCGCACTTCATCGTCGCCATGCCGTTGGCGGGCTTGATGCACAGGCCGCCGGAGTCGAACGTGATGCCCTTGCCGACGATCGAGATGTGCTTCGTCGCCTTCGCGGGCTTGTACGTCAGCGTCACGAGGCGCGGCGGACGCGCCGAGCCGCGGCCGACGCCGATGAGGCCGCCGCACTCGGCCTTCGCGAGGGCCTTCTCGTCCATGATGTCGACCTTGACCTTGGTGCCCGACATGCGCTTGCGGACGATGTCGGCGAACGAGGCGGGGTTGAGGTCGAGCGGCGGCATGTTGACGAGGTCGCGCGCCCAGTTCTGCGCGGTCACGACGGCCGCCGCGGTCTCGACGCCCGCGAGGGCGCCGGGCGACTTCGCGTCGGTGACGAGCAGCGTTGCCTTGGCGAGGGCTTCCTTCGGCTTGCTCTTGTACGCGGTGTAGGCGTACGCGCCGAGGGCGATGCCCTCGCAGATGGCCTGGACGAGGTCGTCGGCGACCGCGGGGAAGGCGAAGACGGCGCTCGAGGTGCCCGTGAGCGAACGCGCGGCGGCACCGGCGGCGTCACGCAGCGCGGAGGCCTTCGTCGGCGCCTGCTCGGCGTCGACGCCCGAGCCGACGGCGATGACGAGGCCGCTCAGGTCGCCGGCACCCGACAGGCGCAGCACCTCGTCGGCGCGACCCTTCGCCTCGAGCGTCGCGAGAGCCTCGTTGAGCGCCTTGACTGCGGCGGGGGAGACTCCGACGGGGTCGATGACGCGGGCGCCGTCCTTCATCGGTGCGGTGAGGACGACGGTGGCGTCGGCTGCGATGGCGTCCGCGCTCTTGTCGCTGAGGGTGATGTCGACCATGTGGGGGCCCCTTTCGTGGGTGATGCCGAGGTCATCGGCGTGCATGCTGCTGGGCCGAGCTTAACGGCCCGTAGGACGCGGTGGGCGCGGTAGGTTCGAGGCATGACTGAGAACAAGCTCTCGCCCCTCGACGAGCGTCACCGCGCCCTCGGGGCGAAGATGGCCGACTTCGGAGGATGGGACATGCCCATCGAGTATCCGGGCGGAGGTGTCGTGCGCGAGCACACCGCGGTGCGTGAGCGCGTCGGCATCTTCGACGTGAGCCACCTGGGCAAGGCGACGGTGAAGGGTGCAGGCGCGCTCGACTTCGTCAACTCGTGCCTGACGAACGACCTGCGCAAGATCGGGCCCGGCCAGGCCCAGTACACGATGTGCTGCGACGAGAGCGGCGGGGTCGTCGACGACCTGATCGTCTACGTCAAGGCCGAGGACGATCTGTTCCTCATCCCCAACGCCGCGAACACGGCCGAGGTCGTGCGCCGCCTCGAGGAGGCCGCGCCGGAGGGTATCGAGGTCGCCGACGCGCACGAGGAATACGCCGTGCTCGCCGTCCAGGGTCCCAAGTCCGACGAGGTCGTCTCCGCACTCGCTCTGCCCGTCGACCACGACTACATGAGCTTCGACGAGGCCGACTGGCAGGGCCGCCCCGTCACCGTGTGCCGCACCGGCTACACCGGTGAGCGCGGCTACGAACTCGTCTGCCGCTGGGACGATGCCCTCGCGCTGTGGGACGCCCTCGTCGAGGCCGCGGCCCCCTACGAGGGTCTGCCCTGTGGCCTCGGGGCGCGCGACACCCTGCGCACCGAGATGGGATACCCCCTGCACGGGCAGGATCTCTCGCTCGACATCACGCCCGTGCAGGCGCGCTCCGGCTGGGCCGTCGGCTGGAAGAAGGACGCGTTCTGGGGAAAGGACGCCCTGACCAAGGAGAAGGCCGAGGGCCCGCGCCGCATCTCGCGTGGCCTCAAGCTCACCGGCCGCGGCATCCCGCGCGCGCACTGCATCGTGCGTGACGCCGAGGGCGCTGAACTCGGCGAGGTGACGTCCGGGACGTTCTCGCCGACTCTCGGCATGGGCGTCGCGCTCGCGCTCGTCTCGCCGATGCTCGCCGAGGGCGACCAGGTCGTCGTCGACGTGCGTGGTCGCATGCTCGAGGCCGTCGTCACGAAGCCGCCGTTCGTCGAGGTGCAGACGCGCAGCAGCTGACGCGATGAGCGCCTCCCGCCTCGGCGGCGTCTCCTCTGACGACATGACGAAGGGGGCTCGCACCGGATGGTGCGACCCCCTTCGTCATGCGTTCGTTCTGGACGTGCCGAGGTGAGGCGCGTCAGGCGACCGTGTCGCCCCGCTTCACCGTCGGACGGGGGAAGCGCAGGCGGCGCATCTGCATCGAGCGCGTCACCGCATAGAGGGCGCCGCCGCGCGGCACGGCACCGAACTTGGCGATGAGGTCCTTCTTGATGCGGCGCCACAGCAGGGCAGAGTCGATGAGGCCCGCGAGCACGATGACCCACACGAGCGCCAGGGTGATGGCGGCCAGCTTGGGCAGCAGGAACCACGAGAAGATCAGGATGAACATGAGCGGCATCGCGACCTCGCCCAGGCTGAGGCGGGCGTCGACGCGGTCACGGATGTAGCGCTTCTCGGGGCCGCGGTCGCGCAGCGGCAGCGCGGATTCCTCGCCACGATCGGCGGCTGCGCGCTGCTGGGCGCGCGCCTCGCGTGCGCGCTCCTTCTCTGCCGCCTTGGCTGCCTTGCGGTCGGTCTCGACGAGGGGGCGCCGACGAGCGGCCTCCTGGTCCCTGCGCTTAGGCGTCGGGCGGTTCTTCGCACCGGGGCGCGGAGTGTGCGCCGCATCATTCGTCGGGGCGGCCGGCTCGCGCGTCGCATCCTTCTCGACCGCGGTGGCTCCGACGGCGGTGGCGCCGCTGCTCGTCTTCTTCTTCACTGCTCGCACCCGCGCCACTTTACGTCACGCCCGCGCGCCTCCCATCCCCGACACGGGCGCGCGGGGGATACCGTGGCGGCTGTGACTGCCACCGTGAACGCGGGCGCCCCGGAGGATCTCCGCCAGCGCATCGCCACCCTCATGCCCGGCGTCGTCGAGGACCTCAAGGCCCTCACGCGCATCCCCAGCGTCTCCCTCGGATCGTTCGACCAACAGCACGTCGACGACTCCGCGCGCGCCGTCGCGAAGCTGCTCGAGGCCGAGGGGATGGACGTCAAGGTCGTCTCCGAGGGCGGCCGCCCGGCCGTCATCGCGCACAAGGAAGGACCCGCAGGGTCGCCGCGTGTCCTCATGTACGCCCACCACGACGTCCAGCCCCCCGGTGACGACGCCGACTGGCAGAGCCCGCCGTTCGAACCGACCGAGCGCGACGGTCGCCTCTACGGCCGCGGCGCGGCCGACGACAAGGCCGGTGTCATGGCGCACATCGCCGCGATCCGCGCCTGGGGCGACGACCTGCCCTGCACCGTCACCCTCTTCATCGAGGGGGAGGAGGAGATCGCCTCCGACTCCCTGCCCGCACTGCTGCGCACGTACGCGGACGAGCTGACGTCCGACGTCCTCGTGCTCGCCGACTCAGCGAACTGGGCCGTCGGCACGCCGGCGCTGACGACGACCCTGCGCGGCACCGTCCGCGCCGTCGTCACCGTCCGCACCCTGGCGCACTCGGTGCACTCGGGCATGTTCGGGGGCGCCGTCCCCGACTCGCTGACGACGCTGTGCCGCCTGCTCGCAACGCTTCATGACGACGCGGGCAGCGTCGCCGTCGCCGGGCTGGACTCCGACGAGAATGTCGACATCGACTACACGCCCGAGGAGCTGCGCCGCGACGCCGGCATGCTCGAGGGCACGCAGCTCATCGGCACGGGCCCGCTGACCGCGCGGTTGTGGCGTGGGCCGAGCATCACCGTCATCGGGCTCGACGCGACGGGCGTCGACGTCGCGAGCAACACGCTCGCGGCGAGTTCGCGAGCCAAGCTGTCGCTGCGCGTCGCCCCCGGGCAGGACCCGCAGGCCGCCTACGAGGCGCTCGCCGAGCACCTGCGCTCCCACGCACCGTGGGGTGCGCAGGTGGAGGTGGAGCTCGAGGAGATCGGTTCCGGTTTCGACGCCGACGCCACCGGCCCGCTCTACGACGAGGCCCGCGCCGCCTTCCGTGACGCCTGGGGCAGCGACCCCGTCGACGTCGGCATCGGCGGCTCGATCCCGTTCGTCTCCTTGTTCGCGGAGATGATGCCCAACGCTGCGCTGCTCGTCACCGGTGTCGAAGACCCCGACACCCGCGCGCACGGCGCGAACGAATCGCTGCACCTCGGCGAGTTCGCGAAGGTCTGCCTCGCCGAGGCGGTTCTCCTGCAGCGCGTCGCGAAGGCCTCGGACGGCGCGTGACACCGGGCGCTCGACGACGACGGGTGAGGCCTGCGTGATGGCGCGTGGCCTCACCCGCTGTCGGGTGCCTGTGGTGAAGGCCGGGGTCAAGAGCCTCATCCATCCCGAGGGGGCGATGTCGGGACATGAATGACGACCTCATGCTGCTGAGCGCCGTCGTCGGTGCCGTGTGCGCGCTGGCAGGCTGGTTGTTCGGCCCGTTGCGTCATGCCGTGACCGCGGTCCACGAGGCGGGGCACACCCTCGTCGCTCTTCTCGCGGGGCGCAGCGTCCGCTCGGTGCGGCTCAACCGTGATTCGTCAGGTGAGGCGGTAAGCGTCGGCCGACAGGGTGGGCTCGGCGTCGTGCTGACCCTCCTGGCCGGGTACCCGGCGCCCGGGATCGTCGGGCTCGGGGGTCTGGTCGCCCTGCGCGCAGACCAGGCGCGGATCTGGCTCGTCGCCGGCGCCGTTGTCGTCGCACTCATGGCACTGCTCCTGCGCAACGCGTTCGGCGTCGTCGTCATCGCGTGCGTCGGGGCGTTGCTCGTCGCGACGCTACGTTGGGCCTCCGATCCCGTCACGAACGTCGTCGTGGCGAGCGCGTCGTGGTTCCTGCTCGTCGGCGGGCTGCGCTCCGCGCTCGAGCTGTTCCGCCCCCACGTCGGGCGTGACGACGCGATGGAGCTCGCGCGCGTCGGTCACGTCCCTGCGTTCGTCTGGCGGTTCGTGTTCTTGCTCGCCGCCATCGCGTGCCTGACGGCGGCTGCCGCCGTCGTCGGAGTGCTCGAGCCGGTCCGCTCGTCACTGGCGCGCCTCGGCGGCGCGTAAGGTGGGGCGGGAACACGGCGGGCCGCCGCGGTGTTGCACGAAGAACGGCCTGGAGACCACCAGGACCGAAGACGTGAGAGAGGATCGATCCACGATGACGGTGGAGACGAACACCCAGGCCGAGACGGCCACCCACGGCGTCATTCTGACGGACGTCGCCGCAGCCAAGGTGAAGAGCCTGCTCGAGCAGGAGGGCCGTGACGACCTTCGCCTGCGCGTCGGCGTGCAGCCGGGCGGCTGCTCGGGCCTCATCTACCAGCTCTACTTCGACGAGCGCACCCTCGACGGTGACCTCGTGCGCGACTTCGGTGGCGTCGAGGTCGTGGTCGACCGCATGAGCGCGCCGTACCTCGACGGCGCCTCCATCGACTTCGCCGACACGATCGAGAAGCAGGGCTTCACGATCGATAACCCGAACGCGGGCAGCTCCTGCGCGTGCGGTGACAGCTTCAGCTGATCCGATCGGCTCCGCCTCGGCGCCCACTGCTGCGATGGCAGCGTGGGCGCCGAACGCGTTTCACGGTAGGTTGATGCGGTGAAGATCGCAGTGACGGGTTCCATCGCAACCGACCATCTCATGACGTTCGACGGGCGTTTCGCCGATTCGCTCGTCGTCGAGCAGCTCGACAAGATCTCGGTCTCGTTCCTCGTGAACGACCTGCAGATCCGCCGCGGAGGCGTGGCGGGCAACATCGCGTTCGGCCTCGGCGACCTCGGCCTGCGCCCGATCCTCATCGGGTGCGTGGGCGCCGATTTCGCCGACTACGGCTCCTGGTTGGAGCGTCATGGCGTCGACACCTCTGAGGTGCGCATCTCGCAGACGCAGCACACCGCGCGTTTCGTCTGCACGACCGACAACGACATGGCGCAGATGGCGTCGTTCTACCCGGGTGCGATGTCGGAGGGGCGCGAGGTCGAACTCGGCCCGATCGCCGAGCGCCACGGGGGTTTTGACCTCGTCCTCATCGGCGCGCACGACCCGGAGGGCATGCGTCGCAACACGCAGGAGTGCCGGCGTCGGGGCATCCCGTTCGTCGCGGACCCCTCCCAGCAGCTGGCCTTCGGCGACGGCGCGTTCATCCGCGACATCATCGACGGCGCGCAGTACCTGTTCACCAACGAGTACGAATCGCACCTCACGGAGCAGAAGACGGGCTGGAGCGCCGACGAGATCCTCGACCGCGTCGGGGTACGTGTCATCACCCGCGGCAAGGACGGCGCGAGCATCCACCGCCGCGGTGAGCCGACGATCGACGTGCCCGTCGCCCAGATCGCGCAGGCGGTCGACCCGACGGGCGTCGGCGACGCCTTCCGCGCTGGATTCCTGGCCGGGTTGTCGTGGCAGCTCGAGCTGGAGCGCTGCGCCCAGCTGGGTTCGGTGCTCGCCGCTCACGTCATCGAGACCGTCGGCACCCAGGAGTACGTGCTGAAGGCGCCCGCCTTCCTCGACCGCTTCCGCGCGGCTTACGGTGACGCCGCGGCAGGCGAGGTGGCGGCGCGCCTGCGTGATCGGCGGTCGTGAACCCGCTCGAGCTCGAGTGCCGGTGGAACTTCGCCGACGCCGACTTCGACGCCGATGACGACCTCGTCGCCCTCGGCGCCGACCTCGAACCGGCGACGATCGTCGGGGCGTACTCCCAGGGCGTCTTCCCGATGGGTCTGGGGGAGGGCGGCGGCGAACCGCTTGGCTGGTGGTCGCCGCTGGAGCGCGGCGTCCTGCGTCGCGGTGACTTCCACGTCTCCCGCAGCCTGCGTCGCTCGGGCCGGACGATGGAGGTGAGCATCGACACCGCGTTCGACGACGTTGTCGCCGCCTGCGCCGACCCGAGCCGTGACGGCGCGTGGATCACCCCCGCCGTCGCCTCGGCCTACGGCGCACTCCACCGCCTCGGGGTGGCGCACTCGATCGAGGTGAGACAGGACGGCGAACTCGTCGGCGGCCTCTATGGGCTCGCGCTCGGTGGGTTGTTCGCCGGCGAGTCGAAGTTCCACGTCGCGACTGACGCATCGAAGGTGGCGCTGTGGGCGCTGAGCGAGGTCGTGTTCGCCGAGCCCGGGCCGCGTCTGATCGACGTGCAGTGGCGCACGGACCACCTCGCGAGCCTGGGCATCACCACCATGGAGCGTCCGGCGTACCGCGACGCCGTCGCGCACCTCGTCACCTCGCCGCCGATCACCGGTCTGGTGCCGGGCGCGCGGGTGCCGTTAGGCAATCGTTAGAGCCAGGAGATACCCCCCGACCCTTGGCGAAGTCTGAGCCTGGGATAAGGTTTGAATGTGCCTGGTATGGATCTGAGGAAGGTGGACGCTGTGCGTCGGCCCTTACGGAAGACGAGCCCCTCGTGGCGTCGTCGAATTGCTGCTGTCGGTGTCGGTGGAGCGGTACTGCCGCTGACCGCGTGCTCCGGAGAGGTCAGCCGCGGCTGGCTGCCCGAGGGCGTCACCGAGAACTCCCACCATGTGATCGATTTCTGGGTGGACACCTGGTACTGGGCGCTCGCCGTCGGCGTGCTCGTCTGGGGCCTCATGCTCTGGTGCATCCTGCGCTACCGCCGTCGCAAGAGCGACACGGGCTTCCCGGCGCAGATGCAGTACAACGTGCCGATGGAGATCCTCTACACGGTCGTGCCGATCTTCATGGTCGCCGTGCTGTTCGGCAAGACGGTCGGGCTGGAGAACAAGCTGCTCGACACCAAGCCGAAGCCCGACGTGACGATCAACGTCGTCGGCAAGCAGTGGAGTTGGGACTTCAACTACGTCGACGCCAAGACCTACGACACCGGCGTCATGGGTGACATGAAGGCCGGCAAGCCGGGCGCCGAGGCCGGACTGCCGACGCTGTACCTGCCCGTGAACAAGCGCGTCGAGTTCGTGCTGACGACGCGCGACGTCATCCACACGTTCTGGGTGCCGCAGTTCCTGCAGAAGCTCGACATGATCCCGAGCAAGGTGAACAAGTTCGCCGTCGACACGACGCAAGAGGGCACCTTCAAGGGCAAGTGCGCCGAGCTGTGCGGTGCGTACCACTCTCAGATGCTCTTCAACGTGAAGGTCGTCTCGCAGGCGGAGTACGACAAGCACATGGACGACCTGCGCAAGCAGGGCAAGTCCGGCTTCCTGTCGAACTCCCTCAACCGTTCCAGCGTCGCCCCGCAGGACCAGCAGTACCTGCCCGAGGGTGTCGGCGCGCCGGACATCGTCAAGGAGGGTAAGTAATGGCTACGGCTACGACTCCCGCCGCAGGCCTTCAGCAGCGCCCCGAGGCACGGCGTCCTGAGGACTTCAACGCGGGCCGAACCATCGTCAAGTGGTTGACGACGACCGACCACAAGGTCATCGGCAACCTGTACTTCATCACGTCGTTCATCTTCTTCCTGCTCGGTGGTGCGATGGCTCTGGTCATCCGTGCCGAGCTGTGGTCGCCCGGCCTGCAAATCGTCGACAACCCGGAGCAGTTCAACCAGCTGTTCACCATGCACGGCACGGTGATGCTCCTGATGTTCGCGACGCCGCTGTTCTCGGGCTTCGCGAACGCGCTCATGCCGCTGCAGATCGGCGCGCCCGACGTCGCCTTCCCGCGACTCAACATGTTCGCCTACTGGCTCTACCTCTTCGGCAGCCTCATCGCAGTGGCCGGCTTCCTGACGCCGCAGGGTGCGGCCTCGTTCGGTTGGTTCGCGTACGCGCCGCTGTCGAGCACCACCTACAGCCCCGGTCTCGGCGGCAACCTGTGGGTCTACGGCCTCGCGCTGACCGGTTTCGCCTCGATCATGGGTGCGGTCAACTTCGTCACGACGATCGTCTGCATGCGCGCTCCCGGCATGACAATGTTCCGCACGTCGATCTTCACGTGGACAGTGCTCATCACCTCGATCCTCGTGCTGCTCGTCTTCCCGGTCCTCGCCGCTGCGCTGTTCGGCCTCGGCCTCGACCGCACGATGAATGCGCACGTGTTCGACTCGGAAACGGCCGGAGCCATGCTCTGGCAGCACATGTTCTGGTTCTTCGGGCACCCCGAGGTGTACATCATCGCGCTGCCGTTCTTCGGCATCATCTCCGAGGTCCTGCCGGTCTTCTCGCGCAAGCCGATCTTCGGTTACAAGACACTGGTCTTCGCGACGATCGCCATCGGCGCGCTGTCGGTCTCGGTGTGGGCTCACCACATGTACGCGACCGGCCAGGTGCTCCTGCCCTTCTTCGCCGTCATGACGATGCTCATCGCCGTCCCGACCGGCGTGAAGTTCTTCAACTGGATCGGCACCATGTGGGGTGGCTCGCTCACCTTCGAGACTCCGATGCTGTGGGCGCTCGGCTTCCTCGCGACCTTCCTCTTCGGTGGTCTGACGGGTGTCATCCTCGCCAGCCCGGCGCTCGACCTGCACCTGTCCGACTCTTACTTCGTCGTGGCGCACTTCCACTACGTCGTCTTCGGCACCGTCGTGTTCGCGATGTTCGCGGGGTATTACTTCTGGTGGCCGAAGTTCACCGGCCGCATGCTGAACGAGACGATCGGCAAGATCCATTTCTGGCTGCTGTTCGTCGGCTTCCACCTGACGTTCCTCGTTCAGCACGTGCTGGGTGTCGAGGGCATGCCCCGTCGTTACGCCGACTACCTCCCGGAGGACGGGTTCCAGTCCTTGAACCAGGTCTCGACCGTTGGCTCGTTCCTGCTGGGTGCCTCGATGCTGCCGTTCCTCTACAACGTGTACATCACGTGGAAGAAGGCGCCGCTCGTCACGGAGGACGACCCGTGGGGCTTCGGGGCCTCGCTCGAGTGGGCGACGTCCTGCCCGCCGCCGCGTCACAACTTCAACAGCATCCCGCGCATCCGTTCCGAGCGCCCCGCGTTCGACCTGCACCACCCGGAGGTCGGGGTCTTCTCCGTCCTGCCGGCGCAGGACACGGTTGACCAGCTGGGTGGAAAGGCTCACACCGCATGAAGACGTCATACAAGCTCTTCCTCGTGCTCGGCCTCTTCTACTTGCCGCTGATCTTCATCTACGGTCACTTCAGCCACTGGGACGAGCCAGTGGGTGTCGTCGGCCTCGCGCTCAGCACCGGCTTCGGCCTCATGATCGCCGGTTACTTCGCGGTCACCGACCGCAAGCTGGGTGCGGGCCCGAGCGACCGCCCCGAGGGCGAGATCAGCGAAGTGTCCGGCGAGCAGGGCTTCTTCTCGCCCTACTCGTGGACGCCGCTGTGGCTCGCCGCTGCGATTGCGCTGCTCGCGTTCGGGATGGCTGTCGGCTGGTGGATCGTGTTCATCGCCGCTCCGCTTGTCTGCGTTGCAGTCGTGCTGTGGACGTTCGAATACTTCAGTGGCGAGCACGCCATCTGATCACTCGCACCAAAGATCGCCCCGCCCTTCCTCTGGAAGGGCGGGGCGATCTGCATGTCTGGGATGAAGCGGACTCGCTAGTTCGGCTGTGCGACGTCACGCGAGCATGCGGTGATGACGGTGGCGGGGCCGGCAAAGCCGCCCGGGCGCCCCACAGCGGCCCGTGCGTACCTGCGATTTTCGTCCACCCCTGACTGTCAGCCTGGGTGTGAGTCACTCAGGAGGTGGGTATGCGCAGATGGACTGCGGAAGAGAAGACCGCGTTGGTGCAGCAGTATGTGGCGTTGCCGCATGGCACGAAAGCGGCGTGGTTGCTCGAGCAGGGTGTGTCGCGTCATCAGATCATGACGTGGCGCAAAGCGTTCTACTTCGGAGCCCTCG
>NZ_JAGEKQ010000001.1:0-155310 GCF_017565385.1 Dermacoccus sp. NHGro5 | reverse complement strand
GTGGGTCAAGTGCGTGTCACGTGTGCGTCATGTGGCGGTGGGACTCCGTCGGCGGGGCGGGAGCTCGCTTCGCTCGCTGCCGCCTGCCTCCTCCCAAATCCCCCGTGCTCATTCTGAGATGCGGAAGACCCCCTCCGGGGCGACTTCGTCGCTGATCCCGGAGGGGGTCTTCCGCATCTCTGGCGGTGGCGGTGGGATTTGAACCCACGGTGGAGTTACCCCCACACACGCTTTCGAGGCGTGCTCCTTAGGCCGCTCGGACACGCCACCGGTAAGAACATTACAACAGCGATGCGTCGGAGCAAAAACGAGATGAACGAACCGTCACTTGCACACCGGCGACGGCGACGGCGACGCAGGCGCCGCAGCGATCGTCGGGAACGACGAACCGACGACGACATCCACACTGTTGCCGTCACGCCCGTCCTGCACGAGCTTCGCGCCCGGCACCAACGTCGCGACATACCGCTTCGCCAGCGCCGCGCCGTCAGGGCCGAAACGCACCTCGCCGACACCGTCCTCGCTGTGCTGATACGGGTCGTTGCCGACGACACCCATCCTGAACCCGTGCGTGCGCAACGCCTCCGCAGCCGTTCCGGCCGCACCCTTCGATCCGCTGGCGTTGTAGACGTTGAGCGTGAAAGACGCGATCTCCGGCGGCGCCGAACTCACCGTCCCGTTCGGGCACGGGCCGTTCTGCTTGCTCGGCGACGAGATGAACGTCGCCGCGAACACGATCGCGCCGAGCACGAGCAGCGCGCAGAAGACGAGGATGGCGATGGAACGGCGCTCGCGACGCTTGCGCGCCCGAGCGAGACCGTTGTCGCGGACATAACTCATAGGGACAAGACCCTTGCGTGGAAGGTGGCGCGCGACTGCAAGGCGGCCCGCAAGGCGCGATGCAGACCGTCCTCCAAGTACAACTCGTTCTCGTACGCGACGACATGCGCGAAGATGTCGCCGTAGAACGTCGAATCCTCCGACAATAGCGCCGACAGATCGAGCGTCGTACGAGTCGTCGTCAGATCCGCCAGACGCACCACCCGAGGCGTCACCGGCGACCAGTCCTTGGGCGTGACGAGGCCATGGTCGGGGTAGGGGCGCGAATCGCCCACGGCCTTGAAGATCACGGCCCTATTTTATGTGCCGACAGTGCTGGGCGCGCACGCGCCGGGCGGATACGCTCACGACGTGACCGAAAAGAATCAGCTCGAAGCCATCCGCAGCGGATACGCCTTCGACGGCGCCTCCCTCGAGCTCGGCGCAGCCGTCGAGGACAACACCGCCAAGCCCGACGTGCAGGTGCGCCTGCCGCTGTCGATGATGAACCGCCACGGCCTCATCGCCGGCGCCACCGGAACGGGCAAGACCAAGACGCTGCAGCTCATGGCCGAGCAGCTCGCCACCAACGGCGTGCCCGTCTTCATGGCCGACATCAAGGGCGACCTGTCCGGTCTCGCCGAACCGGGTGAGTCGAACGACAAGGTCGCCGCCCGCGCGAAGGACGTCGGGCAGGCGTGGGAGGGCAAGGGCTTCGACGTCGAATACCTCAGCCTCGGCGGCGAGGGCAAGGGTGTGCCTGTGCGTGCCACCGTCACCTCGTTCGGCCCGACGCTGCTGTCGAAGGTGCTGGGGCTCAACGCAACCCAGGAATCCAGCCTCGGTCTCATCTTCCACTACGCCGACGCCAACGGGCTCGCCCTACTCGACCTCAAGGACCTGCGCGCCGTCATCACGCACCTGACGTCCGACGAGGGCAAGGCCGACCTCAAGAACCTCGGCGGGCTCAGCTCGGCGACGGCCGGCGTCATCCTGCGCAACCTCATCGCGTTCGCCGATGGCGGCGCCGAGGTGTTCTTCGGCGAACCCGAGTTCGCCACGTCCGACCTCATGCGCACCGGCGCCGACGGGCGCGGCATCATCACCTGCCTCGAACTGCCGAGCGTGGCCGAGAAGCCCGCACTGTTCTCGACGTTCCTCATGTGGATGCTCGCCGACCTCTTCCAGGAACTGCCCGAAGCGGGCGACCTCGACAAGCCGAAGCTCGTGTTCTTCTTCGACGAGGCGCACCTGCTCTTCGACGGCTCGAGCAAGGCGTTCGTCGACCAGATCGAGCAGACCGTCCGCCTCATCCGCTCCAAGGGCGTCGGCGTCTTCTTCGTCACCCAGACGCCCAAGGACGTGCCGTCAGGCGTCCTCGGCCAGCTCGGCAACCGCGTGCAGCACGCGTTGCGCGCCTTCACGCCCGACGACCAGAAGGCGCTCACCGCGACCGTGCGCACCTTCCCCAAGAGCGGCTACGACCTCGAAGAGCTGCTGACGACGCTCGGCACCGGCGAAGCGATCGTCACCGTACTGTCGGAGACCGGTGCCCCGACGCCCGTCGCCTGGACGCGCATGCTCGCACCGACGTCGAAGATGGGCCCGGCCGCACCCGAGACGATGGACCGCATCGTGTCGTCGTCGCCACTCGCACCCAAGTACTCCGAAGCGATCGACCGCGAATCGGCCTACGAGAAACTGCAGGGACGCCTGACGCCCGACACAGCGGGTGCGGGGAGCGACGCCGACGCGGCGCAGAACACACCCGCTCCCGAAGCGCCCCACCCGCCCGCCAAGAAGGAGAAGGAAGACCCCGGCATGGTCAGCCAGGTCGTCCACTCCTCCGCCTTCAAGTCGTTCATGCGCTCCGCCGGCACCCAGATCGGCCGCGAGATCACCCGCAGCCTCTTCGGCACCGCCCGCCGTCGCTGACGATCAGCGCATCAGAGGCGCACGCACCCAAGACACACGAGGGACGCCCGACCAGGGCGTCCCTCGTGTGACTTCCACCTACCAGAGCTTGTTTCCCTCAGCAGCCGCCCGACGCTGACGGTGACGCACTCGGCGACGCCGTCGCCTGCGACAACGGCACGACCTTGCCGTCCGTCGGCCACTTCGAACCCAGATACAGGCGCACGGCCGAACCCTTGATGTCGACAGCGCCCTTCGTCTGCGTGTCCTGCAGCAACCGCGAACCGGGGATGCTCATCTGCAGGCGCTGCGCGTCGGGCAGGCCCTCCTCGTCGTACACGATGACGGCGGAGTCGTTCGGATAGTACGCCTTGTCGTTCGCCTCGGCGTCCGCGTGGAAACCCTGTTTGCCGAGCCGACCGGCGACGTCCGCCGCGAGGCCCGGCATGAACGTCGTGTTGAGGACGGTGACGGAGACGTCCTTCACCGCGCGCGGCGGGCGCGGCGTCAGCGAGAACTTGTTGCCGATGACGATGTCGATCGTCGGATCCGTGCGCTCGTCCTGATACAGGTTTGCGTGGGGGATCTGCTTGGCGACGTTGAGCGCGATCGTGCGGCCGTTCTTGCCGTACCGGATCTCGGCGAACTTGGGGGTCGGACGATCGTCGCTCAATGGGTCGTTCTTGACGTCCAGCGTGTGCATGCCGCGCCAGCCGAGCTGCTTCGCGACGGTGGCACCCTCACCGCTGCGGTCGCTCGCGTTGTAGACGTTGGCGTAGATGCTCGACCACGCGACCGTGCGTGACGGCGACGGGTTGCCGGGTGGGCACGTCGGCGCAGCCTGCTTCGGCTTGTCGCTCGAGCACCCCGTCAACGCACCTGCGGCAACGACGAAAACCGCTGCAGTGCTGGCGGTTCGGCGCATCATCACGATCCTTTCGACCCGGCTCGCACGACGACGAACCACCCCCGGAAGTGCCCAGTGTACGGCGGGCCGCGCACCCACGCCGACGGCGACCGTCCCTCGGCGCGCAGACACGACGATGCCCCGCCGGGCGAACCCGGCGGGGCATCGATCACGTGTGGCGGAGGATATGGGATTTGAACCCATGAGGGGTTTCATCCCCAACACGATTTCCAATCGTGCGCACTAGGCCACTATGCGAATCCTCCGCCGAGAACTGTACTGCACCGCGGCGCATGCGCCCAAGTCGGGCGGTGCAAGCAGCGTCGAGGGAACAGCCGGGGAACGACGGGTGCGCAGGGGCTCGTCGGTGCGGGCTGTCACCATGGGGGCGTGACGCACGACAACACGAGCCCCGACGACACCCGCGCAGCCCGTGTGCGCTGGAGCGACCTGCCGCTCGCGGCCAAGCTCATGCTCGTCAGCATCGTGTTCGACTTCATCGGCACCGGCCTCATCATGCCGTTCGGCGTCACCTACCTGCACGAGGTGCGCCACCTCAGCCTGCAGGTGACGGGCATCCTGCTGGCCCTGCCCGCGATCGTCGGGTTGCTCGCCGTCGGCCCCGGCGGTGTCGTCATCGACCGTGTCGGTGCGCGTCGCGTCGTCATCACGGCCGTCGGGCTCGAGATCGCCGGGCAACTGCTCATGGCCGGGGCGCACGACGTCGGGCGGGCCGCACTGGCATTGACGCTCTCCGGAATCGCGACGGGGGTGATCTTCCCGGCCGTGCAGGCGATGGTCGCGAGCGTCATGCCGTCGGACCAACGGCAGTTCTTCTTCGGTCTCAACTTCACGCTGCTCAACCTGGGCATGGGCATCGGCGGGGTGCTCGGCGGGGCCATCGTCGACGTGACGCGGCCGTCGACGTTCGAGCTCGTGTACGTCATCGACGCCGCGACGTTCCTCGTCCCACTCGCGCTGTACCTGGGTCCGCTGCGACACCACGGCGGACGCGTCGAGCACCCCTCGAGCCCTGACGGCGACGCGCCGCGCGGCGGTTACGCGCAGGTGCTGCGCGAGCCGACGATGCGGCTGCTCGTGCTGCTCGGATTCATCACGGCCTTCATCGGCTACGCGCAGTTCGGAGTCGGATTCCAGGCCTTCGCCCGCAGCGTGGCGCACGTCTCGACGCAGGTGCTCGGCTGGGCGTACGCGGCGAACACGGCCGTCATCGTCGTCGTGCAGATCCTCGTGCTGCGGCTCGTCTCCGGCAGGCGGCGCACGCGCGCGCTGCTGCTCATGTGCGGCCTGTGGTCGCTGTCGTGGACCGTGCTCGGCCTCGCGGGCTGGTCGGGGGAGCGCTCCGCGACGATGGCCGGCGTCCTCGTCTGCGCGTCGGCGGCGATCTTCGGCATCGGCGAGACGTTCCTGCAGCCGACGCTGCCCGCCATGGTCAACGACCTCGCCCCGGACGCCCTGCGCGGGCGCTACAACTCTGCCTCCGCGGGAGCCTTCCACCTCGCCGAGATCGTCGGCCCGCCGTTCGCGGGCCTGCTCATCGGGCACGCCCTGGCCGGCTGGTACACGCTCGCGCTCGTCCTCGGATGCGTGGGCGCGGCCGCCGTCACCCTCGCCGTCGAACGGCGCCTCAGCCCCGCCGTCAACGGGCTCGGCGCGCCGCGCGAACCCGACGTCGCGGGCGAGCTGGCCCTCGAGGTGCAGCGCGCCAAGCTGAGCGGAGAGTAGGTGCGTGAAAACCCCTTCGGTGATGAGCGGCGGCTCGTAGCCTGACGCCATGCCGCGACGCGTCGCCCGCCACGCCGCGCCGCTCGGCGACGGACGCGTCATGTGGCTGCTCGGCGACACGCGTCGCGCGCCCGGCCACGGGGCGACCATGGTGTCGAACTCGATGCTCATCAGCACGCGGGGGTGCTTCGCGCAGGTGCTGACGGGCGGCGCCGTCATCCCCGGTCCCGGTGTTGCGGGCGAGCGGTTGGCGGCGTGGCCGACCTGCGTCATCAGCCTTGATCGCGGTCGATGGAGCGAGCTTTCGTCTGCACCAACACGATCAGGCGGCACGGCGGGTTCTGGGGGTTCACGTTGCTCGGCACGTCGGTGACGCGCTTCGTCGTGCCGGACGGCGGGGCGGCGCGACGCCTCGAGACCGTCGCGCTGAGCGCAGACGACGACACGCTCGACCACATGACGTGGGGGACGGCGAGCGTCGCCGATGACGGGTGGATCGTCGTGTAGGGCACCCGTGCGCCGACGGGCGGCTTCGGACGCGAGGTGTACGTCGCGCGCACGCGTCCGGAGGACACCGAGAACATGGCGCTGCGGCAGTACCGCGGCGCGACGGGCCGGGGCCCCCGACGTCAGATGACGCCCGGGACGCGGCTGGGGCCCTGTGAGACGTGAGCGCCCCCCGCGTACCTGGAAGAGCTCTCCTACCCTTGCTGCATTCCTGCCCTGGGGGAGTTCGGAGAGGTACCACCACGCGGGGGGCTTGGCATGAGTCTACCGGGGACGCTGCGAGGGCGGTAATCGTGGGGTGGTCGGCGCTCCGGGCGGCGCTGGACGGGTGGTCGGGCGACGCGTGATCGGCCTGCTCGTAGGGCGTTCTCCGCGGGATCTCGGGGTTGTCGGCGCGCGCCACTAGTGTTGCTCGCATGACAACGGCCCTGTACCGCCGCTACCGCCCCGAGACGTTCGCCGACGTCATCGGCCAAGAGCACGTCACCGAACCCCTCATGCAGGCGCTGCGGACGGGGCGCGTCAATCACGCGTACCTGTTCAGTGGTCCGCGCGGGTGCGGCAAGACGACGTCGGCGCGCATCCTCGCGCGTTGCCTCAACTGCGAGCAGGGCCCGACGCCGACGCCGTGCGGGGTGTGCGACTCGTGCGTGGCGCTCGCTCGCGGCGGTGCCGGCAGCGTCGACGTCATCGAGATCGACGCGGCCTCGCACGGTGGTGTCGACGACGCGCGTGACCTGCGTGAGCGCGCGTCGTTCGGCCCGGCGAGCAGCCGCTACAAGATCTACATCATCGACGAGGCGCACATGGTGACGCCGCAGGGCTTCAACGCGCTGCTCAAGATCGTCGAGGAGCCGCCGGAACACGTGAAGTTCGTGTTCGCGACGACCGAGCCGGAGAAGGTCATCGGCACGATCCGCTCGCGCACGCACCACTACCCGTTCCGCCTCGTGCCGCCGAAGAAGCTGAGCGACTACATGGAGACGCTGCTCGACGCCGAGGGCGTCGCGTACGAGCCGGGCGTGCTGTCGTTCGTCACGCGCGCGGGTGGGGGTTCGGTGCGTGACTCGCTGTCGGTGCTCGACCAGCTCATCGCCGGGTCGGGGCCCGAGGGGCTGACGTACGCCGTCGCCGCGAGCCTGCTCGGCTTCACCGATGACGAACTGCTCGACGGCATCATCGAGGCGTTCGCGGCCGGTGACTCGGCGGCGGTCTTCCGGCAGATCGACCGCGTCGTCGAATCGGGCGCCGACCCGCGACGGTTCGTCGAGGATCTGCTCGAGCGTCTGCGCGACCTCATCGTCGTCGCGGCCGTGGCCGAGGGTGCAGGCGCCGTGCTGCGCTCGGTGCCGGAGGATCAGCTGGAGCGCATGCGCTCGCAGGCGGCCTCGTTCGGCGCGGGGGCGCTGTCGCGCGCGGCGGACGTCATCAATGCGGGCCTGACGGAGATGACGGGTGCGACGTCGCCGCGCCTTCAGCTCGAACTCATGTGCGCGCGCGTGCTGCTGCCCGGCATCGCGGGTCTCGACGGATACGCGGCGCGACTCGACCGGATGGAACGTCGCCTCGACATGGGCGAACTGCCGCCTCGTGCTGCCGCGGGGCCGGTGCCACATGCGCCGGCGATGCCTCCCGCCGGTGCATCGGCGCCGACGCAGGGCGGGGTCGGCGCGAGCGCCGGCGCGGCCTCTGGGGTGGGTGCGAATGCTGACAGGGCAGGACGCTCGGGCGGTTCCGCCGAGGACGCCGCATCGGCGACGGCGGGTGTGACAGGGGCGGCGGGCGCTCCTCAGCCGGCGACGGCACCGAGGTGGCAGAGCCCGAGTGCCGGTGCAGCGCAGGAGAACTCGTCGACCGGTGACGATCTGTCTCGCGCGCCGGGTGCCGGGGCGGGGGGTGGTCGTGCTGACACCGCCGGCGTTGAGGGCGGGGATGGTCGCGCGGGTCAGTCGGGTGCCTCTCGCCCGGCAGGTCACGGCGAGGCCGCACCCGAGCAGGGTCAGCGGGCCGCTGCGGCCGCGCGCGACGACGCGCGGGTCGAGCAGCCGCAGAGCGTCACGGGAGGCGTGAGCGAGGCCGAGCGAGAGCGCGCGCAGCGTGATTTCGATGCGACGCAGCAGTCCGGCGCCGCGTCGTCGCCGCAGCAGGGTTCCGGCGAGCGCGAGAGCGGTCAGCCGGCGCGCGGAGGCATGAGCACGGACGACATCCGTCGGGCGTGGCCCGATGTGCTCGACCGCATCTTCCGCATCAAGCGCGTCACGTGGACGTTGCTCAGTCAGAACGCTCAGGTGGCCGAGTTCGACGGGCGCCGGTTGATCCTGGGCGCGACGAGCGAGGGCCTCGCCGGCACGATGAGTCGCGGGCAGCACATGGAGGTCGTGCGTCAGGCGCTCATCGAGGCGATCGGCGTCGACGTCGCCGTCGAAGCCCGCGCCATGACGGCCGGTGCCGCGGCGCCGTCAGGTCAGGGCGGGGGTCATCAGTGGGCGGCCAACGCTGCGCAGGCGCGCCAGACGTGGTCGTCGCCGAACGCGTCGCCCGCGGGTGAGGGGCCGAACGCGCAGCAGTCTGCGCGGGGATGGTCGTCGCCGAACGCTGCCCCCTCGGGGGCGCAGGGTTCGTCCCGACCCCAGGGGGATGGTGGGCAGTCTGTCGCATCGGATGGCGGGTCGTGGGGTGACGAGCCCGCGCCGCATGACGCGCCGCCCGACGACAGGTCGCAGTTCGACGAGATGGCGCAGTTCAGCGCGTCGATCGATCCTTCATCGTCCGCCGGTGGGACGGCTGACGGGCGTGTGAACGTGCCAGCAGGCTCTCACCGTGGCGAGGGTGTTGACGCTCGCCGCCAGGGCAGCCCGGGCCATGATGGTGGTTCGCGTGGTGCGACGCAGGATGCGTCCGGCCAGAACGCGTGGGGCGATCCCGCCTCGGGAGGAGCGCGCTCTGCTGCGCCGCAGCAGGGTCGTCAGGGCCAGGGACGCCCCGGTGGGTGGCGCGATCGCACCGGTTGGAACGGGGCGCAGGGCGGCCATGCCCGCGTCGATCCGGCGCGGGCCGGCGACCCCGCCGAGGGCGTCGCGCCGCGTGAGGCTGATTCGCCGCGCCAGGACGCAGGCCTCGCGGCTGCCGCCGCGCAGAGCAGCGCGTGGGGTTCGGATTCGCGCGGCGACTGGGGCGCGCAGGCCGGCCCGGCGCCGTCATGGGCGAACGACGACGCGTCTCCCAGCATGCGCGGAGCCGGCCACGGTTCTGCGGACGAATCCTCGCGGAACCAGGGATCGGCCAACGGCGCCTCGAACAGGGGCGACGCGTCCGGTGGCGTCGCGAGGGTGGGCGCGAATCCTTCGGGGCGCTCGGTCGAGGCGTCGCCGGCTGACAACGGCGGCACCAGCAGCGGCGTCGGTGCCAGTGGTGTCGACGACAGTGCGGGTGCGCCCTCGAGCGCGGGGGAGCCCATTCCTGACTGGATGGAGGACGAGCCCGAGACCGACGTCGAGGCCGTCTACGATCCGCTGCCGCCTCGTTCGGGCGAGAGCGATCGAGCCGGTGCTCGCGAGCGCGCCGGCGATGGGCAGGCCGAGGCGGCCCACGACTCGGCGGCGGCGGGCAGCGTTGCGCCTGCGCCGCAGCCGACGCAGGGCGCCGTCGACGACGGGCGCGCGCTGACGCCGCGTCAGCGCGCCGAGAAGGCGGCGCGGGAGGCCGCGCAGCGTCAGGAGGATGCCGAGCGGGGCGGGCGCGGCCGCTTCGATGATGCGTCGGCGAGCGTCGACGACGAGGACATCGAGAACTCGGACGCCGTCGGGCTGCCGATCATCAAGTCGGTACTGGGCGGCACGGTCATCAAGGAAGAAGGCCCTGACGCGAACTGACCTGACACGGGCTGACGAAAGTCGTGGCAGCGCTGCGTGGCGCGACCGTCACGGATGCCAGGCCTTGGCCCGGGTTCTACCGGGCCGTAGGGCACGGGCCGGCTCGCGGGGCGCGTCAGCACAAGCGGGATGCGACGGCGACATGCCAGCAAGAGCGGGACGCGACAAAGACGCGGCAGTGAGAGCGGGCCGCACAGCAGACGCGTCAGCAAGAACCAGTCACGCGGGAGACGTCAGCAAGAGCGGGGCGCGATGGAGAGTGGGCGAGTGAGAAGAATGATGGGACGCATGGGACGAGCAGGGTTCGCCTTCAGGATCGACACGGCGTTGGCGCCGCATGAGGCATGGCGGCGCGTCGTCGACGTGTCGGCGCACGGCGAGGTCGTGCCGTTCACCACGGGTCGCGGGCCGGCTCCCGAGGACGCAGTCGTCGGGTCACGCTACGTCGCGCGGACACGGCTCGGGCCGCTTGGCTTCGACGACGTCATGGTCGTCCGGGAGATAGAAGCCGGCCGGCGCGTCGTGTTCGAGAAGGTCGGTCGCCTCCTCGGCGGTGTCGTGACGGTCGAGATCACCCCGGTGCGCCGGGCCGCCGGGCCCGACCGGGCAGACGGCGAGCGGGACCTCGACGGCGGTGCAGAGGTCGCCTGGGCGCAGAGCATCACCCTGCCGTGGGTGCCGGGTCGCCTTCGCCCCGCCGCCGCTTTCGTCACCCGCGTGGCGGCACCCGCTATCGGCGCAGGCTATCGCCGGGTGGTGACGAAGCTGCTCGATCCGCGCCGCTGACCTACGCCCCGCGCGCTCGATTGGGGTTGTCACCGGTGACGCGTAGGCTTGCCGATCGTGTATGAAGGCGTGGTTCAAGACCTCATCGACGAGCTCGGTCGGCTGCCCGGTGTCGGGCCGAAGTCGGCGCAGCGCATCGCGTTCCACCTGCTCGAGGCGGATGTCGATGACGTTCAGCGTCTCGCGGAGGTGCTGCTCAAGGTCAAGGAGACAGTGCACTTCTGCGAGGTGTGCTTCAACGTCGCCGAGACGAACCTGTGTCGTGTGTGCGCCGACCCGCAGCGCAACCCGGCGCTCATCTGCATCGTCGAGGAGAGCAAGGACGTCGTCGCGATCGAACGCACCCGCGAGTTCCGCGGGCGCTACCACGTGCTCGGCGGTGCGTTGAACCCGATCGAGGGCGTCGGCCCGGGCGACCTGCACATCACCGAGCTCATGGCGCGCCTCAGCGACACGTCGCTCGAGGAGATCATCATCGCGACCAACCCGAACCACACGGGTGAGGCGACGGCGAGCTACCTCGCGCGCCTCATCGGACCGATGGGCGTGACGGTGAGCCGCCTCGCATCCGGCCTGCCTGTCGGCGGCGATCTCGAATACGCCGACGAGGTGACGCTCGGCCGTGCCTTCGAGGGCCGCCGCGTCCTCGTGTTCTGACGCCCCGTGATGTGACGCATCCTTCGTCGCGGGCGTGCCGCCTCGACGAACATGAGTTCGGCCCGACGAATACGAGCGAAATGGTCGAACACGAGCGGCAGATCGCTCAGGTTCGACCATTCCGCTCGTACGGGCCGACAGCTGGTCATATGGCGCCCGTCGCGGCCGCAGAACCAGTATCTGAGCGCTCAGCGAGCCTGCAGGGCGCAGTGCCTAGACTCGCCGTGACCGACCGAAGTCGACCCCCGGAGCAACACCGTGAGCCTGATCGTCCAGAAGTACGGCGGTTCGTCCCTCGCCGACGCCGACAGCATCAAGCGTGTCGCGCGACGCATCGTCGACACGAAGAAGGCGGGCAACAGCGTCGTCGTCGTGGTCTCCGCGATGGGCGACACGACGGACGAGCTGCTCGACCTCGCCGCGCAGGTCAGCCCCGCGCCGCAGGCGCGCGAGATGGACATGCTGCTGACGGCGGGGGAGCGCATGTCGATGGCGCTCGTCTCCATGGCCATCGCGAACCTCGGCCATTCGGCGCGCAGCTACACCGGCAGCCAGGCGGGCGTCATCACCGACGAGGTGCACGGCAGGGCGAAGATCATCGACGTGACGCCCGGCCGCATCCAGCGGGCCGTCGACGAGGGGCACATCGTCATCGTCGCCGGGTTCCAGGGCGTCAGCCAGAGCACGAACGAGATCACGACGCTCGGACGCGGCGGTTCGGACACGACGGCCGTCGCGCTCGCCGCCGCCATCAAGGCCGACGTGTGCGAGATCTACACCGACGTCGATGGCATCTTCACCGCCGACCCGCGCATCGTGCCGAAGGCCCACAAGATCGACCGAATCACCAACGAGGAGATGCAGGAGATGGCGGCACAGGGCGCGAAGGTGCTCATGCTGCGCTGCGTCGAGTACGCCCGCCGATTCGACCTCCCCATCCACGTGCGTAGCTCCTTCAGCCACCACGAGGGCACCTGGGTCGTCAACGACAAAGAAGGAGACACCGTGGAAGACCCGATCATCGCCGGCGTCGCGCACGACCGCAGCGAAGGAAAGATCACGATCGTCGGCATCCCCGACTCACCCGGGCGCGCAGCCGCCGTCTTCCGCGCCGTCGCGGGCGCGGGCCTCAACGTCGACATGATCGTCCAGAACGTCTCCGCCGGCGAGGACAAGCGCACCGACATCTCCTTCACCGTGCCGAAGGACGAAGCGCCCAAGGGTGTCGCCGTCCTCAACGCGATGAAGGACGAACTCGGCTTCGACCGACTCCACTACGACGACACGATCGGCAAGCTGTCGCTCGTCGGCTCCGGCATGCGCTCCAACCCGGGCATCTCGGCGACGCTGTTCCAGGCGCTCGCCGACGCCGGCATCAACATCGAGATGATCTCGACGTCCGAGATCCGCGTCTCGGTCGTGACGAGCAGCGACGAACTCGACGAAGCCGTCCGCCTCGTCCACACCGCATTCGGGCTCGACGCCGACGGCGAGGCCGTCGTCTACGCCGGCACCGGCCGCTGACGGGCAACGTCTGCAATCGCGGAACGGCACCCGGTGCTGACGACGCGACGCCATCATCACAGCGGGGACGCTCGACGTCTGGCCGCGCGAAAGGAACGTCACCCATGAACAAGGAACTGAATCTCGGCGTCGTCGGCGCGACAGGCCAGGTCGGCCGCGTCGTCCTGCAACTGCTCGAGGAGCGGAACTTCCCGATCAAGAGCTTGCGGCTGTTCGCGTCGGCGCGCAGTGCGGGCAAGACGCTGACGTTCAAGGGCGTCGACTACACCCTCGAGGACGCGGCGACCGCTGACCCGAGCGGCCTCGACGTCGCGATCTTCTCCGCGGGCGGCGACACGTCGAAGGCGCTCGCACCGAAGTTCGCGGCGGCGGGCGTCACCGTCATAGACAACTCCTCGGCGTGGCGACGCGACCCCGAGGTGCCGCTCATCGTCAGTGAGGTCAACGGCGAGCAGATCGCGAACACGCCCAAGGGCATCATCGCCAACCCGAACTGCACGACGATGGCCGCGATGCCGGTGCTCAAGCCGCTGCACGACGCCGCGGGGCTGATGCGTCTCGTCGTCTCGACGTACCAGGCCGTCTCCGGATCGGGCGTCGCCGGGGTGGCCGAACTCGCCGGGCAGATCCGCAAGGCCGCCGAGGCCGACATGGAGAAGATGGCGCTCGACGGCGAGGCCGTCGACCTCGGCGCGCCGAACAAGTACGTCGCGCCGATCGCGTTCAACGTGCTCGCCATGGCCGGTTCGATCGTCGACGACGGCACGAACGAGACGGACGAGGAGCAGAAGCTGCGCAACGAATCGCGCAAGATCCTCGACTTGCCCGAGCTCGCCGTGTCCGGCACGTGCGTGCGCGTGCCGGTGTTCAGCGGTCACTCGCTCAGCGTCAACGCAGAGTTCGAGCGCGCCATCACGCCCGAGGAAGCTCGTGACCTGCTCGCCGACGCCCCCGGCGTCGAACTCGCCGACGTGCCGATGCCGCGCGTCGCCGCAGGCAAGGACCCGAGCTACGTCGGACGCATCCGCCAGGACGCCTCCGTCGCCGACGGCAAGGGTCTCGCGCTGTTTATCAGCAACGACAACCTGCGCAAGGGCGCGGCGCTCAACACGGTGCAGATCGCCGAACTCATCGCTGCCGCGGGCTGACCCCCGCCCCAACGGCGATTCCTGTCCCCATCGGCGAATCTCGTCCCCATCTGCGATTTTCGGTCACATGCAACGTGGGTTGGGTGGGGCGGTCAGGCGGGACGTGAAGCCACAGGTGATGGGGCGAGAACTGCGCCAGGCGTTGGGCTCACGGGATCGAACGGTGCAGACGGCGGGTGCGATCTCGCCCAATCATGTGAGTTTCCAATCGATCTGGCGTCAACCGGGCAGGCGGACGGGTTCGTCGTCAGTGACGGCGCCTATGCTCGGAACGTGACTGCGAACCAGCCCGAACGGCCCGTCCTCGCCGTCGTCGGCCCCACGGGGCTCGTCGGCCAGGCGGTGATCGACGTCCTCGCAACGCGCGCGGACGCGTGGGACGACGTGCGTCTCTTCGGCTCCGACCGATCCGTCGGACGCAGGATGCTGTTCGGCGTCGACGAACTCGAGGTCGAACCCCTCGACAGTGAGAGCTTCGCCGGCGTCGACGTCGCCATCTTCGCGACGCCCGCAGACGTGTCGGCGAAGTGGGCGCCGTTCGCGACGGCGTCCGACTGCCTCGTCGTCGACACCTCCGCCGCGTTCCGGGATGACGACGACGTCCCACTCGTCGTGCCCGAGGTCAACGCGGCTGCGGCGTTCGAGCACCCCCGCGGCATCGTCGCGATGCCGTCGGGCCCCGCGATCGTCATGCTTCCCGTCCTCGCGACGCTGCACGAGCACTGGAGCCTCACGCACGTGACGGCGACGTCGATGCAGGCCGTCACCGGCGCGGGCAAGCGGGGCGCGGAGCGTCTCTATGAAGAGGTATCGGCGCTCACCGGCCACCCGCGCATCGGCCAGATGCCCGGTGACGTCCGCCGCTACGTCGCCGATCTGCCCGACGACTCACCGTTTCCGGCCCCGATCGTCAGCAACGTCGTGCCCTGGGTGGGTGAGCACGTCGGCGGCGGCTGGTCGAGCGAGGAGAACGACATCGCGCACGAACTGCGTGACGTGCTCGCGCTGCCGCAGCTGCGCGTCGCCGTCACGTGCGTGCAGGTGCCGATCGTCACGACGCACATGTCGACGCTGCACGTGAGCTTCGACAAGAAGGTCAAGCCCGACGACGCGCGCCGCGCCATCGTCGAGGGCGCGAACGGGGCGATCGTCATGCCCGACGAAAACGGCGCCGACTGGCCGACGCCCGCCGACGCCGTTGGCACCGACCCCGTGTGGGTCGGGCGCGTGCGTCAGGTCGAGAGCAACCCGCACACGCTCGACTTCATCGTGTGCGGCGACAACATCCGCAAGGGCGCCGCGCTCAACGCCCTGCAGATCGCCGAGATGCTCGTCGGGGTCGGGCGCTACGCGCAAGCGTGAGGCCGGTCGCGTCGACGGCGTCGAGTTGCCGACCGAGCCGACGCATGAGCCACCAGCGCCGAATCCAGAAGACGGCATTGACGGTGAAGAAGGCGGCCGCGAGCCAGTCCCACCACGAACGGCGGCCATCGACGACGTCCAAGCAGCGCATCAGGGCAAGGCCGGTGAAGGCCAACGCACCCATCGCTCGCGCCCAGGGCAACTGCGCGACGCGGGCGCGTTGGATGTCGCGGTCGTGCGGGTCGTCGAGCATGCGGCCGGCGCCGGTGGCGGCGTCGATGCGGCGCTTCTCGGGCGCAGGCATCAGCTCCAGTTCGTTGAGGAGCTTCGATCGGTCCAGCTCGCCCCTCACGCGTCGCGTCACGCCGCGATTCTTGCAGTTCTTCGACGGCGCCGGTGGCCGCGTGAGGGGCGCCGCGCGAGGCCGGCTGGAAGTGGGGCGCCGATAGGCCCCCCGCGGGCGGTATGCACCATCGATGCATAACGGTGAGTTAGGCGACATGAAATAGGAGATTGTTTAATCGGGGCGTAATCTCGACTCTCGTGAAGACGCCCAACCGTGACCGTTTCGGGGTGCTGCGAGCCCGAAGCGTCCTCGTCGCGATCCTCAGCTTCGTCGCAGCCCTTCTCCTGGGTGGCCTGACGATGACCACCGCCGCCGCGCAGCAGGCCCCTGCCGTCACGAAGACCGACGACAAGCTGCCGGACACGATCAAGGTCGGCACCGAGGGCGTCTACGCTCCGTTCTCGTTCCACCAGGCGGGCAAGCTCACTGGCTACGACGTCGACTACTTCCGCGAGGTCGGCAAGCGGCTGGGGGTCAAGGTCGAGTTCGTCGAGACGCAGTGGGATTCGATGTTCGCCGCCCTCGACTCGGGCCGTATCGACGTCATCGCCAACCAGGTCGGCGCCAACGCTGAGCGTCGCGCCAAGTACGACCTGACGAAGCCATACGTCGAGAGCCACGGCGTCGTCGTCGTCAGGGATGGCTCGTCGATCAAGAACCTCGCCGACATCAAGGGCAAGAAGTCGGCGCAGAACATCACGTCCGACTGGGCAGGCGTCGCGAAGAAGGCGGGGGCGAACGTCGTCTCCGTCGACGGCATGGACAAAGCTGTCGAGCTGCTCTCACAGGGGCGCGTCGACACCTTCGTCAACGACGAACTCGCCGTCAAGTACTACCTCGCGACGCACGAGAACTCAGGGCTCAAGATCGCGAGCCGCACGAGCGACACCAGCCAAGAGGTCTTCCCGACGAAGAAGGGAAGCAAGCTCTCGCCCGCGATCAACACCGCCATCGATGAGATGAACGCCGACGGCACGAGCAAGAAGCTCTACGCCCAGTACTTCGAGACGGAGGCAAAGGGCACGAGCGTCACCGACACGATCAAGAACAACATCGGCCCGATGCTCGTGGCGACGCTCAAGGGCACGATTCCGCTGACGGCGGCGTCGTTCGCCATCGGCCTCGTCCTCGCCCTGGGCGTCGCGCTGGCACGCATGAGCGCCAACGCGGCCCTGTCCTGGCCGGCGCGCATCTTCATCTCGATCTTCCGAGGCACACCGCTGCTCGTGCAGCTCGCCATCATCTTCTTCGGCATGCCGCAGCTCGGGATCAAACTCAGCCCATGGCCGTCGGCCATCATCGCGTTCTCACTCAACGTCGCGGCGTACTCCGCGGAGATCATCCGCGCCGCCATCCTGTCCGTGCCGAAGGGGCAGTGGGAGGCCGCGGAGACGATCGGCATGAACCGGGCGACGGCGCTACGGCGCATCATCCTGCCGCAGGCGTTGCGTGTCGCCGTCCCGCCCCTGTCGAACACGCTCATCTCCCTCGTCAAGGACACGTCGCTCGCCTCGACCATCCTCGTCACCGAGATGTTCCGCCAGGCTCAGATCGCCGCCGCACCCTCGGGTGACTTCCTCGAGCTGTACGGTGTCGCCGCCGCGATCTACTGGGCTCTGTGCTTCATCCTCTCCCTCGTCCAGGGCAGGCTCGAAAACCGACTCGGAAGGCACGTCGCACGATGACTCCTCACGGTTCCACACCCGCCCGCCCCAGGGACGCTCGTTCCGCGGAGGCCGCGTCGACCTCGACCACGGACGCCCTCGTCGACGTCCGTGGTCTGACGAAGTCGTTCGGCTCGCTCGAGGTGCTTCGCGGCGTCGACTTCACCGTCCCGTCGGGGTCGGTGACGGTGCTGCTCGGCCCGTCGGGTTCGGGCAAGACGACGGTGCTGCGTTCGCTCAATGCGCTCGACCTGCCTGAGGCGGGCGTCGTTCGCATCGGGGACGCCGAGGTCGACTACGTCGACGTCCCGCGCGGGCGTGACGGCCGCGCGAAGGGTGACGCTGCCAAACGTGTCGGTGCGCTGCGGTCGAAGACGGGCATGGTGTTCCAGCAGCACAACCTGTTTCCGCACAAGAGCGTGCTCGAGAATGTCACCGAGGGTCCGATCGTCGTGCAGGGCGTCGCGAAGGCTGACGCCGACGCGCGCGGGCATGAGCTTCTCGCGAAGGTGGATCTCGACGACCAGGCCGACAAGTACCCCTACCAACTCTCGGGTGGGCAGCAGCAGCGCGTCGGCATCGCGCGCGCTCTGGCCCTCGCACCCGAGCTGCTGCTCTTCGATGAGCCGACGTCAGCGCTCGACCCCGAACTCGTCGGGGGAGTGCTGAGCGTCATGCGCGAACTCGCCGACGAGGGCCGCACGATGATCGTCGTCACCCATGAGATCGCGTTTGCGCGTGACGTCGCTGATCAGGTGTTGTTCATGGACGGCGGCGTCATCGTCGAACGCGGCGCGCCGTCACAGGTCATCGACCACCCGCGCGAGGCCCGCACCCAGGCGTTCCTCAAGCGCATCCTCGACCCGCTGAGCTGACCTCCGACGATGGTGGTGTGCCGGCATGAGAATGAGCTCTCACTGGTGCGCCACCACCATCAGCGGTAGGCGTCTCTGCGGTGTCGATGCGGAGGACGAAAACCTCATGAGCCGAGTCGTCGATGCGGTAGAGGACGCGGTAGGTGCCTCGCCGTGCGGATCACACACCGTCCAGTGCAGGTCGAAGCTCCTTGCCCACGCGATGCGGGTTCTCGCTCAACGCACCGAGGATGAACTTGGTGACGGCCGCCGCGACAGCTTCGGCCAGGGTTTCGCGGAGGGCCCGAGCCGCCGCAGGGGCTAGTGCGATCTCGTAGTCCATCGCCGTTTCAGCTTCGCAAGGAGCGGATCGCGTTCGCCCCACGCACGACGTCGTCGGATGCCTAAGCGGCGTCGCCGTCGCGAATGTCTCGTAAGGCCGACGCGTCGGCGAGCACCGCCAAGTTCTCCTCCAGCGCTGAAAGGTCCTCAGGGCTGACGGCGACGGCAACGGGCCGGCCGTTCTTGGTCACGGTGACGCGTTCGTGGTGCTGGTGGACGCGATCCACGACCTCACTGAAGTGGTTGCGCACGTCACGCAGCGGCTCGATGCTCATGGACACAACGGTGGCGTCCGTCGGGTGCGGTGCCAAGAGTGGGCGCGAGCCAGAGGCCGGTGAGAGTCAGTCAGGACTGACTCACCCAGCGCGAAGTGACTCACCTGGCCCTGCGTGGCGCGCACCAAGTCAGCGGAACGCCGACTGACCCGTCAGGGCATTGCCGAGGACGAGTTGATGCACCTCGCTCGTGCCCTCGTACGTCATGACCGACTCGAGGTTTCCGGCGTGACGGATGGGGGAGTACTCCGTCGAGATGCCGTTGGCGCCGAGGATCGTGCGGCACTCGCGCGCGATGGCGATGGCCTCGCGGCAGTTGTTAAGCTTGCCAAGGCTGATCTGCTCGGGGCTCACGCCCGCGCCGTCCTTGAGACGCCCCAGGTGCAGCGCGAGGAGCATGCCCTTGGAGACCTCGAGCGTCATGTCGGCGAGCTTGCCCTGCGTCAGCTGGTAGCCGCTGAGCGGCTTGCCGAACACCTGGCGGGACGCGGCGTAGTCGAGCGCCGTCTCGAGCGAATCGCGAGCGGCGCCCATCGCACCGAAGACGATGCCGAAACGCGCCTCCGACAGGCACGACAATGGCCCCTTGAGCCCGCGCACCTCGGGGAAGACGGCATCAGCGGGCAGACGGACGTCGGTCAGCGACAGCTCCGCCGTCACCGACGCACGCAGCGACATCTTCTTCGTGATCTCGCGCGCCTCGAAACCGGCGGTGTCCGTCGGCACGACGAAGCCGCGGATCTTGTCGTCGGTCTGCGCCCAGACGACGGCGACGTCGGCGATCGTGCCGTTCGTGATCCACATCTTCGTGCCGTTGAGCACCCAGTCGTCGCCGTCGCGCTTGGCGTGGGTGCGCATGCCGGCCGGGTCGGAACCGAAGTCGGGCTCGGTCAGGCCGAAGCATCCGACGGCGTCTCCCGCCGCCATCCGCGGCAGCCACTCAGTCTTCTGCTCCTCGCTGCCCCAGCGCCAGATCGCGAACATCGCGAGGCTGCCCTGCACGCTGACGAGTGAACGAATACCCGAATCGGCCGCCTCGAGCTCGTGACACGCCATGCCGTACGCGGTCGCGCTCGAGCCGGCGCACCCGTAGCCGTCGAGGTGCATGCCGAGCAGCCCGAGCTCGCCGAGCCCCTTCGCGAGCTCACGCGCCGGGACGCGCGCCTCGTCATACCAGGTCGGCAGATTCGGACGCACGTGGTCGTCGCAGAAGCGGCGGACGAGGGCCTGGACGTCGCGCTCGTCGTCGCTCAGGAGCCCGTCGATCGCGACCAGACGGTTGAGTTCAGGGTTGCGGGAGAAATCACTCACCCCACCATCGTGCCTCACGCCGTGCGCACCGGCCCCGTGTGCACCTCTGCGATCTGCGTCCCCATCCGCGATTTTCGTCCACGTTCGCGATTCTTGGTCACATTCGTCGGCGGCCCGGCGCTCGTCAGGCGACGTGGCGAAACGCCGCGACGAGGCTCGTCGTGGCGCGGTCGATGTCGGCGTCACTCGTCGTACGCCCCAACGTCAGGCGGATCGCGCCGAGCGCGACATCGTCGCTCGCTCCCATGGCGACGAGTGTCGTTGCGGGGGAGTCGATTCCGGCGTGACACGCGCTGCCGGTGGATGCTTCGACGTCAGGCGCTGCCTCGAGCACCTCGCGCCCCAGGCGCCCCGGCAGGGAGATCATCAGCGTGTTCGGCAGACAGTTCTGCGCGGGGCTGAGGCGAACGAGGCCGGGCACGGCCGTCGAGAGGCGGCGCCACAGCTCGTCACGCAGGCTCATCATGCGCGCGGCATCGTCGGCGAGGCGCGAGAGTGCGAGCTGCGCGGCCCGCCCGAGGCCGACGATGCCGGCGACGTTCTCCGTCCCCGGACGCAGCCCGCGCTCCTGGCCCGCGCCGACGACGAGGGGCTCGATCGGTGTGCCACGCCTGACGTACAGGGCGCCGACGGCCTTGGGGGCGTACAGCTTGTGGCCGGCGAGGCTGAGCAGATCGACGCCGAGGTCGTCGGCGTCGACGCCGATCTTCCCGACAGCCTGCGCCGCGTCGGTGTGGACGAGACCGCCCGCCGCGTGCACGCTCGCGGCGAACTCACGGACGGGTTGAATCGCCCCGGTCTCGTTCTGCGCGAGGATGATCGAGCCAAAGGCCACATGGTCGCGCGGCAGGGGTGCGAGGTCGACGTGGCCGGCTCGCGTCACCGGCAGCGTCACGACGTCCCAGCCGTCGCGCGCGAGAAGCGCCATGGGCGCCGACGTCGCCGGGTGCTCCACGGCCGACGTCACGACCGTCGAACTCACGTCGGCCGCGGGCGACGCGCCAGCGCGGCGAAGCGCCGCCGTCACGCCGCGGATGGCGAGGTTGTTCGCCTCCGTGCCGCCGGAGGTGAACGTCACCTCGTCCGCCGACGCACCGATGAGCGCAGCGACATGCTCGCGCGCATCGTCGACGGCACGGCGGGCCAGGCGCCCGGCCGGGGTCGCGCTCGACGGGTTGCCGCAGTGCTCGGTGAGATACGGCCACATCGCCTCGGCGACCTCCGGCGCGACGGGCGTCGTGCCGTTGTGATCGAGGTAGACGGGGCGGGCGTCGTCAGGCCGAGAACTCATGCTGACGATCCTGCCGCGACGCAGGGGCGCATCCAACTCGCGGTGCTGGTGCGGCCGTCAGGGGGCCTCACACGAGCCGAAAGTGGACGGAAATCGCGGATGTGACGGTGAATCGCGAAGGGGGACGGGATTCGCAGATGGGGACGAGAATCGCCAATGTGGACGAAAATCGCAGAGGGGGCAGGCGGGTCGGACGGTCGCCGCACGGGGGCATGGTGGTCGGATCGGGCCTCGAGTGCCGTCGCATCTGCCATCCTCGACGTCATGCGCATCGCCGTCATGCAGGACAAGGCCGTCGTCGGTGACGTCGACGCCAACCTCGCCATCATCGACCGTCGCGCTGGTGAAGCTGCCGCGCGCCGTGCTGACGTCCTCGTCACCCCCGAACTCTTCGTCACCGGCTACGCCCCGAAGCGGTTGCACGCCGGCGACCCCACCCAGCAGACCGACATCGCGGGCGCCCTCGCCGCCACCGCGGCGCGTCACGGCATCGCCGTCCTCGCGAGCTATCCCGAGGTCGCGACGGCCGACACTCCCGCCGCCCGCGGTGGCGGCGCGCCCGGTGAGACTGCTCGACACATCGCCGCCACGCTATTCGACACCGACGGCCGCCCGGTCCTGCATTACCGCAAGGTCAATCTGTTCGACGACGACGAAGCCGCCGCCTTCAGCTCCGGAACAGACGCCCCCACCACCGTCGAACTCGCCGGGATGCGGGTGAGCGTCATCATCTGCTTCGACGTCGAATACCCCGAGATGACGCGCGCCGCGGCGCTCGCGGGCGCCGACGTCATCCTCGTCCCGACCGCGCTCACCGCAGGGTTCGACGACGTCCCGGAGGTGCTCGTGCGGGCTCGTGCCCTCGAGAACGGCGTCGGCCTCGCCTATGCGAACCACGTCGGCGTCGAGGACGGGCTCACGTTCGGCGGCGGCAGCGTCATCGTCGGGCCTGACGGCGGGCTCCTCGCCCAGGGCGGCGACGGCGCCGAACTCCTCGTCGCCGACATCACCCGCGACGATGTCGCCGCAGCCCGTGACGCCGTCCCCTACCTGGCCAAGCTGCGCCGCGACACCTACGCGTCCTGGCGCTGACGTCAGCCACAGCCCCTCGGCGTGCCCGCGTCGGCGAGCAAGAACGAGCGGCATGACTGACCACGAGCGGCAGACCACTCGCATCCAGCCAGAACGCTCGTCTTCACCTCTCGCCACGTCGAAGCACATGCGTTTCCCAACACGAAACAACTCGGCGATGTGTGACATCGTGGTCTGGCCCACAGACCCCTTCGAGAGGTGCCCCGTGTCCTCATCGTTCGACGAGCAGGCGCGTTCGAGACTCCCGTTCGGCGCCCAGCTCCTGCGGCGCAAGCCGATCGGGCTGACGCTCGCGCAGGCCGAGGCGACCTCCGACGGGCGCAGCCTGCACCGCAGTTTCGGTGTCCTGCAGCTGACGATGATCTCGGTCGGGGCGACGCTCGGCACCGGCATCCTCGTCGTCCTCGGTGAGACGGTGCCCGAGGCTGGCCCGGCGATCTGGATCTCGTTCGTCATCGCCGGCGTCGCCGCGCTGCTGTCGGCGTTCTCCTACGCCGAGATGGCGGGCCTCGTGCCCGTCGCCGGGTCGAGCTACAGCTACACCTACGCGACGATGGGTGAGGGCCTCGCGTGGGTGTGCGGGTGGTGTCTCGTCCTCGAGTACGCGGTGAGCGTCGCGGCCGTCGCCGTCGGGGCGGGGCAGTACGTCAACGAGACACTCGACTCGTTCGGCCTGGGCCTGCCCGAGGCCGTCGCGAACCCACCCGGGGCGGGCGGCGTCGTCAACGTCCCCGCAGCCCTCGTCGTCCTGCTCGCGACGGCCCTGCTCGCACGCGGCGCGCGGGAGAGTGCGCGCGTCAACACGATCATCGTCGTGCTGAAGATCGCCATCCTCGTCTTCTTCTGCGCGGTCGCGTTCACCGCGTTCAAGGCGGGCAACTTCGCACCGCTGGCCCCGATGGGTGCCGCGGGCGTCTCCGCCGCCGCGAGCACCGTGTTCTTCTCGTACATCGGTTTCGACGCCGCATCGACGGCCGGTGAGGAGGCGCGCGATCCGAAGCGGGATCTGCCGCGCTCGATCCTGCTGTCCATGATCATCGTGACGGTGCTGTACGTCGCGGTCGCCGTCGCCGCCGTCGGAGCCCGCGAGTGGCACTGGTTCGACGGGCGCGAGGCGCCGCTCGTGCAGATCATGCGTGAGATCACGGGGGCCTCGTGGGTCGCGTTCATCTTCGCGGTGACGTCGGTGCTCGCCATCTTCAGCGTCGTACTGACGGTGCTGTTCGGCCAGATCCGCATCCTGTTGTCGATGTCGCGCGACGGCCTCGTGCCGCGCGTCTTCGGCGTCATCTCGCCGCAGACGGCCACGCCGGTGCGCAGCACCCTGATCGTCGGCGGCGTCGTCGCGGTGACGGCGGGCCTCATCCCGCTCGGTGAGTTGGCCGACGCGACGAGCATCGGCACGCTGTTCGCGTTCGCCCTCGTCAACGTCGCCGTCATCCATCTGCGCGTGCGCAACCCGAAGCTGCCGCGCGCATTCACGGTGCCGCTGTACCCGCTGCTGCCGGCCGCCGGCGCGCTCATCTGTCTCTACCTCATGGCCAACCTCAGTTCCTCGACGTGGATCGTCTTCGGTGTGTGGATGGCCGTCGGCATCGCCGTCTACCTCGGCTACGGCCGCCGTCACTCCCGCCTCGCCACGCTCGACCAGGCGACCTATGAGCGTCACCTCGAAGACGACCTCGACCCCGACCATCCACTCCGAGAAGGAGACACCCCGCGATGACCGCTGTCACCGAGTTCCCGCACGATCGCGACGAGCACGCGGGCGATGCGCCCGTCACGATGCTCAACCCCGACTTCCCGTTCAGCTACGACGAATACCTCGCCCACCCCGAGGGTCTCGGCAGTGTGCCGGAGGAGATGTACGGCACCGAGGTCGCCGTCGTCGGCGCCGGCCTGTCAGGCCTCATCACCGCGTACGAGCTGATGAAGCTGGGCCTCAAGCCCGTCGTCCACGAGGCCGACCGTATCGGTGGCCGGTTGCGCACCGACAGTTTCAGCGCCGCCCCGGACGTCGTCGCCGACCTCGGGGGCATGCGTTTCCCCGTCTCCGGCCGCGCGCTCTACCACTACATCGACGCGATGGGCCTCGAGACGGAGGCGTTCCCGAACCCGCTGTCGGACGTCACGCCGAGCACCGTCATCGAGCTCGGCGGCGAGGCGCACTACGCGCGCACGCCCGACGAACTGCCGCAGTTCTTCCGCGACGTCGCGGACGCGTGGAAGGCCGCCGTCGACGACGGCGCGCGCTTCACCGAGATGCAGGACGCCATCCGCGCTCGTGACACGAAGCGCATCAAGCAGATCTGGAACGAGCTCGTGCCGACGATGGACGAGCAGACGTTCTACGGCTTCATCGCCGCCTCCGAATCGTTCAAGAAGGCCGGTTTCGCGGCGCGTGAGGCGTTCGGTCAGGTCGGTTTCGGCACGGGTGGCTGGGACACGGACTTCCCGAACTCCATCCTCGAGATCCTGCGCGTCGTCTACACCGACGCCGACGATCAGCACCGCCGCATCCTCGGCGGAGCGCAGAAGTTGCCCGAGGCGTTGTGGTCGCACGCGCCCGAGAAGCTCGCCCATTGGCCGGCCGGCACCACCCTGGCGAGCCTGCACGACGGGGCGCCGCGCGGCGCCGTCGCCGCCATCCGGCGTCATGAGAGCGGCGACCTCGAGGTCACCGAGCGATGGGGGCGCAAGGCGACGTACCCGGCGCTCGTCACGACGTGCCAGTCGTGGTTGCTGTCGACGCGCATCACGACCGAGGAGGCGCTGTTCAGCCCGCAGATGTGGATGGCGATCGAGCGCAGCCACTACATGAGCAGTTCGAAGACGTTCGTCATGGTCGATCGCCCGTTCTGGAAGGACATCGACCCCGCCACGGGCCGTGACGTCATGTCGATGACCCTCACCGACCGCCTCAACCGCGCCACCTACCTGCTCGACGACGGCCCGGACCGGCCCGCCGTCATCCTGCTGTCGTACACGTGGAACGACGATGCGCTCAAGTGGCTCGCGCTCGATGCCGACGAGCGCGTCGAGCTCATGCTGCACTCGCTCGCCCAGATCTACCCGGACGTCGACATCGCGAGCCACATCATCGGTCAGCCGATCACCGTCTCGTGGGAATCCGACCCCAACTTCATGGGCGCGTTCAAGGCCAACCTGCCGGGGCACTACCGGTATCAGCAGCGGCTGTTCACCCACTTCGCCCAGGACGAGCTGCCGGAGCACCAGCGCGGTATCTTCCTCGCCGGCGACGACATCTCGTGGACGGCCGGTTGGGCCGAGGGCGCCGTCCAGACCGGCCTCAACGCGGTGTGGGGTGTGGTCCGTCACCTCGGCGGAAGTTCGTCTCCGGAAAACCCCGGGCCAGGGGGAGCTGCTCGACGAGTACGGCCCCATCGCCCTGGACTGACGGCGAAAATGGACTCTGACGGCTTTTCTGGGGAGAGCGGTGAGATCCGGCGTAGGGTTTACCGCAATACAACCAAGAGGGAGCCGGCGTGAAGTCACTACCAGTGCAAGGGGTGCGTGAGAACGTCGCCATCGGCGCCCGGTTGCGCAACGCCCGGCTGGCGCGCCGCTACACCCTCGAGCAGGCCGCGCAGCTCGCCGGCATGACGAAGGGGTTTCTCAGCCGCGTCGAACGCGACCTCACGTCGCCGTCCGTCGCCTCTCTCGTGACGCTGTGCCAGGTGCTGCAGATCGAGGTCGGCTCGCTCTTCGAGGCACCCCGCACGTCGCTCATCAAGCTTGCCGACGCGCCGGTCGTCGACATGGGCGGCACGGGCATCGACGAGCGCCTCGTCACGGGTCGTCAGGAACGTTCCGTGCAGATGCTGCGCGCCGTCATCCAACCCGGCGGGGACGGTGAGGCCGAACCGTACGCCATCGACTGCGAGCTCGAGATCTGGCACGTCGTCTCCGGCGCGCTCGACGTGACGCTGCACGACGCCACGCACCGACTCGAGGCCGGCGACACCCTCACCTTCCCCGGCCGCGAACCACACACCTGGCGCAACGCCGCCGACGGCGAGAGCGTCGTCATCTTCACCCTCATCCCCGTCGCGCGTTGACGGGGCTCAGGGCACCTGCACGTGGTTGTCACCCTCGACGCACTCGATGATGAGGGTGCCACCGACGGCTTCGAGGTAGCTGCGGATGCTGCGCGCGCTCGATATCAAGAGTGATCGCTCGCAAGGTTCACACCCGGGTTGAGGGTCCCATTCGGGTCGAAGACGCGCCGCAGTTCGCGCTGGATGCGCGTGTTCGTCTCGCCGAGCTCGACGGGCAGCATGCTCGCCTTGAGGCGCCCGATGCCGTGCTCACCGGTGATGGTGCCGCCGAGATCGAGGCCGAGCTGCATGATCTCCTCGAACGCGGCGTAAGCGCGACGCTTCTCGTCCACGGCCTCGGGAGTGTCGCCGGGGGAGTAGAGCACGGCGGGGTGCATGTTGCCGTCGCCGAGGTGGCCGGCCGTCGCGACGCGTACGCGGTGCTTCTTGCCGAGCGCCCGCACGCCGTCGACGAGTTCGCCGGTGCGTCGCAGAGGCACGCAGACGTCGTCGACGAGGTCGCGGCCCATCGCCTCGAACGCGTTGCCGACGAGGCGCCGCGCAGCGGTGAACTGCAGTGACTCCGCGACGGATTCGGCGACGAACACCTCCGCGCCGGCCTCCTCGGCGAGGCGCGAGAACGCCGCGAACTCGACGTCCTGACGTGTGGCGTCGTCACACCCGACGATGAGCATGCCGTCGACGGACTCGTCGAAGCCGAGATCGGCCATGCGCTGCACCGCGGCGAGCGTCGGGCCGTCCATGAACTCCAGCATCGACGGGCGCCCGCCGGCCTCGAGGTAGGTTGCCGCCACCTCGCACGCACGCGACGCCGAGTCGAACAGTGCGACGGCGACCAGTTCGTCGTCAGGCGCCGGGACGAGAGCGAGCGTCACCTCCGTGACGACACCGAGCGTGCCCTCCGACCCGACGATGAGGCCCGTGAGGTCGTACCCCGCGACGCCCTTCGCCGTCGGAGTGCCGGTGCGCATGACGCTGCCGTCGGCGAGCACGACCTCGAGCGCACGCACGAACTTCTTCGTCACCCCGTACTTGACGCAGCACAGGCCCCCGGCGTTCGTCGCGACGTTGCCGCCGATCGAGGAGATGCGCCACGAGCCCGGGTCCGGGGGATAGAACAGGCCCTGCTCACGCACAGCGTCCGACAGATCGCCGTTCAGCACACCCGGTTCGACGACGGCGATGCGCTCGGCAGGGTTGATGGTCTTGATCGCGTTCATACGGGAGACATCGAGCACGACGCACCCGTCGATCGCGTTCGCGCCACCCGACAGCCCGGTGCCCGCACCCCGCGTGATGACGGGCACGCCACGCTCGTTCGCCCACCGCAGCGTCGCGACGACGTCGTCACGGCACGTCGCGCGCACGAGCGCGATCGCCGCACCCACCTCTTCGACGGGGGATCGGTCACGGCTCGCGGCGTCGACGACGTCGGGGTCGGTGACGAGCGTGCCGCTCAGCTGCGCGGCGAGGGCGTCGAGGTCGTCCGCGTTCGGGACGGCTGGTGCCGTGGCCGCGGAAGCCTCGTCGGGGGTGGGCTGCTCGCGCTGATCGGGGGTGCTCATGCGGTCTCCTCGTGAGGTGGGCGGTCTTCGGGGCGCGATGGGGCGCGTCGTGACTCAGCAGGGACGCCGATGCCGCCGTCCGCTCCAGCGTGCGAGCGGACGGCGGCATCGTCAAGCCGAGGCGGGCAGGTGCCTCAGCGTGCGGTGGGCGTAGCGTCGAGTTCGACGTCGGCGGGGCGGTGGACGCGGGCGTCCCACTCGGCGCGCACCGCGTCGTCCGTCTTCGGCGTCGCGAGGGAAGCGACGACGAACGTGACGAGCGAGGCGATGAGGCCGTAGTAGATCGGCTCATTGGCGAGGATGCCGCTCAGGGTGTCGCCGAGCTTGTTCGCCTGGTAGACCATCCCGGCCACGGTGACGAGCGTGCCGACGAGCATCGAGATCGCGGCGCCCGTGCCGTTGGCGCGTTTCCACACGAAACCGCCGAGGATGGCGACGAGCAGGCCGCCGACGAGGATGTCGTACGCCACCGTCAGCGACGCGACGACGAGGTCGCCGCCGTTGTCGAGGCGCGCCATGAGGATCGAGATGAGCACCGTCAGCACGCCGAGGCCGAGGACGAACGCGCGGTTCTCGCGGATGTTCTTCTCACTGTGCGGGTCGGACGCATCATCGTTCGCGGCGTGCGAGCCTGTGCTCTTCAGGGCGTCGTGGTCGCTGTAGGCGTCGACGGCGACGTCGTCGACCGCGCGGGCACGGCCCGTCAGGAACGGGACGACGTCGTTGCGGGCCACCGTCGCGCACGCGATGAGCGCGCCGGACGCCGTCGACATCATCGCCGCGACGGCGGCGGCGAGCACGAGACCGCCGATGCCGACGGGCAGGATCTTGTCGGCGACCTCGGCGTAGACGTCGTTCTTCGCCTTGATGCCGTCGCCGAGGACGGCGTGCGCGCCCATGCCGATGATCGCGCCGGCCGCGCCGTAGAGGATGCAGTAGACACCGGCCATGGTGCCGCCGAGACGCGCTACCTTCGGGGTGCGCGCGGTGAAGACGCGCTGCCAGATGTCCTGGCCGATGAGCATGCCGAACATGTAGACGACGAACCACGTGATGATCGTCTGCGTGTCGGCGCCGACCTTGCCGCCGGCGATGGCGAAGTAGTCGTCGCCCAGGCGCTCGCGGATGCCGGAGAAGCCGTCGGCCTTGACGAGCACGAACGGCAGCATGAGCGCAAAGATGCCGATCGTCTTGATGATGAACTGCACCTGGTCGGCCAGGGTGATCGACCACATGCCGCCGATGACGGAGTACACGAGCACGACGGCGCCGCCGATGGCGATGCAGATCCAGCTGTCGAGGCCCGTCAGCACGTGCAGGACGGTGGCGTACGCGCCGGTCGAGGTGACGACGAGGAACATCGTGTAGAGCATCATGACGATGCTGGACGCGCCCGCGGCGCTCTTGCTGCCGTAGCGCAGTTTCAGCATGTCGCTGACGGTGTAGACGCGCAGCTTCGAGATGGTGCCGGCGAACAGCAGCGACAGCAGGAGCACGCCGACGCCGATGGCGACGACGAGCCACATGCCCGACAACCCCATCTTGTAGCCGAGGCCGACCCCGCCGACCGTGGAGGCGCCACCGAGGACGACGGCCGCCATCGTGCCGGTGTAGAGGAAGGTGCCGAGGCGGCGGCCGGCGACGAGGTAGTCGCTCGAGTTCTGGGTGCGCGAGCGGCCCCAGAACCCGAAGCCGAGCATGGCGACGAGGTAGAGGACGACGATCACGAGGTTGAGGTCCACGAGGGCCTCCTTGGATCCGGGTGGCATGGCTCTGGCATGAGTCCACGGTGAACCGTATGAATATACGAGATCGACTCGTGACAAACGAGAGATTCGCATCGGTAAACACGTCCGTTAATCTGATCGTGACCTGATGAGTGGCCGTTCGACGGCTCGACGGGGTGCTCGCACCGGGCGTGCGCACGCCTCGTCGGAAGAGGAAGAGGACGAGATGGATCACCCCCGCATCGAGGCCGGCGGCAACGTCGGGCCCGTCAATGCCGCCCTCACGCCGCGGTACGCCGGCCTCGGCACGTTCGCGCGCCTGCCGCGCATCGAGGACGTCTCGAAGGCCGACGTCGCCGTCGTCGGCATGCCGTTCGACACCGGCGTCTCCTACCGCCCCGGTGCGCGTTTCGGCGCGACGCACGTGCGCGAGAGCTCGCGTCTGCTGCGCCCGTTCAACCCGGCGCAGTCCGTGTCGCCGTTCGCGCAGATGCAGATTGCCGATGCCGGTGACATCGCGCTCAACCCCTTCGACATCGAGTCGGCGCTGAAGGAAGCGGAGGAGGGTGCACGTCAGTTCGTCGACGAGGGCACCTCGCTCATCACGATCGGCGGCGACCACACCCTCGCCCTGCCGCTGCTGCGCGCGCACGCGAAGAAGCACGGCCCCGTCGCGCTGCTGCACTTCGACGCGCACCTCGACACGTGGGACACCTACTTCGGCGCCGAGTACACGCACGGCACGCCGTTCCGCCGCGCGTTCGAGGAGGGCCTCATCGACTCCTCCGGCGTCTGCCACGTCGGCACGCGCGGCCCGCTGTACGGCACCCAGGACCTCGAGGACGACGCGCGCTTCGGCTTCGGTGTCGTGACGAGCAACGACGTCATGCGCATGGGCGTCGACGAGGTCGTCGGGTTCCTGCGCGAGCGCGTAGGCGACCGTCCGCTGTACGTCTCGCTCGACATCGACGTGCTCGACCCCGCGCACGCGCCGGGCACCGGCACCCCCGAGCCGGGCGGTCTGACGTCGCGTGAGCTGCTCGAGATCCTGCGCGGCCTGCGCGGCACGAACCTCATCGGCGCCGACGTCGTCGAGGTCGCACCGCCTTACGACCACGCCGAGCTGACGGGCCTGGCCGCCGCCAACGTCGTCTACGAGTACATGTCGCTGCTCGCGCTCGGTGCGGACGCCGCGCCCGGCGGGCCCGCGTACGGCGAGTCCGGCACGGTGTACGGGGCCCAGCGGTGAGCGAGCAGATCCGTCACCCCGAGCCCGAAGCCGTCGCGCCGACGGGCGAGGGCGAGAAGATCCGCAACGGTGGCGACCTCGTCGTCGAGACGCTCGAAGCGCTCGGCACGACGACGGTGTTCGGCATTCCCGGTCAGCATGCGCTGGGCCTGTTCGACGCGCTGCGCCGCTCGGGGCTGCACTTCATGAGCTCGCGCGTCGAGAACAACGCAGCCTTCGCGGCCGACGGCTACTCGCGCGTCTCAGGCAAGCCGGCTGCGCTGTTCCTGTCGACCGGGCCGGGTGCCCTGACGGCGCTGCCCGGGCTGCAGGAGGCGTACGCGACGAGCGTGCCGATGGTCGTCGTCGCCTCGCAGGTGCCCGTCTCGGGCCTCGGCGGCGCGCGTCGCGGCATGCTGCACCAGCTCGACGAGCAGCGCCGCGCCGCCATCGACGTGACGAAGTCGCAGCGCACGGTGACGCACCACGCCGCCATCCCGACGGCCATCGAGTCGGCGTGGGTCGAGGCGATGACGTATCCGCGCGGGCCCGTGTGGGTCGAGGTGCCGCAGGACGTGCTGCTCGCGAAGACGGAGATCCCGCCGATCCGCACGGCCGTCTCGGCGCCGACGCCGGAGGGGCCGCGCCCCGAACTCGTCTGGGCTGCAGTGAAGTTGCTCGCGGGCGCGAAGCGCCCTGCCATCGTCGCCGGTGGTGGCGTGCGCCGCGCCGGCGCCGAGAGGGCGCTGCTCGCCCTGGCGGAGAAGCTCGACGCACCCGTCGTCTGCTCGCCGGGTGGCAACTCGGGTTTTCCGGTCGATCACCCGTTGTCGATGGGGTCGTGGGTCGAGGACCGCGCCGTCACCGACCTCCTCGCGGACGCCGACGTCCTGCTCGCGGTCGGCACCTCGCTCGGCGAGGTGACGTCGAACTACTTCACGCTGAAGCCGGCAGGCAAGCTCATCCACGTCGACGCCGAGCCGCGCGTGCTCGAGTCGAACCACCCCGCGCTCGGCATCGCGTGCGACGCGAAGGCGGCGCTCGATGCGTTCGTCGCGGCGTTCCCGGCAGAGGCGCCCGCGGGGCGCGCGTCGGGAGCCGAGCGTGCTGCCGAAGTGCGCAAGGCGATCGTCGCCCGGCTCGACGGTCAGGATCTCGCCCACGAGCGCGCGTTCATGGACGCCATCCGCGCCGGCATCCCCGACGAGGTGCCGACGTTCTGGGACATGACGATCGCCGCCTACTGGGCCTGGAACTGCTGGGACGGCCGCTCCGGCGGCTTCCACTCGGGTCAGGGCGCCGGCGGGCTCGGGTTCGCGTTCCCGGCCGCGCTCGGCGGCGCCGTCGCGCTCGCGGAGAAGCGCGGCGCGAAGCTGACGGACGTCGACGCGGCGTTCTCCGTCGGCGGGCACGAGCGCGTCGTCGCCGTCGCTGGTGACGGCTCGTCGATGTACTCGATCGCCGAACTCGCGACGGCCGTGCAACACGGCATCCCCGTCACGTGGCTCATCGTCGACGACGGCGGCTACGGCATCCTGCGCGAGTACATGGAGGCGACGTTCGGCCAGGCGACGCACACCGAACTGGCACGACCAGACTTCGTCGCCTTGGCGGAGTCGTTCGGTGTCGAGGCTCAAGAGGTGGCTGTGGGTGACGAGGTCGGCTACGGCGAGTTGACGGACGCCCTGCGCGCGACGTTCGCCGCCGATGTCAACGGCCCGCGCGTCATCGTCGTCAAGACCCACCTCGAGATGTTCGCGATGAGCTGACCCCTCTGCGATTCCTGTCCCCTTCTGCGATTTTCGTCCACCTTCACGAAGGTGAACGAAAATCGCAGATGAGGACGTAGATCGCCGTTGGGTACGGGATGGCGAGAGTGAGGGGGGCGGCGGCTTCGCGGTGTGGCCGGGGACTCTCAGGGCGTGCCGGGGGCGCGCGGCGCGCCGTGGGGTGAGGGCGTCGGCGGTTCCTTGTAGGCGTCGATGAACGTCGCGAACGAGCTGACGAGACGTTCGCGTTCGCCGGCGGGCAGAGCGGCGAGGGCGTCGTCGACGCGGTCGAGGTGACGTCCGACGCTGCGCTCGTAGAGCGCCGCGCCGTCGTCGCTCGCCTCGAAGAGCCAGGCGTGAGACCCGGATTCGCGGAATCGCCGGACGACGCCGGCCCGCACCGCAGCGTTGACCTGACGGTTCGCCGTCGACTGCTCCAGCTCAAGTTCGCAGGCGATCTGCTTGAGCGTGCGCGGCGGGCCGTCGCCTGTCAGCAGCCACAACAGGCGGCCCTCGGCGATGCGCAACTCGCTCGCCTGCTCCTCGGCGCGGCGCATGATGTCGAAGCGAGAGAGCAGGCGCGCCATGGCGCAGGCGCCGTCGTCGACGGCGGTGTCGATGTCGCTCGCCACGTCTGCCACCAGCCCGTCACCCCACTTGTTGCTTCGTACAACTAAATGTATCCTCATCGGGTAGGTATGTAATTTACACAAACGGAGTGGTCAGTTGTCCTCACCCGCCGCGCCGACCGGGGCCGCCCCCGCGATGCGCTTCTCCCCGATGACGGTCGTCGCCGTCCTCTGCATCGGCAGCCTCAGCGGCGCGCTCATGCAGTCCCTCGTCATCCCGATCCAGCGCGAACTGCCGGAGCTGCTGCACACGTCCGCGAGCAACGCCTCCTGGGCGGTGACGGCGACGCTGCTCGCCGGCGCCGTGACGATGCCCGTCACCGGCCGCCTCGCCGACATGTACGGCAAGAAGCGAGTCCTGCTCGTATCGGCGACGCTGCTCGTCCTCGGTTCGGTCGTCGCGGCGCTGTCGAGCACCCTCGCGCCGTTCCTCGTCGGCCGCGCGCTGCAGGGCATGGCGATGGGCTACATCCCGGTCGCCATCAGTCTCGTGCGCGAGGTCGCTCCGCCCGCGCGTGCGACGGGCGCCGTCGCCGCCGTCAGCGCGACGCTCGGTGTCGGTGGTGCGCTTGGTCTGCCGCTCGCAGCGTGGATCGCGCAGGACTACTCGTGGCACGACCTGTTCTGGCTGTCCGCGGTGCTCGCCGCCGTCGTCGTCGTGCTGACGGCGTTCGTCGTGCCGCACATCCACGACGAGCACCCGGCGCACATCGACCCTGTCGGCATCATCGGTCTCGCCGTGGGTCTGGTCTCGGCGCTCGTCGGTGTCTCGAAGGGCTCCGAATGGGGGTGGGGCAGTGGGCGCACGATCGGCAGCATCGTCGCCGGTGTCATCGTGCTGCTCGTCTGGGGCGCGTACGAGCTGCGTCACCACGATCCGCTCGTCGACCTGCGCACCATGGCGCGCCGCCCGGTGTTGTTCACGAACCTCGCGGCCGTGCTCGTCGGATTCGGCATGATGGCGCAGTCCATCATCGTGCCGCAGCTGCTCGAGATGCCCGAGGCCACCGGGTACGGTCTCGGCCAGTCGATCCTGCACGCCGGGCTGTGGATGGCTCCCGCGGGCCTCATGATGATGGCGTTCGCGCCCGTCTCGAGCGCGCTCATCACGCACCGCGGTGCGCGGGTGACGCTCGCCACCGGTGCGCTCGTCATCAGCATCGGCTACGTCATCGCGCTGTTCCTCATGAACGCGCCATGGCAGCTCATGGTCGCCTCGTGCGTCGCGTCGGCGGGTGTCGGCATCGGTTACGCCGCCATGCCGACGCTCATCCTCGACAACGTGCCGATGCACGAGGCCGGCGCCAGCGTCGGCGTCAACGGACTCATGCGTTCGGTCGGCACGACCGTCGCCGGCGCCGTCATGGCCGCCGTGCTGACGAGCCGCACGACCGTCCTCGCGCCGGGGACGCCCGCCATCCCGACGGAGGGCGCGTTCAAGGTGTGCTTCATCATCGGGGCCTGCGCCGCCGTCGCGGGCGCCGCCATCGCGATGCTCGTCCCGCGACGTGTGCGCCCCGACGCCGAGGCCCAGCCGGCCGGCGTCGACCTCGCACCGGAGGGCGCCGTCGTCGCGGGCTGAACCCGTCGCTCACGGTGAGCTCGAACGTCGCCCGCGAACGCGTCACACATGACACGTTCGCGGGCGACGTTCGTCATGAATGGCTGACGTCGGATGCAGTACCCCGATGGCGCGACATGTCGCGCAAGTGGGGATGCTGTGACGCAAGAACGCCCCACTCGTGCGACGTGACGCACGAGTGGGGCGTTCTCAGGCCCCGAGGGTCAGGTGGGCGTACTTCGTCAGCCCGCGATCACTTCGGCGGTCCGACGCGCGCCCGAAGGGGGCGGGGCACATCCTCGCTTCGCTGCGGTGCACCCCGCCCCTTCGAGCTTCGTCAGCCCGCGATCACTTGGGCGGTCCGACGCGCGCCCGAAGGGGCCGGGGCACATCCTCGCTTCGCTGCGGTGCACCCCGCCCCTTCGAGCTTCGTCAGCCCGCGATGCGGATCATCCGCTTGTTGCAGAACTCGTCGAACCCGTACGTGCCGAGCTCGCGCCCGAAACCGGAACGCTTGACGCCACCGAACGGCAGCTCCGACGAAGAACCGGGGGCCTCGTTGATCGACACCATGCCCGACTCGAGCCGATCGGCCACGCGCAGCGCGGCGTCGACGTCAGCCGAGTGCACCGACGCGCCGAGACCGAACAGCGTGTCGTTCGCGATGCGCACGGCCTCGTCCTCGTCGGCCGCCTTGTACATGACGGCGACGGGGCCGAAGATCTCCTCGCTCCACGCGCGCATCTGCGGCGTGACGCCGGCGAGCACCGTCGGCGTGACGTACGCGCCCGGACCGTCAGGACGCTTGCCACCGACGACCACCTCGGCGCCCGCGTCGACGGCGTCGTCGATCTGCGCCTGAATACCCTTCGCGGCGGCCTCCGTGACGAGCGGGCCGATGTTCGTCGACTCGTCGTGCGGGTCGCCCATCTTCAACCCGGCGACGGCCTCGGCGAACTTCGGCACGAACTTGTCGTACGTCTCGTCGCCGATGAGGATGAACCGCTTCGCCGCGTTGCACGCCTGGCCCGAGTTCTCGAAGCGGCCGAGGATGCCGTCCTCGACGGCCTTGTCGATGTCGGCGTCCGGCAGCACGATGAACGGGTCACTGCCGCCGAGCTCGAGCACGGCCTTCTTCAGGTTGCGCCCTGCACGCTCACCGACGGCCGAACCGGCACGCTCCGAACCCGTCAACGACACGCCCTGCACGCGCGGGTCGTCGATGAGCATCGCGATCTGCTCGTTCGTCGCGTAGAGGTTCTGATAGACATCCTTCGGCACCCCGGCGGCGTGATAGATCTCCTCGATCACCTTCGCCGAACGCGGGCACTGCGGCGCGTGCTTGAGCAGGATGACGTTGCCGAGCAGCAGGTTCGGCGCCGCGAAACGCGCGACCTGGTAGTAGGGGTAGTTCCACGGCATGACGCCGACGATGACGCCGACGGGCTCCTTGCGCATGTACGCGCGCCCGTCACGCTCGCCCAGGTCGAGCTCCTCGTCGGCAAGCACCTCCGGCGCGTGCTTCGCGTTGTACGCGTGGATGTCGCCCGAGAGCCACACCTCACCCGTCGCGTCGCCGTAAGGCTTGCCCATCTCGTCACCGATGATGCGCGCCAGTTCCCCCTGACGCGAGTCGTACTCGGCCGCGACGCGCTCGATGATCGCGATCTTCTCCTCGAGCGGCACCTTGCGCCAGCGCTCGCGGGCGGCGTAGGCGCGCTCGAGGGCGGCCATCACCTCATCGTCGGTCGCGGTGGGGAAGGTCTCCTCGACCTCACCCGTCGCCGGGTTCGTCACCGTGTAGATGGCTTCACTCATCACATGCCCCTTCGTCGCAGGCGCTCAGAGCGCCATGCCCACGTACTTGGTCTCGAGGTACTCGTCGATGCCCTGGAAGCCGCCCTCGCGGCCGAATCCGGAGGCCTTGACCCCGCCGAACGGCGCGGCCGGGTTCGAGATGACGCCGACGTTGACGCCGACCATGCCGTACTCGAGCTTCTCGGCGACCCGCAGCGCCCGCGAGTAGTCCTTCGAGAAGAAGTACGCGGCGAGGCCGTACTCCGTCGAGTTCGCGCGGGCGATGACGTCGTCCTCGTCGGTGAACGTCTGGATCGCGGCGACCGGGCCGAAGATCTCCTCGCGCACGATGTCGTCGTCACCGGGCACGTTCGTCAGGACGGTGGGGGCGACGAAGTTGCCCTCGCTCGGCACCTGCTCGTCGCCGCACACCTTCGTGGCGCCCGCGGCGACGGCACCGTCGATGAGTCGCTGGACGTTCTTCACGGCCTTGCCGGTGATGAGCGGGCCGACGGTGACGCCCTCGTCCATGCCGTTGCCGACCGTCATCGCCTTCATCTTCGCGGCAAACTTCTCGCCGAACTCCGCGGCGACCGACTCGTGCACATACAGACGGTTCGCGGCCGTGCAGGCCTCACCGATGTTGCGCATCTTCGCCGCCATCGCGCCCTCGACGGCCGCGTCGACGTCAGCGTCCTCGAAGACCATGAAGGGCGCGTTGCCACCGAGCTCCATCGACACGCGCAGCAACTGCTCGGCCGACTGCTCGACGAGCTTGCGGCCGACAGCCGTCGAGCCGGTGAACGTCAGCTTGCGAGCTCGCGGGTCGCGAATGAGCGGCTCCATGACGCCGCCCGAATCGCTCGTCGTGACGACGTTGACGACACCCTTCGGGACGCCGACCTCCTCGAGGAGCGCGACGAGGGCGAGCATCGTCAGCGGCGTCTCGGCGGCGGGCTTGATGACCATCGTGCAACCGGCCGCGAGCGCCGGACCGATCTTGCGCGTGCCCATGGCGAGCGGGAAGTTCCACGGCGTGATCATGAGGCACGGGCCGACGGGCTGCTTCATCGTCAGCAGTCGCGATCCGCCCGCGGGGGCGGGCAGGTACGTGCCGTTGATGCGCACGGCCTCCTCCGCGAACCAGCGGAAGTACTCGGCGCCATAGGCGACCTCTCCCTTGGCCTCGGCGAAGGGCTTGCCCATCTCGAGGGTCATGAGCGCCGCGAAGTCGTCGGTGCGCTCGATGAGCAGCTCGAACGCCTTGCGCAGCAGTTCGGAACGCTCACGCGGTGTGGTGGCCGCCCAGCTCGCCTGCGCGGCGTGCGCGGCGGCGAGGGCTGCGTCGCCGTCAGCGGGGGAGGCGTCGGCGACGCGCGCGAGGACCTCGCCGGTCGCGGGGTTCGTCACCTCGAGCGTCTTGCCGCCCTCCGCGTCGCGCCATGCGCCGTCGACGAACAGCTGCTTCGGCACGTCGTTGATCAGAGCCTTCGTGTCCATGTGTCTTTCCTATCCCAGATTCGTGGTGTACCGGCGAGTACGGCGGGTGCAGCTGTGGAAGCGGCTGTGCCGGATCGCCCGGGGCGGGGCGATCCGACACAGCCTGTGGATGGTCGTGCTCGCTCAGGCGCTCAGGCGCTCAGGCAGTCGCGGAGTCGAACGCTTCGGCGATGATGTCGAGGCCCTCGCGCAGCAGGTCGTCACCGATGACGAGCGGCGGCAGGAAGCGCAGGACGTTGCCGTACGTGCCGGCCGTCAGCGTGACGACGCCCTGAGCGTTCGCGGCGGCCGCGATCTTCTTCGTCAGGTCGGCGTCGGGCTCCTTCGTGCCGGCCTTGACGATCTCGACGGCCATCATGCCGCCGCGTCCGCGGATGTCGCCGACGACGTCGTGCGTGTCGGCGATCTGGCCGAGGCGCTCGCGGAAGATCGCCTCGATCTCCTTGGCGCGCGCGGGCAGGTTCTCCGACTCCATCGTCTCGATCGCGCCGAGGGCGCCCGCGCAGGCGACGGGGTTGCCGCCGTAGGTGCCGCCGAGGCCGCCTGCGTGGACGGCGTCCATGATCTCGGCGCGGCCCGTCACGGCCGCGAGCGGCAGGCCGCCCGCGATGCCCTTGGCGGTCGTGATGAGGTCGGGCACGACGCCTTCGGCGTCGCACGCGAACCAGTCGCCGGTGCGGCAGAAACCGCTCTGCACCTCGTCGGCGATGAAGACGATGCCGTTCTCGCGGCACCAGTCGGCGACCTTCTTCAGCCAGCCGGCGGGCGGCACGATGAACCCGCCCTCACCCTGGATGGGCTCGATGATGACGACCGCGACGTTCTGCTCGCCGATCTGCGCGTGCACGGCGCTCGTGAACGCCTCGAAGGCGTCGGCAGTGATCGTGTCGGCGTTGCCGACCCAGCGGTACGGGTACGCCATCGGCATGCGGTAGACGTCGCCCGCGAACGGCCCGAAGCCCTGCTTGTACGGCATGTTCTTCGCCGTGAGCGCCATCGTCAGGTTCGTGCGGCCGTGGTAGGCGTGGTCGAAGGCGACGACGGCCTGACGGCCCGTGTGGACGCGCGCGATCTTGACGGCGTTCTCGACGGCCTCGGCGCCCGAGTTGAACAGCGCCGAACGCTTCTCGTGGTCACCGGGTGTCAGCTCGTTGAGCTTCTCGCAGACGGCCGTGTACTCCTCGTACGGCGTCACCATGAAGCAGGTGTGCGTGAAGTCGTCGAGCTGGTTCTTGGCCTTCTCGACGACCTTCGGCGCCGAGTTGCCGACGCTCGTCACGGCGATGCCGGAGCCGAAGTCGATGAGCTGGTTGCCGTCGACGTCGACGAGGATGCCGCCGCCCGCACGCTCGACGTAGACCGGCAGGCCGATGCCGACGCCCGCGGAGACCGCGCCCTTCGTCCGCTGGTGCAGTTCCTGGCTCTTCGGGCCGGGGATGGCGGTGACGAGCTTGCGCTCCTGAGGGACGGACGTCATGGCCGTGTCCTTTCGTCGTGCGGGATCGAACCGAGGTGCGAGTGATCAGGGTCGATCAGTGTTCTCCCTCACTCTGAGGCTTGGCGCCTATGCTGTCCAATATCAATTTTCGATGATTGGTATGCATGTTGGGAATAGGCCGCTGATGGGCTCTGGCCAGCCGCCGAGGGCGGTGAAAGTGACCGTAGATCGCCGATGTGGACGTAGATCGCAGAAGGGGACGGTATGGAGTTGAGGGCGGTCGAGTGCTTCGTCGCCGTTGCCGACGCCGGGACGGTGACGGCCGGCGCGGCGCGACTCGGCGTGGGGCAACCCGCCGTCACGCGTCAGATCCAGCAGTTGGAGCGGCAGCTGCGCATCCGCCTGTTCGATCGTGAGGACGGGCGGCTGCGCCTCACCTCCGCCGGCATCGACGTGCTGCCCGTCGCGCGTCGACTGCTGCGCCAGGCCGACGCCGTGAGTGACGCGGCCCGCGGCGTCGCAGCCGGCCGTCTGCAGCGGGTTCGTCTCGTCAGCCCCGGCACGACCCGCGACGACGTCCTCGCCCCCTGGCTCGCGACGTGGTCCGCCGACGCGCCGCTGCCGAGCATCGCCGAAGCGTCCGTCGACGACGTCTACGACACGTTGCGTCGCGGAGCCGACCTCGCCGTGGCGCCGCTCGCACCACCCCCGGCGTTGGGCAGCCGCGTCGTCGCGCGCCTGCCGCTGTGGGCGTGCGTCGCGCCGACCCATCCGTGGGCGCAGCGCGATGCCGTCGACCTCGACGAGCTCGCGGGTGCTGACCTGCTTCTGCTCGAACGCAGCTTCTCGGCGCGCCGCGTGCTCGACGCAGCCCTCGACGCAGAGCAGCTCGGCGTCGAACCCCGCGCGGAGTTCGCCTCACCCGTCGTCGCCCAGGCCGTCGCGGCCAGCGGGCGCGGCGTCTGCGTCCTCACCGACGACCCCCGCTTCGGCCTCGTGCCCCTCACGATCCGCGACGCTGACGGCGACGCTCTCGGCATCCGCCTCCACGCCGCGTGGGATCGTCGCCATCACGCCGCTGACGCGCTCGAACGGCTCGCGCAGGATCTGGCGCGCTTCACGCGGCGGAGGTATGCCTGACGAGTCGCGTCGCGGTCAGCCCTTCGAAGCCTTTTGCACGAGGCTGATGTAGACGGGCATCGCTGCGAGGGTGGGGTGGACGCCGTCGATGAAGTACTCGGGGTGGTCCTTGGAGGCGCCGTACCAGTCGACGAGGTGCACCCACGGCCGGCCCTTCGCCGCCTCGCGGATCGCATGCAGCGCCTGCTTCTGGGTGCCCAGCGTGGTCTTCGGCACCACGAGCACGACGCGTTCGTCCTTCAACGCGTCGAGGGTCTTGGCGAGCATCTCCTGCGGCACGACACCGTTGTCGCCGGTGTGGAGCAGGACGACGTCGCTCCTGATCGTCCCCGCCTTCGCAGCCGCCATGACCTGCTCGAGCACCGCGTTCGCCTGCTGGCTCTTCGCGGCGTGGTTGTCGACCGTGCGGTAGGCGTGCGGGAGCTGGTTGAGCGCGACGGACGCGGGGACGGAGTCGCCCCAGACACTGATGCTCATCTGCTTCGTGGCGCGGGTGTCGAGCCCGGCCGCGGGGGTGTTGCTCGACGACGACGGGCTCGCCGAGGTCGACGACGCCCCGGGGCGCCCCGGCGTCGGCGGGGCGGACGGCGCCGGGGTGGGCGTGGCGTCGATCCCGGGCGCGGGTGCCGTCGTCTCCGTCGACCCCTGACGGTGCGCGACGAGCTGTGTCGCCGTGACGACGAGCGCCGCCGCGAGTGCGAGACTCGCGACCATGGCGCCGACACGGCGGTCGACGACAGCACCCCGCGCGCGACGCAGGCAGGCGCGCACCCCGGCGCGACGCACGGGCATCTCGACGTAGCGGTAGCTCAGTTCGGCGAGCACGAACGTCGCGACGCTCAGCGCGATCGCAGGCAGCAGCCACGACGACTCCATCGCGTCGGTGACGAACGGCAGTGTCACGAGCGGCCAGTGCCACAGGTACAGCCCGTACGAGCGGTCGCCGACGTAGCGCAGCGGGCGCCACGACAACGCGCGGGCGAGTGGGCCGTCATGGACGACGACCCACACGAGCGTCGCCACGACGAGTGAGAAGGCGAGGAACCCGCCCCAGCGGTAGAAACCCATCGAGAGGAAGTCGAGCTGCGTCATCACGGCGGAGACGGCGACGAGCGCGGCGACGCCGGCGACCGTCATGCGGGTCGTCGCCGGCGTGAACGTGCGGCGCGAGCGGAACCCCCGCCCGTCGAGCAGCAAGGCGAGGGCGGCGCCGACGAGCAGGCCCATGACGTGCGTGTCCGTGCCGAAGTAGACGCGCGTGGGGTCGTCGGCCCAGCGGCCGGTCGACGCGAACGCTCCCGAACTCATCGCGACGCTCGAGGCGAGCGCCCCGCCGATCGTCACGGCCAGCAGGACGTGACGCCGCGTTCGTGTGGCGCGAACAGCGAGGAGCACCCCCGCCACCACGAGCGGCCACAGCAGGTAGAACTGCTCCTCGATCGCGAGCGACCACAGGTGTTCGAGGAACCACCACGAACCGAAGTCGCCGTACTGCCGTCCGCCGTACACGTACCACCAGTTCGACGTGTACGTCAGCGCCGCCGCCGAATCGCGCAGTTGCTGCGCGAGGCCGGACGGATGGAAACACGCCGTGACGAGCGTCGTCACGGCGAGCAGGAGCAGCGCGGCGGGCGCGAGGCGTCGTACGCGAGCGGCCCAGAACGCCTTCAGATCGATGCCGCGCAGCGGCCAGCGCGACCACAACTGGCTCGTGATGAGGTAGCCCGACAGGACGAAGAAGATGTCGACGCCCAGGAAACCGCCGCTGAACCCGGGCACCCGGAAGTGGAACGCCATGACGGCCAACACCGCGAGCGCGCGCACGCCGTCGAGGGCCGGCAGCCGGCCGCGCCGCGGAGTCGCGACGGTCGCTCGCGCGGCGTCGGAGGCTGGTTGCACGGCGTCGGAGGACGACGGGGCGCTCGTGTCGGCCGATGTGGTGGGGCCTGTGATGGCGTCAGTGCGAGCGGCGTCCGAGGACGGGGCGCTCGTGTCGGTCGACGTGGTGGGGTCTGTCGTGGCGTCCATCGCGTCGGTGACCACTGACGTCGCGTTGCTCGCCGCGGATTCGCGAGCCGGCGGGGCCAACCGTTCCGCGTGGTGGGGTGCCTGACGCGGGGGTTTCGCGAGCATGTCCGTGGGGCGTCTCCGAGGCCGAGAGCTCGCCTCGCGGGCCGCTCGGTTCGTGCGGTCGACCGACTTCCCGACGGTCGTGCGCGAGGCCGCCGCCGTCGCCGGCGTCTCGACGACGTCCCTCGACGGCTCGACGCGCAACGTGTCCGCGTCGTTCTTGACGCGCGCGCTCGGGGACGCTTCCCGAGATGCGGGAGAGGACGTTGCGGGAGCGTTCGCTGATCGCGGCGGGGACGTCAGCGGGTCGGCGCTGAACAGCCAGTCGGGCAGGTCATCGCTCGATGAGGGCACGCCGCCATGACCTGCGTTGCGGTCGCGACTGCCTGCCGCGCTCCCGCTCCGGCCTGCAGTCGCGGTGCCGTCGCGACGAGCCGTGCCGCGACCGCGAGGCGTGCGTGGCCCGTCGTGGTCCGTGCCCACGATTGTTCCCCCTGGCGTTCGTTCCTCCCTGACCTTTGATGGTATGACCTGGCCACCCCGATGGACGTGGCGACGCGCCCACGATGACGTAGCTCACGAACGGGCCGCCAGGGCGTCGGTGACGACGGTGCCCCGACGATTAGCGCCGACGCGCCGCGGCATGTAAGGTTTGGTGTCGCTGCCGATCGCATCGGTGGCGCACGACGAGAGTCGCGGGGTGTGGCGCAGCTTGGTAGCGCGCGTCGTTCGGGACGACGAGGTCGCAGGTTCAAATCCTGTCACCCCGACCAGCGTCAGCAAGGCCCTCATCGGTTCGCCGATGGGGGCCTTCGCCGTACCCGTCCGAATGCGGGCCCAGCCGTGTGCGTCGTGGCCGCAGTGCGCAGTTGCCCGATCCCGCGGCGACGCGAGCGCGTTCGAAACCGCCGCCGAGGCGAGTTCACCGCCCTCCCAGCCGACGCGCGCACAATGCCCGCTGTGAACGAACTGCATGCCTCGTCATGGCTGACCGACTGGCGACCGGGCTCATGGGGCACCCTCCTCGTCGCAGTCGTGACGATCGGCTACGTCGCCCCCTGGATCCGCGCACGCCGTCGCGGACGAGCTGACGTCTCGTGGCTCGCGTGGTTCCTGACGTTCGGCGCCGGCGCGCTCGCCTACACGCTGTGCGGGCCTGTCGAGGTGTGGTCGACGCGCCTCATGTGGGTGTTCGCGCTGCAGGTCGCGCTGCTCGTCGCCGTCATCCCGACCGGCTTCGCGCTCGCGCGCCCCGTCGACGTCATCGAGGGCGCGGCGGGGTCGACGGCGCTGCGCCGGATGCTCGGCGGGCGCCTCGGACGGGCGCTCATGTACCCGTTCGTCAGCTCGATCCTCGCGATGGTGAGCGTCATCGTCGTCTTCTTCACGCCCTACGGGCAGGCCGCGCTCGACTCGACGCCGATGCGCATCGTGCTCACCGTGCACCTTCTCGTCGTCGGCGTCACCGTCGTGCTGCCCCTGCTCGCCGGCGATCTGCTGCCCGCGTGGGCCGGGCCCGGCGTGCGCGTCCTGCTCGCCTGCGTCGACGGCCTGTTCGACGCGATCCCCGGCATCCTCGTCATGACGCACCACGATCTGCTCATGCCGCACTTCCCCGGCTTCGCAGCGTCCGCCTCCACCTACCGCGGCGACATGTCCGCCTCGCTCGATCAGAAGTTCGCCGGCGGAGCGCTGCTCGCCGTCGCCGAGAGTGTCGGGCTGCCCCTGCTCGCAGCCGTCTTCATCGAGTGGATGCGCGCCGACCGCGCGAGCGCCCGCCGCGCCGACGCCGAACTAGACGCCCAGTACGGCGACGGCCCCGGCACGACGACGCCGTGGTGGATCACCGCGGCGCCCGGCACGTCCGAGGGCAGCGCCGACGCCTCACCCACAGCCTCCGAGGGCGACGCCGACGCCGCGTCCGATCGGACGTCGACGCCCTCCACGTGACGCACACCACGATTCGGAGCGTTCTCCCAGCGGGGCTCACGGGCAATTCCCCAGATGAGTCCTCACCCTTCCTCCATGGGGTTGAACGGGACGTGGCTGCCGATCGTGCTCGGCTGCGCCGCGGCACTCGTTCTCGTCGTCATCGTCCGGGGAGGCTCGTGGGGGGGCGCAAGCCGTGGATGCAGGCGCTGTCGCGCCTCGGCCTGACGGCACTGTTCACCACGCTCGCGCTCGTCGGTGCCCTCTCAACAACGAGTAGGCGTTCTACACGAGTTGGGGTGACCTGCTCGGCGACTCGCCTGCGGACACGCCGCGTCACTACGGCGCGCCCACGCCGGCGCCCGCCCTGGATCAGCAGGCCCCTCCGCGAGCGCCACCCCGACGGCGCCGACGACGCCGCACGCCCTGCCCGCGCTGCCGCAGCCGGGTCAGCGCCTGCAGAAGTGCGAGATCCCGGGCCCGAAGAACGCCGACGGGCGCCCCACCGCGTCGCGCAAGGTGTACGTCCAGCTGCCGGTGGGGTACGACCAACACTCCGCGACGCGTCACCCCGTCATCGTCGCGATGCACGGATTGCCGGGCAGCCCAGAGACGTACAGCAAGCTCGACCACCTCTACACGCGTCGACAGGGCTGTCAGCGACCGCCGCATCGCCGCGCCCATCGTCGTCGTGCCGCAACTCAACCGCACCCTCGACGACGACACGGAGTGCAGCGACGACCCGCACGGCCTGCAGACCGAGACGTGGCTCGCCTCCACGCTGCCGACGTGGGTGAAACACACCTTCGCCGTCGCGCCCGGGCGCGGGTCGTGGGCGACGTGGGGGTACTCCCTCGGCGGATGGTGCGCCTCGATGCTGACGATGAAGCACCCCGCGACGTTCGGCGCCGCCGTCGCCTACCAGGGCTACTTCCGTCCGCAGTTCGACGGCCACCCGCCGTTTCCCCCAACTCGCCGCAGGCGCGCAGCTACGACCTCATCGCCCTGGAGAAAGCCAACCCGGTGCCCGTGTCGCTGTGGCTGTTCGCCTCCGACGCCGACAAGGTGAGCTACCCCTCCGTCAAGGAGTTCCTCACCGTGGTGAAGCGGCCCACCGACGTCACGGCGCGCATCGCGCAGGGCGGCGGCCACCGCCTGTCGGTGTGGACGCGCAAGATCCCGCGCTCGTTCGACTGGCTCGTCGAGGTGCAGCCCGGTTTCGCACCGCGCCCCTGAACGCCGGGGCAGCGACGCAGGGGAAGAGCCTGACGTAAAGAACGCGTCAAGACGCGACAAGGCGACCTCAAGACGAGCGGTGCGCCGCCGGGGCGGTTGCACGCTCGATCCATGATCGAAATCGTCATCGCGGGCATCATCGCCCTCGCACTGCTGGGGTACCTGCTGTACGCCCTCATCCGGCCCGAGAAGTTCTGAGGGCCGCGCACATGAACGTCACTCTTCAGGCGATCTGCATGATCGCCACCATCGCGCTGCTGCTGGCGTTCGTCCACGTGCCGCTCGGCACCTGGATGTACCGCTGCTTCACGGATGAGAATGACTGGGCGCCGGAGCGCCTCATCTACCGGGCCGTCGGCGTCGACCCGCGCGTCGAGCAGGGCTGGCGCACGTACGCCGTCGCCAGCGTCATGTTCGGCGTCGCGTCCGTCGTGCTGCTGTTCGCGCTCATCATGGCGCAGGGCGTCCTGCCCTGGGGCCTGGGGCGCAGCCAGGACTGGCACACGGCCTTCAACACGGCCGTCTCGTTCACGACGAACACGAACTGGCAGAGCTACGGCGGTGAGTCGGGCGCCGGGTACACCGTCCAGATGGCCGGCCTGAACGTGCAGAACTTCGTCTCCGCCGCGACGGGCATGGCCGTCGCCGTCGCCCTGTGCCGCGCGATCGCGCGCAGCAACGCCGCGACGATCGGCAACTTCTGGGTCGACCTCGTGCGCAGCTGCACCCGCATCCTGCTGCCCATCGCGTTCGTCGGCGCGCTCGTGCTCGTCGCGGGCGGCGTCATCCAGAACCTCAGCAGCCCGCACGACGTGACGACGCTCGTCGGCGGCAGCCAGACGATCCAGGGCGGCCCCGTCGCCTCCCAGGAGGTCATCAAGCTGCTCGGCACGAACGGTGGCGGTTTCTTCAACGCGAACTCGGCGCACCCGTTCGAGAACCCGAACGCGTGGACGAACCTGTTCGAGATCCTCCTCGTGCTCGCGATCCCCTTCTCGTTGCCGTGGATGTACGGCCTCATGGTCGGCGACCGCCGTCAGGGCGCGGTGTTCACGACGGCCATGGGCGCCCTGTTCACCCTGAGCGCCGGCCTCGGCATCTGGGCCGAGTCCAGCGGTGCGCTCGGCTCGATGGAAGGCAAGGAGCAACGCTTCGGCATCGTCGGATCGGTGCTGTTCGGCACCGCGACGACGGGCACCTCGACCGGTGGCGTCAACATGATGCACGACTCGATGAGCCCCCTCGGCGGCGGCCTCATGATGCTCAACATGATGCTCGGTGAGGTCTCGCCCGGCGGCGTCGGCACCGGCCTGTACAACATCATCATCTTCGCGCTGCTCACCGTCTTCATCGCCGGCCTCATGGTCGGACGCACGCCCGAACTGCTCGGCAAGGCCATCGGCCGACGCGAGATCACGTACTCGGCGCTCGCCGTCGTCGTCATGCCCGCGCTCGTGCTGATGTTCACCGCCGCCGGTGTCGTGCTGCCGGTCGCGAAGGACGCCCTGCTCAACCACGGCCCGCACGGCCTGAGCGAGATGATGTACGCCTACACGTCGGCGTCGAACAACAACGGTTCCGCCTTCGCGGGCCTGGCGGCCGACCAGCCGTACCTCAACCTCACGCTCGCGGCGTGCATGTTCCTCGGACGCTTCCTGCCCATCGTGCTCGTGCTCGCCGTCGCCGGCGCGCTCGTCTCGCAGCAGCGGCGCCCCGCCACGGCCGGCACGATGCCGACCCGCGGGCCCGTCTTCACCAGTCTGCTCGTCGGCATCATCGTCATCGTCGCCGGGCTGACCTTCTTCCCCTCACTCGCTCTCGGCCCGATCGCGGAGGCCCTCTCGTGAACGCATCACTCGCCCTTACGGCCCTCGAATCGGCGCCGGACGCCCTGCGCAAGCTCGACCCGCGCCACCTCGTGCGCACCCCCGTCATCTTCGTCGTCTGGGTGGGCTCGGTGCTCACGACGGTGCTGTCGATCATCCACCCGTCGGTGTTCTCGATCTCCGTCACGATCTGGTTGTGGCTGACGATCCTGTTCGCCAACCTCGCCGAGGCCATCGCTGAAGGGCGCGGCAAGGCGCAGGCCGACACCCTGCGTCAGACCCGCGTCGACTCCATCGCCCGCCGCCTCATGCCGCACGGCGGCGAGGAGCGCGTGCCCGGCACCGAACTGCGCGTCGGCGACCGCGTCGTCGTCGAGGCCGGCGAGGTCATCCCCGGTGACGGCGACGTCGTCGACGGTGTCGCGACGGTCGACGAGTCGGCCATCACCGGTGAGTCGGCGCCCGTCATCCGCGAATCGGGTGGCGATCGCTGCGCCGTCACCGGCGGTACGACGGTGCTGTCGGACCGCATCGTCGTCGAGATCACGAGCAAGCCCGGTGAGACGTTCATCGACCGCATGATCGCGCTCGTCGAGGGCGCCGAACGGCAGAAGACGCCGAACGAGATCGCCCTCGGCATCCTGCTGACGACGCTGACAATCATCTTCGTCCTCGCCGTCATGGCGATCTGGCCGATGGCGAGCTACTCGGGCCACGACATGTCGCTCGTCGTCCTCGTCGCGCTGCTCGTCTGCCTCATCCCGACGACGATCGGTGCGCTGCTGTCCGCCATCGGCATCGCCGGCATGGATCGCCTCGTGCAGCACAACGTGCTCGCGATGTCGGGGCGCGCCGTCGAGGCCGCAGGTGACGTCTCGACGCTGCTGCTCGACAAGACCGGCACGATCACCTACGGCAACCGCCGCGCCGGTGACGTCGTCCCCGTCGAGGGTGTCTCGCGCGCGGATCTCGTCCGCGCCGCTTGCCTGTCGTCGCTCGCCGACGAGACGCCCGAAGGCCGGTCGATCGTCGAATACGCTGCGGCAGAAGGGTTCACGGCGACCGAGATCGCGGACGTCGTCACCGTTCCGTTCACCGCGCAGACCCGCATGTCCGGTATCGACCTGCCCGACGGCAGCGCCATCCGCAAGGGCGCCGGCTCGGCCGTCGCCGCGTGGGTGCACGAGCTGGGCGGCCACATGGCGCACGACATCGACGCTCGTGTCGAGGCGATCAGCCAGGCCGGCGGCACGCCACTCGTCGTCGCCGAGCGTGACGCCGACGGCACCGCCCGGATGCTCGGCGTCATCCACCTCAAGGACGTCGTCAAGCCCGGCATGGCCGAGCGTTTCGCGCAGATGCGCGAGATGGGCATCCGCACCGTCATGATCACGGGCGACAACCCGCTGACGGCCGCCGCGATCGCGAAGGAGGCGGGGGTCGACGACTTCCTCGCCGAGGCGACGCCCGAGGACAAGATGCGCCTCATCAAGGCCGAGCAGGAAGGCGGACGTCTCGTCGCGATGACCGGTGACGGCACGAACGACGCGCCCGCCCTCGCGCAGGCCGACGTCGGCGTGGCGATGAACACAGGCACGTCGGCGGCGAAGGAGGCCGGCAACATGGTCGACCTCGACTCCAACCCGACGAAGCTCATCGACGTCGTCGCCATCGGCAAGCAGCTGCTCATCACCCGCGGAGCGCTGACGACGTTCTCGATCGCCAACGACGTCGCGAAGTACTTCGCGATCATCCCCGCGATGTTCGTCGTCATCTTCCCGGGCCTGAGCAAGCTCAACATGATGCATCTGCACAGCCCCGAGTCGGCGATGCTGTCGGCGGTCATCTTCAACGCCCTCGTCATCGTCGCGCTCATCCCGCTCTCGCTCAAGGGCGTGGCGTACCGCTCGCTCGGTGCCGCCGCGATGCTGCGCCGCAACCTGCTCGTCTACGGCGTCGGCGGCGTCATCGCGCCCTTCGTGGGCATCAAGCTCATCGACCTCGTCCTGTCCGTCACCCCGGGAGTGAAGTGACATGTTCGTTCTTCGTCAGGGTTGGGCCGCGCTTCGTGCGCTCCTCGTCCTCACCGTCGTCCTCGGCATCGCCTACCCGTTGCTCGTCACGGGCGTGGCGCGGGCGATGCCGGCCCGGGCGGACGGCTCGATCGTCCGCGCCGAGGGTCGCGAGGTGGGTTCCAGTCTCATCGACCAACCCACGAGCGACGCGAAGTGGTTCGCGGCGCGCCCGTCCGCCGTCGACGCCCCCGGCGCCGAGAGCGGCGGCTCGAACCTCGGCCAGAACGCCGACGAGCAGAAGAAGGCGATCACCGAGCGTCGTGCGGCGCTGACGAAGGCCAACCCGAACGCGACGGGCCCGATCCCGGACGACGCCCTCACCGCGAGCGGCAGCGGCGTCGACCCGGACATCAGCGTCGCCTATGCCCGCTGGCAGGCACCGCGGATCGCCGCGGCCCGCGGGATGAGCGTCGCCGACGTCGAGAAGGTCATCGACGCCCACATCGAGAAGCCGGCCCTGGGCTACCTCGGCGCCGAACGGGTCAACGTGCTCGACCTCAACATCGCACTCGCGCAACGCGCTGCTCGCTGAGCGGGCGGAAACCGCGACGGCAGAAGAAGATGGACGCATGACACGAGGCACGTTGCGCATCTACCTCGGTGCGGCCCCCGGCGTCGGCAAGACCATGGCGATGCTCGCCGAGGGCCGACGCCGGGCCGGGCGGGGAACGGACGTCGTCGTCGGTTTCTGCGAGACCCACGGGCGCACGGCGACGGCCGTCGCGCTCGAGGGCCTCGAGGTCATGCCGCGACTGCGGCGCGAGTACCGGGGCGCGACGCTCGAGGAGATGGACCTCGACGCCGTGCTCCGGCGCGCGCCGCAGGTCGCGCTCGTCGACGAACTCGCGCACACCAACGTGCCGGGCGGCCGCCACGAGAAGCGGTGGCAGGACGTCGAGGACCTGCTCGCGGCGGGCATCGACGTCGTCTCCACCGTCAACATCCAGCACCTCGAATCGCTCAACGACGCGGCGTTCGCCATCACCGGCGTGCTGCAGCGCGAGACGGTGCCGGATGTCGTCGTCCGGCGCGCCGAGCAGGTCGAACTCATCGACATGGCGCCCGAGGCACTGCGTCGGCGGATGGCGCACGGCAACGTCTACAAGCCGGAGAAGGTCGACGCGGCGCTCGCCAACTACTTCCGCCAGGGCAACCTGACGGCCCTGCGCGAGCTCGCGCTGCTGTGGCTCGCCGACCGCGTCGAGGAGAGCCTGACGGCCTACCGCAGCGACCATGACATCGTCGGTACGTGGCCGACACGTCACCGTGTCGTCGTCGCCCTCTCCGGTGGGCGCGAGGGCGCGACGCTGCTGCGCCGCGCCGCCCGCATTGCCGCGCGCGGCAGCGGCGGCGAGATGCACGCCGTCTTCGTCGTGCGCGACGACGGCCTGCGCACCGCCGAGGCCGACGTCGTCAGCGGCCTGCGACGCCTCACCGAAGAGCTCGGCGGGACGTTCCACACCGTCAGCGGGCCCGACGCGGCCGAGGCCGTCCTGCACTACGCGCGCGGCGTCAACGCCGACCAGATCGTCGTCGGCCTCAGCCGGCGCTCGCGGGCCCAGGCGATGCTGCGTCCCGGCACGGGCGAGCGCATCATCGCGGGTTCGGGCGAGGACATCGACGTCCACGTCGTCACCCACGAGCTCGCGCACGTGGGCTCGTCACCGACCGAACGCGAGGGGTTGTCGACGCGCCGGGTGCGGCTCGGCTTCCTCACCTCGGTGACCGCCCCGGCGCTGCTGAGCGCCCTGCTCGTGCCGCTGCGCTCCGGTGTCGGGCTGCCGCTCATCGTGCAGCTGTACCTGCTGCTCACCGTGGTCGTCGCGCTCATCGGCGGGATGGCGCCCGCGATCACGGCCGGTGTGCTGTCGTCCCTGCTCATCAACTGGTTCTTCACCCCGCCCATCGGCACGCTGACGATCTCCGACCCACAGAACGTCGTCGCGCTCGTGCTCTTCGTCGTCATCGGCGCCGCCGTCTCGCTCGTCGTCCACGCGAGCGCCCGCCGGGCCGCCGACGTCAGCGCCTCGCACCAGGAGGCGACGGCGCTCGCCGAACTCAGCCACACGATGCTGTCCTCCGCCGACCAGCTCGCGCTGCTGCTCACGCGCTCGCTCGAGATGTTCGACCAGGACGCGGCGGCCGTCGTGCGCACCCGCGGGCCGGGTCGCAGCGTCATCGCCTCGACGGACGGCTACAGCGACGTCGCCGCGCAGGCGCTGCCGCGCGAGAAGACGACGGTCGAGCGCATCGACGACGAGCACGACCTCGTCCTCGTGGGGCGCCCCGTCCCCGCCGAGCGGCAGCGGCTGCTGGGGGCGTACGCGATGCACGCGGCGGCCGTGCTGCACCGTCGAGCGCTGCTCGACCTCGCCGAGTCGGCCGACACCCTCGTGCGCGACAACAAGGCGCGCACCGCGCTGCTGTCCGCCGTCTCCCACGATTTGCGCACGCCCCTGGCCGGCATCAAGGCCGCCGTCGGCAGCCTGCGCAGCGACGAGGTGACGTTCTCGCCGGAGGACCAGGCGGAACTGCTCGAAGCCGTCGAGACGTCGGCCGATCGGCTCGATGCGCTCATCGGCAACCTGCTCGACGCCTCACGGCTGCAGACCGGCGCGCTCGTCGCGAACCCGCGCGAGATCGACCTCGCCGAGGTCGTCACACCCGCGGTGCGCGCCCTCGAGACACCCGATCGCGTCACCTGGCACCTCGACGACGCCGCGCGCCACGTCGTCGCCGACCCCGGCCTGCTCGACCGCGTCCTCGCGAACGTCCTCGAGAACGCCCTGCGTCACGGCGGCAGCGACGGCGTTGTCGTGACGACGAGTGCGCTCGGCCCGCGCGTCGAACTACGCGTCGCCGACCACGGCCCCGGCATCCCCGACGAGGCGCGCGAAGAGATATTCCGGCCCTTCCAGCGCTACGGCGACGCACCCGCGGGTGACGGCATCGGGCTCGGTCTCGCCGTCGCGCGCGGCCTGACGGAGGCGATGGGCGGCATGCTGGAGGCGGAGACCACTCCCGGTGGAGGTGTCACGATGGTCATCGTCCTGCCGGCCGTGGCGAACGCAGCGGGTGCGACGAGCGAGGCCGAGCCCGGCGCTGAATCGGAACCCGAGTCGGCGCCCGAGGCCCGGCCCCAGGACGCTGAGGCCGACCAGCCGGTCGATACCCGGTTCGCAGACGCAACCACGCGCGGTGAGTCATGAGTGAACGAGTGCTCGTCGTCGACGACGACCCGACGATCGCGCGGACGCTGCGCATCAACCTCAAGGCGCGCGGCTTGGACGTCGAGACCGTCGGGTGCGGCCTCGATGCCCTCAGCACGTGCGCAGACGCGATGCCCGACCTCGTCGTCCTCGACCTCGGCCTGCCCGACCTCGACGGCGTCGACGTGCTGCGCCGACTGCGTCAGAGCTCGAGCGTGCCTGTCATCGTGCTGTCGGCTCGTCAGGAAGCCGATGACAAGGTCGAGGCGCTCGACGAGGGTGCCGACGACTACGTGACGAAACCGTTCGGCATCGAGGAGCTCATGGCGCGCGTGCGGGCCGCGCTGCGGCGAGGCGGCGCCGAACCGTCCGGCCCGGCGCCCGTCGTCACCGCGGACTTCTCGCTCGACTTCACGACGTACGAGGCGAGCGGGCCGACGGGGGCCGTCCACCTCACGCCGACGGAGTGGCGCCTGCTCGCCGAACTCGCGCGCCACCGCGGGCGCGTCGTGCCGCACGAACAACTGCTGCGCGCCGTGTGGGGGCCGCAGTACGGGCGCGAGTCGAACTACCTGCGCGTCTACTGCGGGCAGCTGCGTCGCAAGCTCGAACCCGAACCGTCCCTCCCGCGCTGGATCGTCACCGAACCCGGCATCGGCTACGTGCTGCGCTGACGCGCCGCGCAGGGCTCGTCAGTGCGCCTTCGCCGTCAGCGTGATGAGTGTCGCCTCGGGACGGCAGGCGAAGCGCACGGGCGTGTACTTGTTGTGTCCGAGCCCGGCGGAGACGTGCAGCCACGCCGCGTCGTCGGTCGCGGCGGACGACGGCAGCGCGGTGCGGCGCCGTTCGCGCGCCGTAGCCTCCGAGCGCGAGACCGAGTCGTTGTGCACGCGGTGGGCGTCGAGGACGTCGAAGCGCTCGCCGATCTCGGCGGCGGAGTCGAGGGGCGAGCCGTCCGTTGCGAGCGCACCCGGCCCGATCGGCACGGCCTGCGTCGAGTCGACGCCGGACGCGCCGGGCCACCAGCGCGAGACGCCCTTGACGCGCGAGGTGTCGAGGTCGCAGTTCGTCACGAGCGCGCCGTGGAACGGCACGCACAGCTGCCCGCCGTGCGTGTGACCGGCGATGACGGCGTCCGCGCCGTCGGCCGTCATCGCGTCGAGCACGCGCGTGTACGGCGCGTGGACGACGCCGATCGTCGCGGCCACCTCACCTCGGCGCGACGCGGCCTCACCGGCGACCTGCGGGTAGTCGTCGTACTCGAGGTGCGGGTCGTCGACGCCGAGAAGCTCCAGCGCCACGCCGTCAGCCCCCACCCGCACCCGCTCGCGTCGATGCGTGAGGTCGAGCCAGCCGCCCGCGGTGAAACCGTCACGCAACTGGGCGATGTCGAACTCACCCGTCTGCATCGCCGCGCCCTTGGCATGCGAGTCGTCGAAGTAGCGCAGGGGGTTCTTGAGCTTGGGGTAGAAGTAGTCGTTCGAACCGAAGACGAACGCGCCGGGAAGCTCCATGAGCGGCCCCATCGCGCGCAGCGCAGCGGGGATGGCGTGCTCGTCGCTGAGGTTGTCGCCGGTGTTGATGACTAAGTCGGGTTCGAGCCGCGCGAGCTGACGCACCCACTGGATGCGTCGTTCCTGACGCGGCACGATGTGCAGGTCGCTGACGTGCAGCACCCGCAGCGGCGCCGTCCCGGGGGCGAGCACCGGCATCTCGACGCGGCGCAGCGCGTACCAGTTGCGCTCGATGAGCGAGGCCCAGGCCAGCGCCGCCGTACCGCCGGCGGCCGTGCCTGCAGCGGCCAGCGACAGCGCGCGGGGGAGGGGGCGGGCGGGGAAACTCATGCGGGGATTCTCGCACCGGGGTGGAAGAATGACCGCATGAACGCAACCGGTGCCACCACCTTGAAGGCCACTCTCCACACCGACCTGACCGACGCGATCCGCGAGCGCGATCAGGTGCGTAGCGCGACGTTGCGCATGGTCCTGACGGCCGTGTCGAACGCCGAGGTCGCAGGCAAGGAGCACCGTGAGTTGAGCGATGACGAGGTGCTCGCCGTCATCGTCAAGGAGGCGAAGAAGCGCCGCGAGGCGGCTGACGCCTACGTCGGCGCCGGGCGCACCGAGCTCGCCGAGAAGGAGAACGCGGAACTCGCCTGCCTCGAGGGGTACCTGCCGAAGCAGCTGAGCGACGACGAGATCGACGCGATCGTCGCCGAGGCCGTCAGCGCCACGGGCGCATCCGGCATGAAAGACATGGGCAAGGTGATGGGCGTCGTCAAGCCCAAGATCGGCGAGCAGGCAGAGGGTGGGCGCGTCGCGGCGGCCGTCAAGAAGGCGCTCGCGGGCTGATCACTTGCTGCGGGCTCAGGTGCCCGAATGGCGGTGAGGGCCGTGCCGACCCCAGCGGTCGGCACGGCCCTCAGCGTTCGTGCACGTCTCAGCTCGCGCGGCGGATGCCTGCGGCGGCCTCGTCGGCGCGCGCCATCTTGAACAGGGTCGCCCACGACTTGACGTCCGGACGGCGACGCAGCAGCGCGCGGCGCTCACGCTCCGTCATGCCGCCCCAGACGCCGTATTCGGTGCGGTTGTCGAGCGCGTCGGCGAGGCATTCGGCGACGACGGGGCAGCGCTGACAGATCGTCTTCGCCGACTGCTGAGCAGCCCCCTTGGCGAACAGGTCGTCAGGTGCCGCCGCGGCGCACTGGGCGCGGGCGGCCCAGTTGTCGTCCCAGACGGGCGTCTGCGTCTCTTCTTCGGCCATGATCGTCATCGGTGCCCTCCCCTTGTTGGTGCGGATGACGGTGTGGCGTGCGCCACGTGCAAAAGTTGCTATACGCACAGTAGGCGTGGTTACTGGTGAGTTTCCATGGGGATTGAGTACCAAAAACGTTAGTACACGCGGTCGGCGCGGGGCGCGCCGAACCGCGCCTCGAAGGCTTTGACAGGCTGCTCCGATACGCTAAGCGGCATGCGTGGAAAGTCTCCTGGCCCCGATGCGTCGGCGAAGAAGCAAGCCTGGAAGAAATCTGACGGTGGCGGTCAGCGTTCTGCGATGGGCTCGGTTCTCAGCCTCCTCGGCGCGTTCGTCGCCACCTCGATGGCGCTGGGCCTGCTCTTCGCGGGCCTGCTCATCCCCGCCACGGGCCTCGCGGGCGCGAGCGTCAAGGGTGGCGTCAAGGAGTTCGACGACATGTCGGGCACGCTCACCGAAAACGCCTTGAGCCAGCAGTCGAAGATCCTGGCGAAGGACGGCTCCGTCATCGCCGCCCCGTACGACGAGAACCGCATCGTGGTGCCGTCGTCGGCCATCCCCAAGGTGATGAAGGACGCTCAGGTCGCCATCGAGGACGAGCGCTTCTACGAGCACGGCGCCCTCGACCAGCGCGGCCTCGCACGCGCCGTGGCCTCGAACCTCGTGTCGTCGAGCACGCAGGGCGCCTCGACGCTGACGCAGCAGTACGTCAAGGTCGCGGCCCAGCGCGCCGCGATCGAGAGCGGCGACAAGGCAGAGGCTAAGAAGGCCGTCGCGCAGCACGGCACCGACGCCTACGTCCGCAAGATCAAGCAGCTCAAGATGGCGGTCGAGCTGGAGAAGACGCACACGAAGGATCAGATCCTCACGAGCTACCTCAACCTCGTCTTCTTCGGTGACGGCACGTACGGCATCGAAGCCGCCTCCCAGCATTACTTCGGCCACCCGGCGAAGGATCTGACGCTGCCCGAGGCCGCGACGCTCGCGGGCGTCGTCAACCTGCCGGGTTCGACCGACCCGGTGCACAACCCGAAGGCCGCGGTGAAGCGCCGCGACATCGTCCTGCAGAAGATGATCGACCAGGGCAAGGTGAGCGAGGCCGAGGGCAAGGCGGCCATCGCCAGTCCACTCAAGACGAACGTCACGAACGTCGCCGGTGGCGGTGGCTGCCAGGGCAGCAAGTACCCGTACTTCTGCGACTATGTCACCGACTGGGTCGCCGACCAGCCCGCGCTCGGCGCGAACCGCAAGGAGCGCCTCGCCAAGCTGAAGACCGGCGGCCTGACGATCCAGACCTCGCTCGACCCGAAGAAGATGTCGGCCCTCGACTCGAACCTCAAGAAGCGCGTTCCCGTCGGCAACGGCGCGGACGTGCAGGCAGCGGGCGTCATCATCGAACCCGGCACAGGTCTCGTCCAGGCCATGTCGCAGAACGCCAAGTACGACGTCGCCGGATCGAACCACTTCTCCACGTCCGTCGACTGGGTCCGCTCGGGCTTCCCCATCGGCTCGACGGCGAAGATCTTCGCCATCGTCGAGGCGATGCGTCAGGGCCGCGCCGTCGACTCGACGGTGAACGTTCCCGCCATGAACGGCACGAAGGGCGGGCGCCCGGTCTACAACTTCACGTCGAAGACGTTCCCCGGCCAGTGCGGTCAGGGTGCCGGCAACTGGTCCGTCGGAAACGACCACCCGGTGTCGCCCGGCCCGATGAGCCTGAGCAAGGCCACTGCCGAATCGGTCAACACCGCCTTCGGAGCCCTCGTGGCGTCGCTGGGGCCGTGCAAGGTGCGGGACACCTTCAAACTCATGGGTGTTCAGGCCCGTGACCTCAACACAGGCGGGTGGCGCGACATCCGTCGCGACCCCTCGTCGATCGTGCTCGGCTCCGACTCGTCCTCGCCGATGATGATGGCCAACGCGTTCGCCACCGTCGCGGCGGACGGCAAGTACTGCGCACCCCGCCCCGTCGTCTCGATCAAGCAGGCGAACGGCAAGCCGGTGGCGCTCAAGGTCGAGGCGTGCAAGCAGGTCATCAGCCAGCAGGAGGCTCGCGGAACGGCGAAGATCTTCACACACGTATTCGACAGCGACGGCACCGCCTCTGATGCCAAGCTGGCCGACGGGCGGGAAGCTTTCGGCAAGACCGGTACGGTCGACGGATCCCTGCACACGTGGTTCGTCGGCTCGACGAAGCAGCTCTCCACGGCCGTCTGGGTGGGGCGCGGTTTCGACAACAAGAACCCGATCAAGAATGTCTCCATCGGGGGCAAGCACATCGGCACCTTCCTGTACGGCGGTGACATCGCGGCGCCGGTGTGGAAGGAGACGATGGACACGATCTCGAAGGGCATGCCCAAGGCGAAGCTCGCCGAACCCGACAAGGCGACCAAGCAGGGCGACGAGGTGAGTGTCCCCGACGTCAAGGGCAAGAGCGAGGCGGAGGCGAAGTCGACACTCGAGAAGGCCGGTTTCCTCGTCACCGTGTCGAAGCAGAACTCCGGTGACGTCTCCGGCGGGCAGGCGTTCAAGACCGACCCTGCGGCCGGCCAGAAGCTCGGCAAGGGCAAGAAGATCACGCTGTACGTCAAGCCCTGATCGTCAGGTGCTGGGCGCCGACTGACGCAGGCTCGCGAGGCCCACCCCGTCCTGGGGTGGGCCTCGCGCCGCCAGGGGGTGGGGTCTGCCTCGGGGCGCTTCGACCGTGATGGTGGTGGGTGGCTCTAGGGTGGAGGCATGCAGAAATGGGAATACTTCACCGCGCCGATCATGATCCACGCCACGCAGCAGATCCTCAACAACTTCGGTGAGGACGGCTGGGAGCTCGTGCAGATCGTGCCCGGCCCCGACGGCAACGGTCTCGTCGGCTACTTCAAGCGCCCCAAGGCCTGAGCGATGAGCGCGATCGAGAAGCGTCTCGCGGAGCTCGGGTTCGAACTGCCCGAGGTCGCAGCGCCCGTCGCCGCGTACGTCCCGGCGGTTCGTGACGGCGACCACGTCCACACCTCCGGCCAGTTGCCCATGGTCGCCGGCAAGCTGCCGCTGACGGGCAAGGTCGGTGCCGAGGTCAGCGCCGAGCAGGCCAGCGAGCTCGCTCGTACGTGTGCGCTCAACGCGCTCGCGGCGATCAAGAGCGTCATCGGCGACCTCGATCGCGTGACGCGCGTCGTCAAGGTCGTCGGGTTCGTCGCCAGCGACCCGTCGTTCACGGCCCAGCCGGGCGTCGTCAACGGCGCCTCGCACCTGCTCGGCGATGTCTTCGGCGACGCCGGCGTGCACGCGCGCTCGGCCGTCGGCGTGGCCGTCCTGCCCCTCGACGCACCGGTCGAGGTCGAGATCACCGTCGCCGTTCGCGACTGAGGGACCCCGTGACCACGTCGTCGCAGGTGCGCGAGTTCCCGATCGGGCCGTTCCGCGAGTCGGCCATGCGCTGGCTCGACGCCGTCGGCCGGGGCGAGCCGGGCGACGAGGCGACGCCCTCGCAGGCGGCTACCGTCATGCTCGTGCGCGGTGAACCGCTTGAGGTCTTCATGATCGAGCGCGCCTCGACGATGGACTTCGCGCCGTCGACGTGGGTGTTTCCCGGTGGGCGGGTCGACGCAGCCGATGAGGACGTCGTGAAGGCCGGGTTGCTCGACGGTTTCGACGCCGAGGACGCGGGGCGCGACCTCGGGATCGACGCCGACGCGGCAGGCGCCGTCGTCGTGTGCGCCCTGCGGGAGTTGTTCGAGGAGGCGGGCGTGCTGCTCGTCGACACGAACGTACGCGGGAACGCAGTCGGCGACGGAGCCGACGCTGGGCTCGCAGCTGAGACGGATGGCCCAGCCGAGGCTGCGGGGCCTGACGTCGAGCTACGCACGCGCCTCGAGGCGCACGAGGTGACGTTCGTCGACGTGCTCGCCGGGCGGCGACTGCGCGCCGACCTCGTCGCGGCCGTCGACCGCTGGATCACCCCGCCGTTCGAGAAGCGACGCTTCGACACGTGGTTCTTCACGGCGTTGCTGCCGGAGGGCGCCGTCGCCGATGCCGTCTCGCGTGAGTCGCAGCGTGGCCGCTGGGTGCGCCCGCGGGAGATGCTCGACGAGATGGCGGCCGGTCACGTCCGGCTCCTGCCGCCGACCCGCACCGGTCTGGAGAGGCTGACGCGCGCCGTGAGCGCGTCCGAGGCCCTGACGCAGGCGCGAGCTGCAGCGTTCGAACCGACCCGTCCCGAACCGCTCATGGGCCCCGACGGCCCGTACCTGCGAGCCCGTATCAACCTCTGAGGGAGCACCTTCCGTGACCGACCAGGCGACCACGCATCCACTGCCCCCTGGCGTGCTTCACGTGCGCTGCGACAACCCGAGCGCAATGACGCTGAGTGGCACGAACAGCTATGTCATCACGCGAGCTGACGGCGTTGCCGACGGCGGCGAGCGCGCGCTCGTCATCGACCCGGGGCCGGACGAGCACGGGCACGTCGGTGCACTCGTCGACGCGGTGCGCGGCGTGAGTAACGTCGGCGTCCTGCTCACGCATCATCATGACGATCACGAGGGCGGCGCGGCGAGGCTCGTCGAGCTGCTGTCCGAGGCGGGGGGCTCGGCGCGCGTCTGGGGCGGCGACCAGGGTATCCCGCTCGTCGACGGGCAGATCTTCGACGACGTCCAGGTCGTCTTCGCGCCCGGTCATACTGCGGATTCGGTCGGGTATGTGCTCGAACGCGACGGCGATGTCGTGCTGTTCAGCGGCGACACGCTGCTCGGCGGCAGCAGTTCGTTCATCGCCCACCCCGACGGCGACCTCACCGACTACCTCGTGACGCTCGACGTGCTCGAAGCGGCCCTCGAGGCAACCCCCGGCGCCGTGCTGGCACCCGGGCACGGCGACGTCGGCGGCGACGCCCTCGCCGTCATCGACGCATACCGGCATCACCGCAACGAGCGGCTCGACGAGGTGCGGGCCGCGCTCGCCCAGGCACCGTCCGACGCTGATGACGCCGCGCGCGTCGACGCCGTCATCGACGGTGTGTACGGCGGCGTCGACGCGGCCCTGCGCCCCGCCGTCGAAGCCGTCGTCGCGGCGCAGTTGGCGCATCTGATGCGTATTGGCGAAGTCTGAATCAAGCGCTGACGGACGTCGAAGGCCGCCCCACCGATTCGGTGGGGCGGCCTTCGCCGCGTGGGGGAAGCCTCAGCGAGCGCGTCGCTGCAGACGCTCGACGTCGAGCAGCGTGACGGCGCGTGCCTCGAGCTTGAGCCAGCCGCGTCCGGCGAAGTCGGCGAGGGCCTTGTTGACCGTCTCGCGCGAGGCACCGACGAGTTGCGCCAGCTCCTCCTGCGTCAGGTCGTGTGCGACGAGGACTCCACCGTCGACCTGACGGCCGAAGCGGCTCGCCAGGTCGAGCAGCGCCTTGGCGACGCGGCCGGGAACGTCGGTGAAGACGAGGTCGCCGAGCGCCTCGTTGGTGCGGCGCAGGCGGCGCGCGATCGAACCGAGCAGCTTGACGGCGACCTCGGGGCGCGTCGAGACGAACTCGGTGAGCTCGGCGTGCCCGAGCCCGACGAGGTCGGTGCCGGCGACGGCGGTCGCCGTCGTCGTGCGGGCGCCCGGGTCGAAGAGGCTGAGCTCACCGAACATCTCGCCGGGGCCGAGTACGGCGAGCAGGTTCTCGCGGCCGTCGGGGGAGCGGCGGCCGAGCTTCACCTTGCCGGAGGTGATGACGTAGAGCCGATCGCCGGGCTCGCCCTCCTCGAACAGCACGTCACCACGTTCGATGCGCGCACGCGACATGCGCTGAAGAAGAGCCTGCGCATCCTCGTCGCTCAGCGCAGCGAAGAGGGGGGCCTGACGCACAACATCGATGTCCACCTCTCCATCCTGCCACGTTTCGCGTGACGGGCCGCACAGCACAGCTGTTTACTGCTGGGCGACGTGATGTGACGGCCCCCACCCACGGGCCGTCGGAGGGGGTTGTCAGCGCTGCGTTCTAGGGTGTGAGCATGAGTTCTTCCCCGTCCGTTCCGGCCGGCGACGCTGGCCCGGCGGCCTCCTCGTCAGGGCCCTCGACGTCGCCCGCGCGCAGGATGCCGCGTCGTGCTGCCGCGCGCCCCGAGACGCACACGGCGCTCGTGCGACAGGCGCGTCGCATCTACCGCACGCTCATCGCCCAGTACCCGTACGCGCGAGCCGAACTCGACTTCGAGTCGCCGCTCGAACTGCTCGTCGCCACCGTCATCTCGGCGCAGACCACCGACGTCGGCGTCAACAAGGTGACGCCGGTGCTGTTCGCGCGCTACCCCGACGCCGCGGCGCTCGCGGGCGCCGATCCGGCCGAGATGGAGGAGATCCTGCGTCCGACGGGGTTCTACCGGGCCAAGACGCGCGCCGTCATCAAGCTGAGCCAGGACATCGTCGAGCGCTTCGACGGTGAGGTGCCCGGCCGGCTCGACGACCTCGTGACCCTGCCCGGCGTCGGCCGCAAGACGGCGAACGTCGTGCTCGGCAACGCGTTCGGCGTGCCCGGCATCACCGTCGACACGCACTTCGGGCGGCTCGCGCGCCGGTTCGGGTGGACGACGTCCGAAGACCCCGTCAAGGTCGAGGCCGAGGTAGGTGCGCTGTTCCCGAAGAAGGACTGGACGATGCTCAGCCACGTCGTCATCTTCCACGGCCGACGCATCTGCCACGCCCGTCGCCCGGCGTGCGGGGTGTGCCCGGTGGCGCAGTGGTGCCCGTCGTTCGGCGAGGGGGAGATCGACGCCGATGCAGCCCGCAAGCTGCTCAAGTACGAACTGGCCGTGCCGAAGGGCGGTGAGGCCCTCGTCGGCCTCCTCGTCGACGGCGCCGAACCTGACGCCTCGTTCTCGACCGGGCATCGAGGAACTCCGACCGTCCCGCGGCACTCGGGGCTCGCGTGATGACGGACGCGCCCGAGGCGCCGGCTTGGTTGCATCGCGTCCACGAGCTCGGCTCGTCGGACCGGCTGCGCGGTGCCTGGCCGTCGCCGGAGCCCGGGGCCCGTGAGTCGGCCGTCCTCATCCTCTTCGGGCCGACGGACGGCGCGCTGGCGGGGCTCGAGTCGCTCGACGAGCAGGGCGGGGGCGTCGATGTCGTCCTCACCCAGCGCGCGGATGCGATGCGCACGCATGCGGGGCAGGTCTCGTTTCCCGGCGGGGGAGTCGAGCACGACGACGCAGACGCCGTCGCCACAGCGCTGCGTGAGGCGCACGAGGAGATCGGTCTGTCGCCGGCGGGCGTCGAGGTGCTCGGAGCGCTGGCACCAGTCGCGCTGACGGTGACGAACTTCGCCGTCACGCCGGTGCTGGCGTGGTGGCAGCAGCCGTCGCCGGTCGCCGCGCTCGACCCGATCGAGGTGGCACACGTCGCGCGGGTGCGCGTCAGCGACCTCGTCGATCCGGCCAATCGCCACACCGCGACGCATCCGCGCGGTTTCGCCGGGCCGGCGTTCACCGTCGACGGGCTGTACGTGTGGGGTTTCACAGCGTTCCTGCTCGACGCCGTGGTCACCGCTGCGGGGCTCGCCCGCGCCTGGAACACCGGTGACCGCCGCCAGGTGCCGCAGCGGTTCCTGCGCTGACGTCGGCGGTCGCCTGGAGCGGTGGCGTTCCTGGGGGCGTCCAGATCATGCGGGTATGACGAAGGCGGCCCCCCGCATGGGGAGCCGCCTTCGTCGAGCGTCCGACGTGAGGGTCAGACGTGGTGGATCACTTGGCGGGCTTGATGGCCGCGACCGTCGCCTGCGCGTTCTCGATCGTCTTCTCGGGCTTGCCCTTGATCTTCTTGAGGGCCTTGATGCCGATGAGCGCGAGCACCGCGGCGACGACGGCGAGGATGCCGGCGACGATGAGGAATCCGGCCCACGGGTTCCAGCCGAAGATGTTCGACAGGCCGTAGGCGAGGGACGTCAGCAGGAAGCCGAGCATGAAGAGTGCAAGGACGCCCGCCGCAGCGAGCATCCCGCCGCCCTTGCCGGCCTTCTGCGCATCCGCCTTGATCTCGACCTTCGCGAGGTCGATCTCACCCTTGACGATGTTCTGCAGGTCGGTGGTGGCGTCCGAGACGAGCTGACCCAGCGTGCGCTCGGTGCCTCGCGTGGTGTTGAGAGCCATGGGGTTTTCTCCTGTCAGCAGGCACTCGCTCGAGCTCGAGTGAGGTGGCCTGGCGCGTCAGACAATTCGTACTTGCCCCACAGACTACCGATTCGTGGGGTTTCGCGCCCACCGGGCCACAGGATGAGGCGTGTCGGTGGGCTGCGGGCGGGTCAGGCAGTGCTGGGGCGCTGGTAGACGTCGGGGATGCCGTCGTGGTTGTCGTCCCGCTCTTCCTCCTCGGCGAGCTGGGCGTAGACGCGGTTGCGTCGTGCCAGCACGATGCTGGCGAGCGCAGCCGACAGCAGGCTGCCGAGCAGGACGCCGATCTTGACGTGGTCGTCGGAGGAACTGCCTGATCCGAACGCGAGTTCACCGATGAGCAGGCTGACGGTGAAGCCGATGCCGCCGAGCAGGCTGAGGCCGAAGACGTCGCTCCACGTGAGGTTGTCGTCGAGTTCGGCGCGTGTGAACTTGCTGACGAGGAACGTGCTGCCGAAGATGCCGACCGCCTTGCCGAGCACGAGCCCGGCGATGACGCCGATCGTCACGGCGTCCGTCAGCGTGTCGGTGATGCTCGTGCCGACGACGGTGACGCCCGTCGAGAAGAACGCGAAGACGGGCACCGCGAAACCGGCGGAGTAGGGGTGCAGGCGCTGCTCCATGCGGTCGGCGATCGCGTGCTTGCCCTTGACCGGCACGAGCAGGCCGAGGACGACACCGGCGATCGTCGCGTGGATGCCCGAGTTGAGCACGCACACCCACGCGGCGATGGCGAGCACTCCGAGGACGACGGGGTTCTTGAGGCCCCGCTGAACGGCGACGCCGAAGAGCGCGATCGGCACGATGGCCGCGACGAGCCACGTCAGCGAGAAGCCGTGGCTGTAGAAGATCGCGATGATCGTGATGGCGATGAGGTCGTCGACGACCGCGAGGGTGAGCAGGAACGAACGCAACGCCGTCGGCAGGTGCGAGCCGATGACGGCGAGCACCGCCAGCGCGAACGCGATGTCGGTGGCCGTCGGGATCGCCCACCCCTGCGCGCCGTCGCCACCGGCATTGATGGCGGCGTAGATGAGAGCGGGGACGGCGACGCCGCACACGGCCGCGATGACGGGAACCGCCGCAGCCGAGGGGTTCTTGAGATCGCCGACGACGAACTCGTGCTTGAGCTCGAGGCCGACGACGAAGAAGAACAGTGCGAGCAGACCGTCGGCCGCCCAGTGCGCGACGGACATGTTGAGCCCGAGGAAGTTCGGGCCGATGTGCGCGTCGCGCAGCACCTCATAGCTGTGGCTCCACGGCGAGTTCGCCCACGTCAGCGCAGCCACGGCAGCCATGAGCAGCAGGACCCCACCGATGGTCTCCGTCTGGAGCAGTTCCTTGACGCGCCTCGCCTCGGGCCACGTGCCGCGGGTGAACATTCGCTTGGCCATGCGACCTGCCGTCGCGACGGGGGCTTGGTGCGCGTAGGTCTTGAAGTCCTCGAACTCCGGCGGCTCGTCACTCATCGGAGGGAGGGGGTTCTTGTTGCCGGGCATGGGCGGCTCCTCGGGGGTAGCGCTGAGCAGGGGCACCCGGTGGCTCGTGAGCACTCCTCGGGCGGCCGACCAGACTTCCCGGCACACCAATTGCTGAGAATTCTAGGGGAGTTCGCCCCACGTCCGATCCGACGTCCGGTGCGCGGGACGCCCCTGCCCCCGTCCAACTGGCCCCACCACGCGATGGCGGGTAACTCAACGCCGGCAGGCAAGTGCCCGCCTACCTGTGAGTTACCCGTCATCGTGAGCCGGTGAGCCGGTGAGCCGGTGAGCCGGTGAGCCGGTGAGCCGGGGTGCCGGAGGCGAAGAGCTACTTCTTCAACCCCGCCTGGATCTGAGCCATGACGCTCGGGTCGGCCAACGTCGTGGCGTCACCGGCTTCACGGCCCTCGGCGACATCCTTGAGCAGGCGTCGCATGATCTTGCCCGAACGGGTCTTCGGCAATTCGTCGACGACGAGCACCTGTCGCGGCTTCGCGATCGGCCCGATCTGATGACCGACGTGCGTGCGCAGCTCCTGGACGAGCTCGTCGCGGGCTGCGTCTACGGCGTAGTTCTCACGCGATTCTTCGCGCAGGATGACGAACGCGCAGACGGCCTGGCCGGTCGTCTCGTCCGCGGCGCCGACGACGGCGGCCTCCGCGACCGTGTCGTGGCTGACGAGCGCCGACTCGATCTCGGAGGTCGACAGGCGGTGACCGGATACGTTCATGACGTCGTCGACGCGGCCGAGCACCCAGATGTTGCCGTCCTCGTCGCGCTTCGCGCCGTCACCGGCGAAGTACATGTCGGGGAAGCGCGACCAGTACGTGTCCTCGTAGCGCTGACGGTCGCCCCAGATGCCGCGCAGCATCGACGGCCACGGGTCGCGGATGACGAGGTAGCCGCTCTCGCCGTTCGGCACGCTCTTGCCCTCTTCGTCGACGACGTCGGCGGTGATGCCGGGCACGGGTGCCTGCGCCGAACCGGGCACGAGCGCCGTGACGCCGGGCAGCGGCGACATCATGATCGCGCCAGTCTCCGTCTGCCACCACGTGTCGACGATCGGGGCCTCACCCGCGCCGATGACGTCACGGAACCACATCCACGCCTCAGGGTTGATCGGCTCGCCGACCGAGCCGAGCACCCGGATGCTCGACAGGTCGTACTCCTGCGGGATCTCCTCGCCCCACTTCATGCATGTGCGGATCGCCGTCGGCGCCGTGTAGAAGATCGACACCTTCTTGTCGGCGATGATCTCCCACCAGCGACCCTGATGCGGGGTGTCGGGCGTGCCCTCGTACATGACCTGCGTCGCGCCGTTCGCGAGCGGGCCGTATGTGATGTAGCTGTGGCCGGTGATCCAGCCGACGTCGGCGGTGCACCAGTAGACGTCCGTGTCGGGGTGGACGTCGTGGACGACGGCGTTCGTGTACGCCGCCTGCGTCAGGTAGCCGCCCGAGGTGTGGAAGATGCCCTTCGGCTTCCCCGTCGTGCCCGAGGTGTAGAGGATGAACAGCGGGTGCTCCGCATCGAAGTTCTCGACCTCGACGACGGGTTCGGCGGCCTCGAGCGCCTCGTCCCACCACATGTCCTTGTCACCCATCGTGACGTCCTCGCCGGTGCGCTTGACGACGAGTACGCGCTGCACGCTCGTCTCCCCGCTGACGGCCTCGTCGACGGCCGGCTTGAGCGCGCTCGGCTTGCCGCGGCGATAGCCGCCGTCAGCGGTGATGACGACCTTCGCCTCACCGTCGGCGATGCGGGTGCGCAGCGCGTCCGCCGAGAAGCCGCCGAAGACGACGGAGTGGACGGCGCCGATGCGCGCGCACGCGAGCATCGAGATGACGGCCTCGGGGATCATCGGCAGGTAGATCGCGACGCGGTCACCCGCTTCGACGCCGGCGGCGCGCAGAGCTCCGGCGGCGCGCTGCACGCGCTCGGTGAGGTCGGCGTACGTGATGGCCTGCTCGTCGCCCGGCTCGCCGACGAAGTGGATGGCAACGCGCTCGCCGTTGCCCGCCTCGACATGGCGGTCGGCGCAGTTGTAGGCGACGTTGAGCTCACCGCCGACGAACCACTTCGCGACGGGCGCGTCGGACCAGTCGAGGACCTCGTCGAAGTCCGTGCTCCAGGTGAGGCGCTCGCGGGCCTGCTTCGCCCAGAACGCGAGGCGGTCGGCGCCGGCCTCTTCGTACAGCGACGCCTGGCCCACAGCCTGGGCCGTGAAGGCCTCGCTCGGGGGGAAGGGGCCGGGCGTGGGGTCGGGGGTTTCGCTCATGGCGGGCGCTCCTTGCTTCGTCTCGGACACTCCGGCGTCGGCCGCCGAGCGGGCGGGCGCCGGGCCTGCTCGCGCTCGGATCGGGGGAGGCCCCGGATCGTCGGCGCGATGAGGTGTGGATCACAGGCGTCATGCCTTTTCTATCGCATCGCCCGGGTGGCGCGTCGAGGGCGGTTCGCATACTGACGAGTAGCAAACGTGGGGCGCTGAGTACGCTTGCGCCATGACTGCGACCGTCGACGCCGTGCGTGCCCTTGCCGACCTGCCCGAGGTGGGCGAGAGCGTCGATCGTGCCCGTGAAGCCTGCACCGAACTGCGCTGGCACAACGCGTTGCGACGACGCATCCCGCAGGCCGCCGCCGAGTCGCGTGTGCGCGGGGCGCGGGCCAGCGCCGCGCTGGACGGCGCCGAGGTCTCCGTCGACGTCGTGCGTGAGCTGGTCGTCGGGCTGACGTCGTGGCCCGAGGAGCCCGACCCTCTCGAGCGGGCGCTGCGCGGCGCGGTGCAAGCCACCGCCGAGACCGAGCATGCCCGGGACCTCGTGCTGACGTCCCCCGCTCAGGCCCTCGCGCGCCTCCACGTCGCCGTCGCGGGGTCGTCGGCGGGTGTCGATCTGTCGCCCGACGCCGTCGGTCGACCCCGTCGTGATGACGAGGTGTGTGCCGAACTCGTCGAGGTCGGAGCGCCCGTGCCGGCGCTGGAACTTCCCGCGCGGCTCGGGGGTCTCTATGAACTCGTCGCGTGCCATGACAAGGCGCCGGTGGCGGTGGTCGCCGCCCTCGTTCATGCGGAGATCGCGACGATGCGGCCCTTCGTGCGCGGCAACGCGATCGTGGCGCGAGGTTTCGAGCGGGCCCTCGTGCAGGCCGCCGGGCTCGACCCGACGGGAGTCTGCGTGCCCGAGGTCGGCCATCTGCGCGAGGCGAGCGCGGGATACGTCGGGGCGCTCGCGGCGTATGCGACCGGCTCGGCGGACGGGGTTCGCCTGTGGCTGACGTTCTGCGTCGGCTCGTACGAGCGGGGCGCGCGTGAAGGCATGCGCATCGCGGACGCGGTCCTCGCCGGGCGGCTCGGCGAATTCTAGGCAATTGTCACCCACTTCAGGGTGGAGTCTTGGTTTAATGTGGGTGAAGTCTCAGTAAAATCAACAGGTTCGGGCTTGGATTAGTGTGCCCACCGTGACATATTGAGAGAGTGCGCTCCCTTCGGGTTGAGCGCTGGCGTGCATGCCGCACCCCCAAGGGTATGCACGCATAGACAGCCCCCGTCGTCCCCCCGACGGGGGCTGTCGCTGTTCCTGGCCGGTGGGTGCGGCGGGGGCTGGAATTCGGCGGGCCCCCCCGACGGAGGCGCTGAGGCCGCGACGGGCGGGTGCGTCATCCACAGGCTGTGACGGCTACGGCCCGTTTTCGCCCTCGCCTGCAGGCTGATCCACAGGTTCGGCTCTCGCGGCCTTGGCCCGGGCTGGTGCCGGCGGTGACGGTGGAGCCATGAACGCATGGGACGACGCGGGGGCGAGATTCGAACTCCCCGGGCGGCATCGAAGCCGCCGTGAAGAGCAGTCCGCCGAGTCGGCGCGAGGCGATGGAGCGCGTGATGCCTGGCCGGATGGCGAGGTGTTCGCCGCCGACGTCGATGATCTGGCCGGTTCGGGCGGTGGCATTGTCGGCGTCGACGTCGGGGATGGGGCCCTCGAGGCCCCGCTCGTCCGTGGACGTCGCATCGCGGTCATGTGCCCCGATTCGAGCATCGACGGTGCGTGCTTCGGGGCTGCGCTCGCGGGGTATCTGGCGAAGGTCGCGGCGGCCAGCGGCTCGTCGAGACCGCCGGTGGCACTCGTCGACGGTCAACCCGGGACAGGTGGGCTCGACGTGCTGCTCGACCTCGAGACGACGCCCGGTGCGCGCTGGCCGGCCCTGCGTGGCGCGGGATCTCACATCGACGGTGAGCGGCTGCTCGCCGCCCTGCCGCAGCGCGACGGGGTGGCGGTGCTCAGCCACACCGCCTCTCCCGCCGTCGTCGACGAGGAGTCGAGGCGCGCGACGCACGAGGCGCTCGCCCACGTCGCGGGGGACGTCGTGCACTGCCTGGCCGCGCATCCGCTGCCACGCCCGGGGGAGTTCGACGTCATCGTGCTGCTCGTGCGCGGCACGCTCGCGTCGACGGCTGCAGCGCAGCACACGGTGCAAGCGCTCACGGAGCTCGCGCTGGACGAGCCGGGCGGCTCGGGCATCGCGCCGGTCGCGCTCGTCGCGCTCGAGACGCCGGTGCGTACGCGCTCCGTGCTCGCCGAATCGCTCGGTGCCCCGCTCGTCGCGGCCGGCCCGACGCGGTGGCGCATGAGCGCCCACTGCCCGGCCGACCTGCTCGCGGGCCGATGGCCGGGGCAGCGTGAGACGACGATGACCCGCCTCGTGCGCGACGTGTCGATGTTCGTCGCGCGCCTCGAACGGGAGCCGTCATGGGCGTAGCCGAAGGCATGTGGAAGGAGATCCACGCCGGGCGTGCACCGAGCGCGCGCTCGCTCGAATCGCTCGTGAAGCTCGACGCGCCGGTGTTCGGGCAGGAGCAGCGCGTCGCACTCGAGGCGCGCCTCGACGCCGATGTCCTCGGCGCCGGGCCGCTGCGTGAAGCGCTCGAACTCCCCGGGGTGAGCGACGTGCTCGTCAACGGCACCCGGGGTGTCTGGGTCGATCGCGGATGCGGCGTCGAACGGATCGCGCTCGACCTGGGCGGCGAGGAAGACGTGCGGCGACTCGCCGTGCGCCTCGCTGCCGCAGCGGGCCGGCGCCTCGACGACGCGAGCCCCTACGTCGACGCCGTCCTGCCCGGCGGGGTGCGACTGCATGCGGTGCTGCCGCCGCTCGTCGACCACGGCGCACACCTGAGCCTGCGTGTGCCGGGCGGCTTGCGAATCGGTCTCGGCGACCTCGTCGCCCGCGGCGCGATGGACGACGAGGTGGCCGCGCTGCTGCTCGCCCTCGTGCGGGCCAAGGTGTCCTTCGTCATCAGCGGTGGCACCGGAACGGGCAAGACCACGCTGCTCGCGGCGCTGCTGCGTCACGTGCCCCACGATGAACGCCTTCTCGTCGTCGAGGACGTACGGGAGCTCGCCGTCGAACACCCGCACGTGGTGCGACTCGAGGCGCGCTCCCCGAACGTCGAGGGGGTCGGCGAAGTGCCGCTGGCCGCGCTCGTGCGGCAATCCCTGCGCATGCGGCCCGATCGGATCGTCGTCGGCGAGGTGCGTGGCGCCGAGGTGCGTGAGCTCATGACGGCGCTCAACACGGGCCACGAGGGTGGGTGCGGCACCGTTCATGCCAACGCGGCGGCCGACGTGCCCGCGCGTTTCGAAGCGCTCGGCGCGCTGGCCGGCATGAGCCCCGAAGCAGTGCGCACACAGCTGCGGCCGGCGATCAGCGTCGTCATCCACGTCGAACGCGTCGACGGGATGCGCCGCGTCGCGAGCGTCGGGGTGATGGGGGGCGACCATCACGGCTTGCGGGTCGAGGCAGCCTGGCAGCGCGGTGTGCGCGCGGGTGCCTGGCCCGCTCTGTGCGACCTGGCAGGTGTGCGATGAACGTCATGACCTTGGCGCTCGCCGCTGCCGTCGCCGTCATCGCTTGGCCGGCTCGGGTGCAGGCTCTTCCGCGGGAGGACCGGCGGCCGGTGCGAGGGGTGCGGCGCCTGAGCAGCAGCGATCCCGAGGCCGAATGCCTGCAGGTCGTGGACGCTCTCGTCACGGTGCTGCGCGCCGGGTCGGCCGTCACGCCGGCCCTCATCATGGCGCTCGATGGTGTGGGGGCCACCTCGGCGGGTGGGAGCGCGACGAGTGCCGGGTGGCAGCGGCTGCGCCTCGAAGCGGTGCGCGACGGTGATGTCGTGCAGGTCTGGCGCGACCTCGGACGCTTGTGGCGCAGCGCCGCGTTCGAGGAGGTCGCCGCGGCCTGGCAGCTGTCGGCGCGGCACGGATGCCCACTCGCCGACGCGATGGAGGGTGCCGCCCGCAGTGTGCGAGCACGGCGCTCGCATCGTGCGTGCGTGGACGGTGCGACGGCGGGTGCGAAGGCAAGCACGTCGGTGCTGCTGGGCCTGCCGGTGCTCGGGGTGGGCCTCGGGATGCTGCTGGGCGTCGACATGCTCGGTTGCTACAGCGGCTTCTCCGGGCTGGTGACGCTGTGGCCCGGGATTGCGCTCATGTTCGTCGGGGCGCGGTGGTCGCGTCGCATGACGGCGTCCGCGCTCAAGGCACCGACCGAGGCGGCGACGTCATGACGGTGTGGGTGCTGGTGGCGGCGAGCGCCGCTGCGATGGCGTTGTGGCCGAGTTCGACGCGGGCCGAGCGGCCCGTCCTCGTCACGAGCGACGAGAGCGACACGGCGGATCATCCGTTGGCGGTCGCCTCCTCCATCGATCTGCTCGCCCTCGCACTGGAAGGCGGGGCGCCCGCCGTCGTCGCGCTCGAGGCCGTGGGAGCGGCGCAGCGGGGAGGGCCGTCGACGGAGACGGCGTTTCGGGATGCCGGCGGGCTCGAGCTGCCGAACAGCGCAGGCTCGCCGGGGAACGCGGCCGGTGGCGTCAGTACGGTCAGCCGCGTCGCGGCGGCGCTGCGCTGGGGCGTGGACGAACGTAGCGCTTGGGCGCTCGCGCCGCCCGTCTGGCGTCCCGTCGCGACAGCCTTCGAACTGGCCGGACGTTGCGGCGCGGCGCCGAGCTCGCTGCTGCGGCAGGCGGCCGACGACCTGCGTCGCTCCGAGGCCGAACGTGTCACGCAAGCGGGCGCGAAGGCCGGCGTGCGCATCGTCCTGCCGCTCGGCTTGTGCTTTCTGCCCGCCTTCATCCTCATCGCCATCGTTCCGCTCGTGCTCGGGCTCGTGAAACTGCCCGCCTGAGTGCCCACACACTCCGTCGCCGCCGGCGCCGGGACGTCCACTCCGGACGACAACCGCACCACCTTCAAGGAGACAACCATGATCGCCACCACCCGCCGTACCCGTGACGAGCTGCTGCGCCGCTGGCGCGCCGCGAGCGAAGCCGCCGAGCACGGCATGTCGACCGCGGAGTACGCCGTCGGCACCATCGCCGCCGTCGCGTTCGCCGCTGTGCTCATCGCCATCGTCAAGTCCGACACCGTCCGATCCGCGCTCGAGGGCATCTTCTCCTCGGCACTGTCGACGCGCTGACGGCGAGGGCGACGATGACCACGCGGGCGACGGCGCTGGGGGTGGCGAGGGCGACCTCGTCGCGGGCGACGCTCACGGCGACGAGTGCTCCATCGACTCGAACGGCTCGGCCTGCGGCCGGTCGGGCGTCGACGAAGCCTGCGTCCGCGACCATGGGATGCAATCTGCCCACATGGTTGCGCCGTCGTTGGTTGGTCGACGAATCAGGCATGGCTACAGCGGAATTCGCCGTTGCGCTGCCCGCCGTTGTTGTCGTCGTCTCGCTCGTCGTCGCCCTCACGCAGTTGTTGTTGACCCATCATCGGACGTGGAACGCCGCCTCCGTCGCCGCCCGTTCGGCCGCCAGGGGTGACGGCGACGACGCCGTACGTCGCGCCGTCGCCGCGACGGGCGTGCCGGCGACGTTGAGCGTCGCTCGCGACGGCGGGTGGGTGACGGTCTCGCTCGTCGCCCGCCCGCCGTCGCCCCTCGGCTGGGTGTTGCCCGATGTCACGGCCCGTGCGGTGGCCGCTCAGGAAGAGGGCCCATGATCTGGCGATCCCGACAGCCGCGTCTACCCCAGCACGGGTCGACGCGTTCGTCGCAGCCGTCCCATCTGTGGCGCCGGCTGCCGCGCGCGTGTCGACGGACGTGGTCGCGGTCGTCCGCGCAAACACAAACACCGACACCGGCAAGGTCACGGACACCTGATCCGCGCGCACCTCGGACTCCGAGCGAGCGTGGTGGTGCGAGCGTCGTCATGGTGGGCGTCGTCGGGATGCTCGTCGCGCTGTTCGCGGGTGTCGCGACGTATGCGCGCATCGCCGTCGACGCCGAGCGCGTGAGGCTCGCGGCGGATCACGCGGCGCTGGCGGGTGCGTCCGTCGTGCTCGGCGCAGCGCGCCTGCCGGCAGGGGACGCCTGCGCGGCCGCCGGGCACAGTGCTCGCCTCAACGATGCGACGCTCACGACCTGCACCGAGTTGTCGACGGGGGTGCAGGTGACGGCGCGTCGTGCCTCGGCCCTCGGGCACGAGGTGACAGCGACCGCCCGAGCCGGCGCGCCCGAAGACCACTCGGCCAGACAGACGTCGGCACCCCCGTCGCCGGTGTCAGGGCCGCACTCGACGGGTCGACAACCGGCCTCAGCCGCCCGCGAGGCGACGCGAGTCGTCGTCAGGCGCGTCGGCGAGGACGCACTCGAGCAGCGTGAGGGCGCCGGCCTTGTCGAGCGGGGAGTTGCCGTTGCCGCACTTGGGCGACTGGATGCAGGCCGGGCAGCCGTGTTCGCAGCCACAGGAGGCGATGGCGTCCTGTGTGGCGCGCAGCCACGTCGCCGCCCGTTCGTAGGCGCACTCGGCAAAACCCGAGCCGCCGGGCAGGGCGTCGTAGACGACGACGGTGGGCATGTCCGTGTCGGGGTGCAGCGCGGTCGAGACGCCACCGACGTCCCACCGGTCTCCCTGCGCGACGAGCGAGATCAGCCCGATCGAGCAGTGCTCGGCCGCGTGCAGAGCCCCGGGCGCGCTCTCTGGTGTCACGCCGGCGTCGAGCAGGTGCTCCTCGGGAACCGTCCACCACACACCCTTCGTCATGAGAGTGCGCTCGGGCAGATCGAGCGGGTGCTCACCGATGACCTCGCCCGAGGGCAGCCGTCGCAGAAAGCTCGTCACCTGCGTGCGCACCCGAATGGTGCCGTAGTGGACGCCGACGGCACCCCATGTCTGCGACCGATCCTCCTCGAGGATGTCGAACGAGCTGACGGAGCGAGCCGCCGTCGACCACCCCGGGTTGCCGCGCACGACGTGCGCACTGCCGTCGTCGAGGTCGAGGGACGTCACGACGAACGTGCGCCCTTGATGGACGTACACCGCGCCCGGGAAGACGCTCGAGTGGGCGCGCTCCCCGTCGACCGTGCCGAGCACGGCCCCGGTACGCGACTCGACGATGCGCACGTCACTGCCGCCGTCGCCCCGCAACGAGACGTGGTCGCCGGGCCGGTCGTCGCGCGCCCAGTACCAGCCGCTCGGACGCCGACGCAGGACGCGCTGCGCGACGAGCGCCTCGACGAGCGGCCACATGCTCGCGCCGAAGAGAGCCTCGTCGGCGGCCGTCAGGGGCAGTTCGGCGGCGGCGCTCGCGAGCTGCGGCCCGAGCACGTACGGGTTGCTCGGATCGACGACGGTCGCCTCGACCGGGCGGTCGAAGAACACATCGGGATGATGGACGAGATAGGTGTCGAGCGGATCGTCGGCGGCGACGAAGACGGCGAGCGCGTCACGCCCCGAGCGCCCCGCCCGCCCGCTCTGCTGACGCAGCGACGCGACCGTCCCCGGCCACCCGGCGAGCAGGACGGCGTCGAGGCCGCTGACGTCGATGCCGAGCTCGAGCGCGCTCGTGGCGGCCACCCCGGCGAGGGTGCCGTCGCGCAGCCCGCGTTCGACGGTGCGGCGTTCCTCGGGCAGGTAACCCCCGCGATAGGCAGCGACGAGGTCGGGGTCGAACCCGTGGTTCCACAGGCGGTTTCGCGCCATGTCGGCCATCACCTCGACCCCCACACGCGAGCGCGCGAACGCGAGCGTCTGCACGCCGAGCCCGACCAGTTCGCCGAACAAGTCGGCCGTTTCGGCGACGGCGCTACGACGCCCGAGGTCTTCGACAGTGAGGTCATCGTCCACGCCGCCTTCCTGGGCGGCGCCACGATCCTGGGCAGCGCCAGGAGCAGCCTGGGCCGCGCCGGCATCCCGCGCGGCGTCGCCATCCTCGTCGCTCATCGCATCTGTGGCTGCCGCCACGGCCTCACCCATGGCCTCTGCCGCGCCCGGAGGCGGGCCGGGCTCCCACAGCGCGAACGTCAGGGCTGGGCTCGGCGAGCCGTCGTCGGTGACGGCGTCGACGTCGAGGCCCGTCAGAGCGCGGGCGTGTGCGGCGGGTTCACCGGAGGTCGCGGAGGCGAGCACGAACGTCGGGTGGCTGCCGTAGCGCGCGGCGACACGGCGCAGACGTCGGATGACGCCGGCCGTGTGGGCGCCGAACACGCCGCGATAGACATGACACTCGTCGATGACGACGAGGCGCAGCGAGCGCCAGAAGATCGACCAGCGTTCGTGAGCGGGCAGCATCGAGTGGTGGAGCAGATCCGGGTTGGTGAGGATGATGCCGGCGTGGTCGCGGATCCAGCGTCGCTCGTCCGGGGGGGTGTCACCGTCGAGCGTCGCGATGCGCGCACCCGGGATGGCGAGGGCGTCGAGGCGCGCGCGTTGGTCGGCGGCGAGCGCCTTCGTGGGCGAGAGGTAGAGCGTCGTGGCTCCGCGGATCGCCGCGAGCGCGCTGACGGGTGGGTCGCCGGGGCGGCGCGCGAAGTCGGCGCCGTCGACGGCAGCCGTCAGCATCGGCACCTGGTAGGCAAGCGACTTGCCCGAGGCGGTTCCGGTCGCGACGACGACGTGGCGGCGCTCGAACACGGCGTCGAGTGCGGTTCGTTGGTGCGACCACAGGTGGTGGATTCCCTTGCCCTCGAACGCAGCTCGAACCGCAGGCGCCACCGCGTCGGGCCACTCGGCGAGCGAGGCCTCACGGGCGGGGCGCGTGCGCACGTGGGTGACACCACCGGTGCCGGCGTCACGCAGCGCGTCGAGCCATTGCTCGGGGCCCGCACCGTCAGTGCGCGTGACCGCAGAACTCATGCGCACCCTCCACCCTGGATCTCACCTCGAAGGAGATGAATGTGAAATCAACTTGCATTGACTTTTCGGCTTCCTGTGACAAAACTGAATTCCCAGAGAGCAGGCCTCGCCTGCGCCAGGATGAACCGTCGAGCAGCAGGAGCCCGGGCCGCGTGGAACTCAGAGTGAACCTTCGCCGGGACGACGGCATCGCCGTCATCGCCTTCGCCGGGGAGGTCGATGTGTACACCGCCCCCGTTCTGCGGGACGCCATCTCGAAGGTACTCGCCGCCGGTGACAAGGCGATGGTCGTCGACATGAGCGAGGTGAGCTTCCTCGACTCGACCGGCCTCGGTGTGCTCGTGGGCCGCCTCAAGGCCGTACGGATGCTCGAGGGGGTCATGCGGGTCGTCATCACCAATCCCCGGGTGCTCCGCAACTTCCAGATCACCGGCCTCGAGAAGATCTTCACCATCGATTCCACCGCCGCTGACGCCGTCGCGGCGGTCAAGGCGGGCGCCTGACGCTCCGCCGGCGCGCGCCGGTCCTCATGGGGTCGGCGGCGTGCACCACGTCAACGTCATACTGGGGTCATGTCTTCCCCGGCCCCTCACGTCGACGATTCCACGCGCGATCAGCTCGCCGCTCTGCGCGCTGACCTCGCTGCGGCGCCCTACACCGTCGAGGCGGTCGCCGACGTCCTCGGCCCGAGTGCGTCGGCCGCGCTGCACCGCGAACAGCCGACGGCTGCTCGCCGCATCCTGGCCGACGATGACAGTCCTGTCGCGACGATCGTGGCACTGTTCACGCTCGGTGGGCGCATGAGTCCGGCGCGGATCGAGGCGGCCTTCCCCGCCGCGGGGGTCGACGGTCTCACGGCGCTCGGGCTGCTCGCCGACGACGACACCCTCGAGCAGATGCGCGGCGACGGGGACGACCGTATTCTCGTCGCTACGTGCGACCTGCGCCCGTACGGCGACGAGACGTCGTCATGGTGGCTGGCATCGGATCTCTCGGAGATCGCGACGGGGCAGGTGCTCGAACCCGATCATGTGCTCGGCATCGGTGGCGCGTCGACGACCCTCGCAAGATGGACCCCGCGACGCACCGTCCGCAGCGCCCTCGACCTCGGCACCGGCTGCGGTGTTCAGGCCGCGCACCTCGCGGGCCACGTCGAGCACATCGTCGCCTCGGACCTCGCGACACGCGCGCTCGCCTTCGTCTGCTTCAACGCCGCCCTCAACGATCTCGACGTCGAGGTGCTCGCCGGTTCGATGCTCGAACCGGTCGCCGGCCGCCGATTCGACCTCATCGTGAGCAACCCGCCGTTCGTCATCACGCCGCGTCGCCCCGGCATGCCCGAGTACGAGTACCGCGACGGCGGTGCGGTGGGTGACGCCGTCGTGCGCAACCTGGTTCGCGACGTCGGCGCCCACCTCGAACCCGGTGGTGTCGCACAGTTCCTCGGCAACTGGGAGATGCGCGACGGCGAGACGTTCGAAGACGTCTGGGAGCGATGGCTCGACGGCGTCGACCTCGATGCGCTCGTCGTGCAGCGCGAGGTGCAGGATCCGTGTGAATACGCCGAACTGTGGGCGCGTGACGGCGGCGCGCCCGTCGGGTCGCCCGAGTACGACGCGATGTACTCGGCATGGCTCGACGACTTCGCGGCGCGCGGCGTCGAGCGCATCGGCTTCGGCATCATCACGCTCCAGAGGCCGGCCGAACCCCGTCCCACGTTCACCGATCTGCTCGACGAGCGCGGCTCTGTCGCCGCCGCCATGGGCCCGACGATCGACGCAGGTCTCGCCGCGCGGGCGTGGATGGCGCGTGTCGGAGACGACGCGATGCTCGACTCGTTCTGGCAGGCCGCGCCGGACGTCACGGAGGAGCGTCACACGAAGCCCGGAGCGAGTGACCCGAGCGTCATCATGATCCGTCAGGGCGGCGGGTTCGGCATGTCGATCCACGCCGACACCGTGCTCGCCGCGTTCCTGTCGGTCTGCGACGGATCGATGACGGCGCGCACGGCGCTGGAGGCCATCGCAACGCTTGTCGACGTGCCCGCAGACGACGCCGTCCGCGGCACGCTGCCGCTGCTGAAGCGCCTCGTCGCCAACGGTTTCCTCACCCGCGTCGAGCGCTGAGCACTTCTGTGATCCCTGTCCCCTTCTGCGCTTTTCGTCCACATTCGAATGTAGACGAAAAGCGCAGAAGGGGAGGTAGATCGCAGTTGGGTACGGCCGGGGCGTCAGGCCAGCTGCCAGCTGCGCTTGCTCAGGCCGTACCAGAAGCCGTCGACGGTGGTCTGCGCTGACGCCGACGCCGCTCCGTCCGGGTTGGCGGCGCCGAGCGCGACGTAGAGCGGTGCCCAGTGCTCGGTGCGCGGGTGCGCCTCATGGGCGGCGGGGGCCTTCGTCATGAAGTCGAACAGCGCGTCGAGGTCGCCGCTCGCCATCGTCTCGGCGGCCCAGTGGTCGAACTCCGACGACGGCGCTGGCGGGGCGCCGTCAGCGTCACCACTCGGACGGAACCACCGCACGTTGTGGGTCGTGAACCCGGAACCGATGATGAGCGTCCCCTCGTCGCGCAGCGGCGCGAGCTTGCGGCCCAGCTCGAACAGCTCGACGGGGTCGAGCGTCGGCATCGACATCTGCAGGACGGGCACGTCGGCGTCGGGGAACATCTCGACGAGGGGGACGTACGCGCCGTGGTCGAGACCGCGTGATGGGTCCTGGTGCACGGGCCGCTCGGGTGTGCCGACGAGGCGGGCAACCGATTCGGCGAGTTCGGGCGCGGCGGGCGCGTCGTACGTCACCTCGTAGTACTTCGGCGGGAATCCCCAGAAGTCGTAGGTGAGCCCGGCGCCGCTCGTCGACGACACCGTGACGGGCGCGTTCTCCCAGTGCGCCGAGACCATGAGGATCTGCTTCGGCTTGGGCAGTTCCTTGCCCCAGGCGGCCAGTTCGGCGGTCCAGGTCGCATCGTCCGCGAGGGGCGGCGCGCCGTGGCTGAGATAGGTGACGGGGAGTCGGTCGTCGGTGGCCTGTGTGGAGGTGCTCATACTGATGAAACTAGTTGACGTATCAACTTTATTCCAGTGGGTCCTCGAGTAGCCGGAACACCGCTCTCGGCCGTCCTCGACATTCCGCTCCGCCCTCGGGCGTCGGTGCCGGGCGGCGCTGTGGGTGCGGGGCCGGGGCGGGCGTCACGCGGCAGGACCCGTCACGTCTGAGTCGCGGTGCCCCTCCCGCGTCGCGACGGAGGTGCCCCCGCTGCCCCACGACCGGCTGTCGGTCCCGTCGGGTACGGTCTAGACGACCGCACGCGAAGGCGACGACGAATCCGTGGCCCGTGCGCGAACCGAAGGAGCACCCCAGTGGCGTCAGGCAAGAAACTCGTCATCGTCGAATCGCCCTCGAAGGGCAACAAGATCGCGTCTTATCTGGGCAGCGACTACGTCGTCGATGCCAGCGTCGGGCACATCCGTGACCTGCCGACGCCGAGCGAGATGCCGGCCGACATGAAGAAGGGCCCGTACGGCAAGTTCGCCGTCGACGTCGACAACGGTTTCGCGCCGTACTACGTCGTCGACGCGAACAAGAAGAAGAAGGTCGCCGAGCTCAAGCGCGCTCTGAAGGACGCCGACGAGCTCTACCTCGCCACCGATGAGGACCGCGAGGGCGAGGCCATCGCGTGGCACCTGCTCGAGACGCTGAAGCCGAAGGTGCCGGTCAAGCGCATGGTCTTCCACGAGGTGACGAAGGAAGCCATCCAGCGCGCCGTCAACGACACGCGCGAGCTCGACATGCAGATGGTCAACGCGCAGGAGACGCGCCGCATCCTCGACCGTCTCTACGGCTACGAGGTGTCGCCGGTGCTGTGGCGCAAGGTGCGTGCGGGCCTGTCGGCAGGGCGTGTGCAGTCGGTCGCGACGCGCATGGTCGTCGAGCGTGAGCGGGAGCGCATGGCGTTCCGCGCCGCGTCGTACTGGGACGTCGAGGGCGAGTTCGAGGCGAAGTCGAGCCAGGCGTTCACCGCCAAGCTGACGGGCGTCGACGGCGAGCGGGTCGCCTCCGGCCGCGACTTCGGCGACGACGGGCGCCTCAAGAGCTCGGGCGTGCGCCACCTCGACGGTGCGGCGGCCGAGAAGATCGCTGAGGCGACGCGAGCCGGCCACGCCGAGGTCAGTGCCGTCAGCGAGAAGCCGTACTCGCGCAAGCCGAGCGCGCCGTTCATCACCTCGACGCTGCAGCAGGAGGCCAGCCGCAAGCTGCGTCTGGGCTCGAAGGACACGATGCGCGTCGCGCAGCGCCTGTACGAGAACGGCTACATCACGTACATGCGTACCGACTCGGTCGCCCTGTCCGAGCAGGCCATCAGCGCCGCGCGTCAGCAGGCGCGCGACCTGTACGGCGCCGAATACGTGCCGGACGCTCCCCGCCGATACGCGGGCAAGTCGAAGAACGCGCAGGAGGCGCACGAGGCGATCCGCCCGGCCGGTGATCGCTTCCGCACGCCCGCCCAGGTCGCCGGTGAGCTGCGCGGCACCGAGTTCGCGCTGTACGAGCTGATCTGGAAGCGCACCGTCGCCTCGCAGATGGCGGACGCGAAAGGTTCGACGGCGTCGGTGAAGGTCGCCGTCGGGGTCGAGAGTTCGGGTATCGCCAAGCGCGCCGAGTACTCGGCGAGCGGCACCGTCATCACGTTCCGGGGCTTTCTCGCCGCATACGAGGAGGGCCGCGACGCCGATCGTTACTCGAACGATGACGGCGAGCGTCGCCTGCCCAAGCTGTCCGAGGGTGTCGGCCTCGACGTGCTGCGCGCCGAGGCGTTGGGGCACGAGACGTCGCCGCCCGCGCGTTACACCGAGGCGACGCTGACGAAGGCACTCGAGGAGCGCGGCATCGGCCGCCCGTCGACGTACGCCGCGACGGTCGGCACGATCCAGGATCGCGGGTACGTGCGAACGCGCGGCAGCGCGCTCATCCCGACATGGCTCGCGTTCGCGGTGACGAACCTGCTCGAGACGCACTTCCCCAGCCTCGTCGACTACGACTTCACCGCCTCGATGGAGGAGGGGCTCGACCGCATCGCCGCCGGTGACGAGGAGCGCGCGGCCTGGCTCACGCGCTTCTACTTCGGCGACGAGGGTGAGTCGGCCGAGGGCCTCAAGCAACTCGTCGACGACCTCGGCGACATCGACGCACGCGAGATCTCCACCATTCCGATCGGCGAGGGTCTCGTCGTGCGCGTCGGGCGGTACGGGCCGTACGTCGAGGAGGAGGTGCCGAACGGCATCGACCCGGCGACGGGTGAGGTCAAGGAGGGCTTCGACCCCGAGAAGGTCGGCGAGAAGCCGCGGCGCGCGTCGATCACGGACGACATCGCGCCCGACGAGATGACGCCTGCGAAGATCCGCGAGCTGCTCGACGCCTCCGACGACGACGGCCGCGTCCTCGGCACCGACCCCGAGTCGGGCCACGAGATCGTCGCCAAGTCGGGACGCTACGGCCCGTACGTCACCGAGGTGCTGCCGGAGGTGACGCCTGCCGACGGTGAGAAGCCGAAGAAGAAGGCGGCGAAGCCGAAGCCGCGCACGGCGTCGCTGTTCAAGGACATGGATCTCGCGACGATCGAGCTCGACACCGCCCTCAAGCTGTTGTCGCTGCCGCGCGTCGTCGGCGTCGTCGAAGAGAAGGCGACGGCCGAAGACGGCACGGAGACGACGAAGCAGGTCGAGATCACCGCGCAGAACGGGCGCTACGGGCCGTACCTGAAGAAGGGCACCGACTCGCGCTCGCTCGAGAACGAGGCGCAGCTGTTCACGATCACGCTCGAGGAGGCCGAGGCGATCTACGCCCAGCCGAAGCAACGTGGCCGCGCCGCCGCGAAGCCGCCGCTCAAGGAGTTCGGCGCCGACCCGACGTCCGGCAAGCCCGTCGTCGTCAAGGACGGCCGCTTCGGCGAGTACGTCACCGACGGCGAGACCAACGCGACGCTGCGCAAGGACGACGACGTCGAGACACTGACGGCCGAGCGGGCCTACGAGCTGCTCGCCGAGAAACGCGCCAAGGGCCCCTCGACGCGCAAGAAGGCCGCCAAGAAGTCGACGAAGAAGGCTGCGACGAAGAAGACCGCCGCCAAGAAGACGACGACGAAGAAGACCGCTGCGAAGAAGACGACGGCCAAGAAGGCCTGACGACTCGCAGCAGCGTCATGACGCCCCGGTTCGAGTGTTGCTCGAGCTGGGGCATCGTCTGTCAGCGGATGAACGCGTCGAACGCGGCGATGCTCGCGTCGCATGCGGCGGCGTCACCGTCAGGGGTGGCGAGGTCGGTGAAGAGGTGGCCTTCGCCGGGTGCGACGACGTCGTCGAACGGCGCGCCCGAGGTGGTGACGGCGTCGCGCAGCGCGGTGACGTCGGGTTCGCTGATGAACGGGTCGACGGCATGGCGATGCACCTGGACAGGGACGCCGCTCCAGGTTCCGTCGCGCGGCGCTTCGACGTTGTGTAGGAGCACCGCGGCACGCGCGTCGGGTCGCTTCGCCGCGAACGCCTGAGCGAAGAACGCGCCGAGCGAGAAACCGGCGAGGACGGCGTCGGCGGGCGCGTCGTCGAGTGCCGTGCGCGCATGATCCATGAGGGCGCGAACGCCCACGGCGTCGCGGTGGGCGAGCCCGTCGTCGGTCGAGACGAACACGTGCCCGTCGTAGTAGTCGGGGGTGACGACGACGTGGCCGAGCCCGCGCAGGGCGTCAGCGAAGTCGAGGACGGCCGTGCGCAGGCCGAGCGCTGAGTGGAACAGGACGATGTGAGCCATGGTCCCAGTGTCGTTCTTGAACGTGTTCAAAACATGCGAGGATGGGTGAGAGATGCGGCGCCGATGGGCGCGGCAGGACGACCGGGAGAGACATCGTGGCGAAGATGCTCGGCGCAGGAATGACGGGGGCGGGCGCGTCGAGCGCCGGCTCGCTTTCGGGGTCGCGAACGTCCGTGTGGCACACGGGCGGGCGGGCCGCCGTCATCGGTGTGGGGTCTGTGGCGGCGGGTTTCGTCGTCTCGTCGGTCGCTGTCGCCGTCGCCTGGGTCCGCGGCCCTGCCGATGCCTACTCGCCCGCGAACTGGCTGAGTGACGCCGGGCTGGCGCTGGCGCTGCCGTGCGCCGTCATTGCGTGGGGCCTCGCGGCGTGGTCGTTGCACCTGACACGGGGGCTCACGATGGGGGCGCGGCAGTTCTCGCTCGTGCTGTGGGGCGCGGCGACGCCGTGCGTCTACGGCTTTCTCGCGATGCTCTCGTTCGGTGTGTTCGGTGGCGACTGGGCCGGTGGCGGGCTCTTCTGGTCGGCGACGACCCTGATCGGCTTCTGCATCTGGTTCGTCACGTTGACGCCGATGTTCATCATGCTCATCGCACGGCCTCTGCTCTCGCGCGACCCGGCGACGGTGCCAGACTTGCCCGGGGCCGCTGCGGTGAACGGTCGCGACGAGCGCGACGAGGACATCGAAACCGGGATGATTGGCGCGCGCGCCTGCCTGCGAGAGGTCTTTCGGCGCGAACCTTGACCCTGACTTGACGTGAGGCGATGGAGTGAGGTCATGACCGACGAACTGACGGTGGGGCAGGTGGCGGCACGTTTCGGCGTCACCGTCCGCACGCTGCATCACTACGACGCGATCGGGCTCGTGCGTCCGAGCGAACGTGGCTGGAACGGATACCGGCTGTACACGCCGGCGGACGTGCAACGCCTCGCTCGGGTCGTGCTGCTACGGCGCCTCGAGATGCCGCTCGCGGACATCGCCGAGGCGCTCGACGAACCGGCCGTGCTGGCGGCACTCCTCGTCGAGCACAGGGAAGCGGTCATGGCCAGGCGCGACGAGCTCGATGCGCTGGTCGACGCGATCGACACCGCACTCACATCGGAGGCAACCATGAGCAAATATCAGATCAGCAGCGCCGAGATGAAGGAGATCTTCGGCACCGGTTACGACGAGGCGTACGACGTCGAGGCGCAACAGCGTTGGGGTGGGACGGAGGAATTCGCAGAATCCCGGCGCCGCGCCAAGAGCTACGACAAGGCGACCTGGCATCGCATCAAGGCCGAGTCGGACGAGGTGTTGGCGGCATTCGCCACGGCGATGCGTGACGGCGCGGCACCCGGCAGCGCGCAGGCCGACGCCGCAGTTCAGGCGCACCGCGACCAGATCGAACGCTGGTTCAATCCGGTGCCTCTGCCGATGCTCCGGGGGATGGGCGCCATGTACAGCACCGACCCACGCTTCGCGCAGACCTACGACGACGTCGAGCCCGGCCTTGCCGCGTACGTCACGGAGGTGGTCGCCGCCTACTGTGACAGCCGGGGCTGACGGTCGACACGCGTCCCTCTCGCCGGGGCCGTGCTGCCGGCGGGCGTGGACCGCTGCCCGACTTTTGTGCATCTGCACGAGGAATGTGCCGCATATTCCTCGTGCAGATGCGCAAAAGTCGCGCAGCTGGCAGGCGGCGCTTGTCGCGACCCCGTACGGTGGCCCAGCGACGCTCCCCAGCAGGCGATTTCTGCGAGTTTCCGGGGTTGTCGGACGCACTGGGTAGGGTGAGCGCCATGCCCGACGACCTGCGCCTCGACGTCGAAACGCTGCGCGCCTCGAGTGACGTCATCAGCGACGCCACGACCGACGCCGTCGCAGATGTCGACGCCAACACCAAGGGCGCACCAAGTGTCAGCACCGCAGCCGGCGACGAGGTCGCGGCCGACGTGGCCGCGCACGGGCTGTTCGTCACGTTCGAAGGTGGTGACGGCGCGGGCAAGACGACGCAGATCGAGCGTGCCGCTGCGTGGCTGCGTGAACTGGGCCGTGAGGTCGTCATCACGCGTGAACCGGGCGGTACCCCGCTGGGCGTGGAGATCAGGCGGCTCCTGCTCCATGGCGACGACGTCGCGTCGCGCGCCGAGGCCCTGCTCTACGCCGCCGATCGGGCGCACCACGTCGAGACGCTCGTGCGACCGGCCCTCGCGCGCGGTGCGGTAGTGCTGCAGGATCGCTACATCGACTCCTCGATCGCCTACCAGGGCGCCGGTCGTGCGCTGGCCGCCGACGACGTCGAGTCCATCTCACGCTGGGCGACGCGCGGGCTGACGCCGGACGTCACGGTGCTCATCGACGTCTCGCCCGAGGTCGCGCGCGAACGTCGCGGCGCGCGCGGTGCCGAAGACAGGCTCGAACGTGAGGCCGACGACTTCCACACCCGCGTGCGCGAGCACTTCCTCTGCCTCGCCGCGCGCGACGAGGCGCGCTACCTCGTCCTCGACGCGGGTCGCTCGCGCGACGACCTCACCGCCGCCGTCCGCACACGACTCGAACAGCTCCTCGAGAGCGGCACGACGCGCGCATCAGGCGGCCCCTCATGAGTGACGTCGCGACGACCCGCCGGGTGCCGGGCGTCGGCGAGGGCGTATGGCGTGATCTCGTCGGTCAACAGGAGGCGGTGCGCACGTTGAGCGAGGCCGTCGGCGACGCCCGTCGCATGACGCATGCGTGGCTCATCACCGGCCCGCCCGGCTCGGGCCGTTCCAACGCGGCTCGCTCGTTCGCTGCCGCGCTCGAGTGCCCGCAGGGCGGGTGCGGGGAGTGTCGCGAGTGCCGGACGACGATCGACGGCTCCCACGCCGACGTGCAGATCGTCTCGACGAGCGGCCTCACGATCCAGGTGCGCGAAGCGCGCGATCTGGCGTTGCAGGCGCAGTCGTCGCCGACGGTCGGGCGCTGGCGCGTCATCGTCATCGAGGACGCCGACCGTCTCACCGAACGCGCCGCCGACGCGCTGCTCAAGGCGCTCGAAGAACCCGTCCCGCGCACCGTGTGGCTGCTGTGCGCGCCGAGCGTCGAGGACGTCATCGTGACGATCCGCAGCCGTTCACGCCACGTCCGCCTGCGCATCCCGCCGCCCGACGACGTCGCCGAACTGCTCGTGCGCCGCGACGGCGTCGACCCCGCCATGGCGGCGTACGCGGCACGCGCGGCGCAGTCGCACATCGGCATCGCGCGGCGCCTGGCGCGTGACGAGGGGGCGCGCATCCGGCGGCGCGAGACGATCCTGCTCGCGCTGCGTATCCGCGGGCTCGGCGACGCCATGAAGGCGGCAGCTGATCTCGCCTCGATCGCCGAGGACGAGTCGGGCGCATCGTCGGGGGAGCGCAACGCCGCCGAGAAGGCCAAGCTGATGGAGCAGCTCGGCGCCGACCCGAGCGCGCGCACGCAGCCGCCGCACGTGCGCTCGGCGATCAACCAGCTCGAGAAGGAGCAGAAGACGCGGGCGACGCGTTTCGGTCGTGACGTCATCGACCGCGCCCTCGTCGATCTCGCCTCGATATATCGCGACGCGCTCGTGGTGCGCTGGGGCGATCCGGTGCCGCTCGTGAACGCCGACATCGTCGACGACGTCGGCCGGCTCGCGCGCGCGTTCACCCCCGAAGGGCTGCTGCTCGCGCTCGACGCCATCAGCACCGCGCGTGAGCGCATCGCCGCCAACGTCCCCCCGCTGCTGGCCCTCGAAGCCATGTGCATCTCGCTCGAACTGCCCTCATGAGGCAGCCGGATAGGAGTCGCCCCGTGAAGCACATCGCGCGCTCGCGCCTGACGCAGGTGGCCGCGCTCGCGGCTGCGTCGATGCTCGCCGTCGGTGGGTGCAGCACGTCGTCTCCCACCTCGTCGGCGTCGTCGGACCCATCGGGCGGCGGCGCTGCGTCCGCCTCGTCGGCCGCGGGAACGGCCGCGACCGGTCCGCTCAGTGCGTTCTACACGCAGCAGCTCGACTGGAAGAGCTGCGACGATGGCGAGTGCGCGAAGCTGCGCGTGCCCATCGACTACGCGAAGCCGAGCGGCCCGAGCATCGAGGTCGCCGTCAACCGCATGAAGGCGACAGGGACGAAGAAAGGCTCACTCGTCGTCAACCCCGGCGGCCCCGGTGGCTCGGGCGTCGACTATGCCGCGGCGGCCGACCAGATCGTCAGCAGGTCGGTGCGCGACAGCTACGACATTGTCGGGTTCGACCCGCGCGGTGTGCAGCGTTCGGCCGCGATCACGTGCGTCGACGACGCGACGCTCGATCAGTTCATGGGTTCCGACCCCTCACCCGACGACAAGAGCGAGCAGAACGCGCTGCTGGCCGGCGACAAGAAGCTCGCCGACGCGTGCAAGAAGAACGCCGGCCCGCTGCTCGGCCACGTCAGCACCGAGGAGGTCGCGAAGGACATGGACGTCCTGCGCGCGGCTCTCGGCGAGCAGAAGTTGAACTTCCTCGGCAAGTCGTACGGCACGATGCTCGGCGCGACGTACGCCGACCTGTTCGCGAAGAACGTCGGGCGCATGGTGCTCGACGGCGTCCTGCCGCCCGATCTGACGATGCAGCAGATCAACGAGGGGCAGGCGACCGGCTTCGAGAAGGCGCTCGACGCCTACCTCGCCGATTGCGTCTCGGGCGGCAAGTGCCCGCTCGGGTCCGACGCCGCGTCCGCGAAGAAGAAGCTGCAGACCTGGCTCGCCGGCCTCGACGCCAAACCCATCAAGGCGAGCGGCGACAAGCGGCTCAGCACCCTGACGGAGGGCTGGGCGATCAACGGAATCGCCGCGTCGCTCTACGACCAGGCGAAGTGGGGTGAGCTGACGCAGGCGCTGCGCAGCGCACTCGGTGGTGACGGCACGCAGCTGCTCAACGCGGGCAAGAGCTACGCCGAGCGCAACGACGACGGCACGTACCAGAGCAACATGATGCAGGTGCTCAACGCCGTGACGTGCCTCGATCGGCCCGCGCCGACCGGCGGCGTGGCCGAGTACGAGAAGGACGCGGAGGCGTTCTCGAAGAAGGCGCCGACGTGGGGCAGGCAGATGGCGTGGGCCGGCGCGGTGTGCGCCGACTGGCCGGTCAAGACCACGGGCAGACCGCACGAGGTGAAGGCGGCCGGGTCGGCGCCGATCGTCGTCCTCGGCACGACCCGTGACCCCGCGACGCCGTACGAGTGGAGCGAACGCCTCGCCGGTGAACTGCAGAACAGCCGTTTCATCAGCTACGACGGTGACGGCCACACCGCCTACGGGCGCGGCTCCCAGTGCGTCGACAATGCCGTCGACCACTACCTCGTCGACGGCTCCGATCCTGCGAAGAAGACCACCTGCTGAATCGGGCTGACGGCGCGTCCTACGCCGGGCGCACCGAGCCGCCGTAGGCGCCCAACCATGGGGAGGCGCCGCGGCTGCTGGGGTTGGTGCCCCCTGGGGCAGCGAGCGGGCGGGATTGGCGCCCCCCGCGCCGCTCGTGTAAAGTTTTGCCTCGCTGCCGGAGATATCCGATCAGCGGTTGCCGCTTTAGCTCAGTCGGCCAGAGCGTCTCACTCGTAATGAGAAGGTCGTCGGTTCGATTCCGACAAGCGGCTCCGAAGAAAGGCCCCCGAAGATTCGGGGGCCTTTCGCGTGCCCGGGCCGGCCGGCGATCCAGCCCGCCCACGAGAAGCACCGGTACAGCGGCGAGCGCCACGTCGGCCGTCGCAGGTCAGTGCTCGAAGTCGTCGTCGCGGAACTCGCCGTCGGGGCGCACGTCGTTGCGGGCGAGGTCGTTCTCACGACCGCGGAGTTCGACGCGGCGGATCTTGCCCGAGATCGTCTTGGGCAGCTCGGCGAACTCGAGTCGGCGCACACGCTGCCAGGGCGCGAGTCGCTCGCGGGCGAAGGCGAAGATGCTCTCGGCAGTCGCCGCATCCGGCGAACTGCCTTCGACGAGAACGAGATACGCCTTCGGGACGGCGAGTCGCACGGCGTCGGGGGCGGGCACGATCGCCGCTTCGGCGACGGCAGGGTGCTCGATGAGCACCGACTCCAGCTCGAACGGGCTGATCTTGTAGTCGCTCGCCTTGAACACGTCGTCGGTGCGCCCGATGTAGCTGATGTACCCCTCGTCGTCGATCGCGGCGACGTCGCCCGTGTGGTAGAAACCGCCCGCCATCGCGTCGGTGTTGCGGGCCTCGTCGCCGAGGTAACCCGTCATGAGTGGCAGGGGGTGGGCGGCGAGGTCGAGGCAGATCTCGCCCTCACCGGCGCCGTCGAGCCGTTCGCCGCTCAGCGGATCGACGATGACGACGGGCACGCCCGGCAGCGGGCGTCCCATCGACCCGGGCTTCACCGCCGAGCCGGGCGTGTTGCCGACGGCGGCCGTCATCTCCGTCTGGCCGTAGCCGTCGCGGATCGTCAGGCCCCACGCCCGTTCGATCTGCGTGATGACCTCCGGATTGAGCGGTTCACCCGCGCCGATCAGTTCGCGCAGCGCGCCGCGCCCACCGGTCAGGTCGGCGTTGATGAGCATGCGCCACACCGTCGGCGGCGCACAGAACGTGGTCACCTCGCGGGCGCGCAGTTGCTGCAGCAGGGCGGCGGGGGAGAAGCGCGTGTAGTTGTAGACGAAGATCGTCGCCTCGGCGATCCACGGCGCGAAGAAGCACGACCATGCGTGCTTCGCCCATCCCGGGCTCGAGATGTTGAGATGGACGTCACCGGGGCGCAGACCGAGCCAGTACATCGTCGACAGGTGACCGATCGGGTAGGAGGCCTGCGTGTGCTCGACGAGCTTGGGGCGACTCGTCGTGCCGGAGGTGAAGTAGTACAGCAGCGGATCGCCCGGCGCGGTGCCCGGGTGCTCGGTGGGCGGGACGTCGCCGACGCGGCGATACGCCCCGTGCAGGTCGGACCACCCGTCCGCCGCGCCGACGCTGAGCCGCGTGTACTCGCCCGGCACGCCCGAGAACTTGTCGACGTCGCCCGCGTTGGCGACGACGTGCCGCACCCCGCCGCGCGCGATGCGGTCGCGCAGATCGGCGGGCCCGACGGCCGTCGTCGTCGGCATGATGATCGCGCCGAGCTTCATGACGGCGAGCATGAGATCCCACAGTTCGATCTGGTTGCCGAGCATGAGGACGACAGGGTCACCGCGCCTCACGCCCTGCTCTGCGAGCCACGTGGCGACGGCGTCGGAGCGGCGCGCCATCTCGTCGTACGTCACTTCGAGCGACGAACTGTCCTCCTCGACGATGACGATGGCTGTGCGGTGGTTGCCGCGCGCGACGGTGTCGAACCAGTCGATCGCCCAGTTGAAGCGGTCGCCGACATCGGGCCACGTGAACGTCGCCACAGCGTCGTCATGGCGTCCGCGCAGCTCGAGGAGTGAGTCGCGCGCGGCGCGGTAGGCCTCGGTGGGGGAGAGGTTGGAGGCGGTGGTCGTCATGGGACGACATTGCCAAATGCGAGCCCGGTTACTGCGTGGTACGTGTGAAGTGGGTCACGTTCACAGCCACCCGTTCTCCTGCGCGATGCGCACGGCATCGGCGCGGGTGCGTCCGCTCGTCTTGCCGATGGCTGACGACAGGTGGTTGCGCACCGTGCCCTCCGACAGGAACACGGCGCGGGCGATATCGGCCACGGTGCCGCCGGCTGCGGCGGCGCGCAGGACGTCGAGTTCGCGTGCCGTCAGCGGTGATTCGCCGAACACGAGACTGTCGGCGGCGAGCTGCGGGTCGACGACACGCAGGCCCGCGTGGACGCGGCGCACGGCGTCGGCGAGTTGCGTCGCCGGGGTGTCCTTGACGACGAACCCCTGCACCCCCGCCTGCATCGCGCGCCGCAGGAAGCCGGGCCGACCGAACGTCGTGACGATGAGGATCTTCACCGCGGGCAGCGCCTGACGCAGCGCGGCGCTCGCCTCGAGGCCGTCCATGCCGGGCATCTCGACGTCCATGAGGACGACGTCCGGCGCGTGCTCGCGGCACGCGTCGAGCACCTCGTCACCCCGCCCGACCTCGGCGACGACCTCGAGGTCGCTCTCCAGATCGAGCAGTGCCGCGAGCGCGCCACGCACCATCGCCTGATCGTCAGCGATGAGAAGTCGGATCGTCATGGTCGGCCTTTCGTCGTCGTTCCCCGCAGGGCGAATCCACCTGCGTAGGCGCGCCTCACTCGACGCCCCGTCGCTCGGCAGCTGCGCCGTCGTCGGTGCCCGAGGCCGGCGCATCACGCGTCAACACGTCCAGCGTGAACCCGTCGTCGCTGCGCGTCTCGACGACGGCACCGACGGCCGCGGCGCGTTCGCGCAGACCCGTGAGCCCGTTACCGTCGCCGGCGTTCGCAGCAGCGCCACGACCGTCGTCGCGCACACTCAGACGCGTCGGGGAGAGAGCGATCGTCACGTGCGAGGCGCCCGCGTGGCGGATGACGTTCGTCGTCGCCTCGCGCACGGCCCAGGCGAACAGTTCACGCAGGTCGGGGGAGACGTCGTCGACGTGGCGGGGCAGGTCGACGGCGATACCGGCGTCGGCGAATGCCCTTCTCGCCCGGGCGAGTTCGCCCGACAGCGACATCTCGCGATACCCCGAGACGGTCGTGCGCACGTCGGCCAATGCCCCGCGCGCCAGCTGCTCGAGCTCCGCGATCTGCGTCTTCGCCTTCTCGGGATCGACGTCGACGAGCTTGCCCGCGAGCTCCGCCTTCATCGTGATGACGGTGAGCGAATGACCGAGGATGTCGTGCAGATCGCGCGCCATCCGGTTGCGCTCGTCCTGCACGCGCAGCAGCGCTGCATCCTCGCGGGCCGCTTCCGCGTCGCGTGTGCGTTCGGCCGAGAACGCGCCGAGCCCGGAGGCCAGCCCCGACGCCACGGCCGCGAACAGCAGGCCCGGCTGCAGCGACGAACCGGTGAGCGCGTGGCTGAGCGACGCCGTCGCCGTGACGACGCTGAGCGCGAGCGCCGCGCCGAGCAGCGGCGTCATCCCGAGCATGAAGATGACGAGCGAATACGGCAACAGTGCGAAGGCGTCCTGGCCGATGAGGGGCGCTGCGCTCAGCATGCAGGCGGCGACGACGAGCGCCGACGTCGCGACGACGGCCTGCGTCGAGCGGGTGCGCGGGGTGCCGCTCCAGAGCCGACGCATCGTCGCCGCGATGACGGGGACATAGACGGCCGCGCCCGCAAGCAGCAGCAGGGCGCCGGCGGTGCGGCGGCCGCCGTCGGCGATGTTCTCCGTGACGGGTTGCACGAGGAAGATCAGCCAGAACACGACCCAGAACCAGGCGAGCATGCCGCGGGTGCGCGCGCGCCGGGCGCCGACGTTGCGGGTGCGGGCCTGCTCTCGAGGCCAGGCCAGGGCGGGTCGTCGCGGGCTCACGTGGCCCAACCTATCCGGGTCGCACGGGCCTGGTGGCGGATCGTGCACGCCGCCGTGCTGGCCGGCAGAGTCTCGATCCGGCACCGGGCGTCGGGGTACGCGTTGCTCACACGCGCGCCGTGTCGCGACGGAAGCTCCAGGCGGCGCCACCGATGAACAGCAGGCCCCACGCGACGAGGTTGAGCGCCCACACGAGGTGGAAGCTGCCGTGACCGCCCGACGTCGTGAGCGACAGCGGCCACTGGGCGAGCTTGCCGATGCCGTACATCGGCGTGAACTGGGCGAAGTGATCGAACGTCGAGCCGTCCTTGATCGGGAAGAAGATGCCGCCGAGCATCGACATGATGGCCATGAGCCCACCGAGCATCTGCATGACGGAATCACTCGGCAGCAGGTATCCGAGCAGCAACCCGAGCGCCGCGAACACGAGCGAACCCGCGACGATGACGGCGCCCGCCTCGAGCCACGACAGCACGTCGGCGTGCGCCTTGCCCGAACCGAGACCGGCCGCGAACGTCACGCTGACGGCGATGAGCGCCATGACGATCGCGGCGATCATCTTTATGACGATGTACGCGACCGGTTGCAGAGGCGTCAGGCGCAACTGCCGGGACCACCCCGCCGCGCGCTCGATCGAGACGCTCGCGCCGGCGCTGGTGGCCGCCATGATCGCGCCGTACAGCGCCATGTTCACCATGAGATAAGCGTTGACGTTCGCGACCACACCGTTGCCGATCACCTGATCGCCCTCGGAGATCGAACTCGCGACGAAGACGAACATCGCGATGGGGAAGATGAGCGTGAAGATCAAGCTGCGCCTGTTGCGCAGCACCCGCCTCAGCTCCAGGCCCATGACGCGGGCGTTGAGGCCGCTGCCTCGCGGCGCTCGACGCTCCGACGGGTCGAGGGGCGCGCCGTCGAGACGCGGGGTGAAGGTGCTCGTCGTGGTGGACATGGCAGACCTGCTTTCGAGAGGGGCGCTCGTCCTCTGCGTGCAAATGCACCCGGGTGCATCTGCACGCAGAGAACAGGGTGCCGACGTGGTCGGGATGGGGAGCGAGAGGTGAAGTGAGGAAGCGCGAGAGAGGGTGAGAACCCGAAGGGGTGAGGGGGAAAGGCCGTCAGCGGGACACGGTGGCGCCCGCTTCGGACGGCGAGGTCAGCTCGACGAAGGCGTCCTCGATGCCGCGCGAGGTGATGTCGAGGCTGTGCGCCGTTGTGCGCGTGAGGAGTTCGCGTGCGACGGCGTCGCTGTCACTCGTGTGGACGACGATCTGGTCGCCGTGGACGTCGACGCCCGAGACGCCCTCGATCGCCTCGACGAGGGCGATGTCCGCGTCGGGCCAGGTCGCGCTCACGCGTCGGCCACCGCCCGCTGCGCGGATGTCGCTGCTCGAGCCGTCGGCGACGATCTCGCCGTCCCGCATGACGACGACGCGGTCGGCCCACGCGTCGGCCTCCTCGAGGTAGTGGGTGGCGAACAGGATCGTTCGGCCGCGCGCGGCGTCGGCATGGATGGCCTCCCAGAAGGCCCGGCGGGCGTTGACGTCCATGCCTGTCGTCGGTTCGTCGAGCACGATGAGCGCGGGGTCGGGCACGAGCGCCATCGCGAACCGCACGCGCTGCTGTTCGCCCCCGGAGCACTTGCCGAGGCGCCGGTCGGCGAGGTCGGTGATGCCGGCGGTGGCGAGGACGTCGTCGACGGGCCGGGCGTCGGGGAACAAGGCGGCGACGTACTCGACGCTCTCGCGCACCGTCAGATCCTTGAGCAGTCCGCCGGTCTGCATGACGGCGGCGACGAGGCCACGCGCGACGGCCGCGTGCGGCGTCATGCCGAAGACGGTGACGTTGCCCGTCGTCGGTTCGCTCAGGCCGAGGATCATGTCGATCGTCGTCGTCTTGCCCGCGCCGTTGGGGCCGAGGAACGCGACGACCTCGCCGGGCGCGATCTCGAGGTCGACCCCACGGACGGCCTCGACGCGCCCGTGCTTGCCGGGGAAGGTCTTCGTCACGCCGGTGAGGGTGATGGCTGCGTTGTTCATGCCTCCAGCCTCGTCGCGGTGGGCGGAGCGGGCCTCGGGCGGACGTCACGACCGCGCCATGACAAGTGTCACGAGTCGACGCTGCGGCGGCGGCCGGCCGTCAGTATCGGCGGTTCAGGGGTCACGCTTCACCGCGAGATCGCGCGTGACAGAGTGAAGGCATGCCCAGTCCGCCGACGAAACCGACGCGTAGCCCTGTGACGAAGGCGGGCGCGGGCACCGCTGTCGGCTGGATGAGTGTCGCCGCCGTCATCACGATCCTCGTGACGCGCGGCTACCTGCTCGCGACGGGTTACCCGCAGGTTGGCGGCGAGATCTTCCACATCGCACACGCCGTGTGGGGCGGGTTGCTGCTCATGATCGCGTTGACGGTCGTGCTGTCCCTGGCCAATCGGTGGGCGACGGCGTTCGCCTCGATCGCGGGTGGCATCGGCGTCGGGTTGTTCGTCGACGAGATCGGCAAGTTCATCACGAAGGACAACGACTACTTCTTCCCTCTCGCCGCGCCCCTGTGCTACGCGATTCTCGCGGCGCTCGGGGTGGCCGCGATGCGGGTGGGCTCGCAACGGCCGCCCCACGCTCGCAATCACCTCTACGCCGCGCTCGAACTCATGAAACCGGCGGCTGACGGGCCGCTCACGCGCAGCCAGGTCGAGACGATCGAGGGTCACCTCGACGCCGTCAGGCGCGACGAGCCGACGGGGCAGGAGCGCGCCATCGCCGAGGGGCTGGCGCAGGCTCTCGACGTGGCGCGAAGCCAGGCCGTCCCCGATGACGAGCGTCGCGTCGGGCGGATGATGGAGCGTCTCGACGCGGTCGAGGAGCGGCTGCTGCCGCCGAGCCGTCAGCGCAAGCTGAGCCGTCTCGCGCTGGGCGTGCTCGCTGTCGTCGGTGTCTTCGCCGGTCCGGGCGTGTTCGTCTACTCGCTGTGGCAGGCCTACGGCCCGGACGCCGTCAGCGGCCACAACAGTCTCCTCGGCGACCACCCGGGCAAGGTCGCGTGGACGGCCGCGAGCGTCGCCGCGCTCATCGGCACCGTCGCCGCGTTCTTCGCCTGGCGAGCGGTGAAACGACTCGGTGACGGCAGCAGCAGCCTCGCCGACGGCGCCCGCTGGGGCATCGCGGCGCTTTTGCTCATGCTCGGCGGCGTCAACCTGCTCAACGCCTACTTCAACCAGTTCCTCGTCTTCATCAATGCCTGCCTCGAGGCGGGTGTCGTCGGGCTGCTCGCCCGCGTGAAGAGCCGCGCCGACAAAGCCGCGAAGACGTTGGGGCACGACCACTCCTGACGGCGGCCGGACTCCGTGGTAGCGCGCTTGCACGCACGAACGGAGACGGCCGGGCGCACCTGCCCGGCGCGCCCGCGGGCCGACGGTGTCAGCCCTGGGACGGCTCGCGTTCGCCGACCGGCTGGCGCGCGAACCACGCCGCGAGGATGGCGCCCGAGACGTTGTGCCACACCGAGAACACCGCCGACGGCAGGGCGGCCAGCGGCGAGAAGTGCACCTTGGCCAGCGTCGCGGCGAGGCCGGAGTTCTGCATGCCGACCTCGAACGCGAGCGCGCGGCGCGCCTTCACGTCGAGCCCGGCGAACCGGGCCGCGATGTAGCCGAGCAGCAGCCCGAAACCGTTGTGCAGCACGACGGCGAGGAAGACGATGCCGCCGACCTTCGCGAGCTTTCCGGCGCTGCCGGCCACGACGATCGCGACGATCCACGCGATGACGAACGCGCTGATCCACGGCAGCGCGGGCGCGATGGCGCGTACGCCCTCGTCGCGGATGACGAGCCTGACGACGACGCCGAGCACGATCGGCACGAGCACCGTCTTGACGATGTCGACCATCATCGACCCCGCATCGACGTGCAGGTACGACCCGGCGAGGAACGCCGTCAGCAGGGGTGTGACGATGGGTGCGACGAGCGTCGAGACCGTCGCGACGGAGACGCCGAGGGCGACGTCTCCCTTCGACAGGAACGTCATGACGTTCGACGCCGTCCCGCTCGGCGCGCAGCCGACGAGGATGAGCCCGACGGCGAGCTCGGGGGAGAGGTTGAGTGCGTGCGCGATGATCCAGCCCGCTCCCGGCATGATGACGTAGTGCGCGGCCAGCCCGATGAGCACGGCCCACGGGCGGCGCAGGACGGCGGCGAAATCGCGCGGCGTCAACGTCAGCCCCATCGTGAACATGACGACGCCGAGCAGGTACGGCACCCACGACGCGTGTGACGTGAACGTTGACGGGCTGTTGTACCCCCACAACCCGGCGATGACGACGACGATCGGCAGCACCGTCACCGCGACCATGGCGGCGCGACGCTGCGCGGGCGTCTCGACGGCCTCGGCGCCGCTCGTCGAGTCGGTGGTGGCTGAGTCGGTGGTCGCCGAGTCGGTGGTCGCGGGAGTGGGGTGCTGCTCGTTCGTCACATTCGTCAGAGTAGAGGCGGGCACCGACAGCAGTTGGCGATGTTCACGCAGCGGGTCCAGCCGTGCCGACGGTGCGAGGTGGGAGGGGCGCGAAAAGCGTTGCCGTCCGGACCTGCTCAGAGCGTCGTGGCTGCGGCGGGGTCGCTCGCATGCGTGGAAGCCTCGGCGAGCAACATCGAGAACCGAACTAAACTGGCGTCACCATGACGTCCCACACCGCCGCGCCCGTTGACACGCCCACCTCGAAACTTGTCGCCCCGCTCGGTGGGCGACGCGCCTGGGCGATCTGGACCGCGGCGGTGAGCGTCTACGTCCTCGCCGTGTTCCACCGCACCTCGCTCGGGGTCGCCGGCATCCTCGCGGCGCAGCGTTTCGGTATCTCGTCCGGACAGCTCGCGACGTTCGCGATGGTGCAGCTGCTCGTCTACGCGGCGATGCAGGTGCCCGTCGGCGCGATGCTCGACCAGTTCGGTTCGAAGAAGCTGCTGGCCGCCGGAACGCTGACGATGACGCTCGGGCAGGCGTGGTTCGCGTTCGCGTCGACGTTCGCGCAGGGCATCGGCGCGCGCGTCCTCGTCGGCATGGGCGACGCGATGATCTTCGTGTGCGTCCTGCGCATCGCGGCCTTGTGGTTTCCGGTGCGACGCGCGCCGATGGTCACGCAGATCACCGGGTTCGCCGGCCAGCTCGGCTCGCTCCTCGCGGCAGGGCCACTCGCCGTCAGCCTGCACAGCCTCGGGTGGCGCACGACGTACCTCGGCGCGGCGGCGTTCGGCGTCGTCCTCGGCGTCGTCATGTGGTTCGTCGTCATCGACTCGCCGACGCACGACGAGCGCCGCGACTCGATCCGCCTGCGCGCCGTCGGGCAGACACTCGCGCAGGTGTGGCGCGAGCCCGGCACGAAGTTCGGCCTGTGGGCGCACTTCACCGCGCAGTTCTCGATGAACGTGTTCATGCTGCTGTGGGGTTTCCCGTTCCTGACGAAGGGGCAGGGCCTGTCCGAGGGTGCCGCCAGCGCGCTGCTCAGCATCATGGTGCTGACGATCATCGTCACGAGTCCGATCATGGGTACGTTCACCGCACGCTTCCCGCATCGACGGTCGGTCGCCGTGTTCGCCGTCGTTCTCACCGTCATCACGCTGTGGACGATCGTGCTGCTGTGGCCCGGCCGTGCACCGTTGTGGTTGCTGGTGCTCCTGTGCATCGCAATGGCGTTCGGCGGACCGGGCTCGATGGTCGGCTTCGACGTCGCCCGCTCGTTCAACCCCGCCGCACGCATCGGCAGCGCCAACGGCATCGTCAACGTCGGCGGCTACGTCGCGTCCGTGACGTGCATCGTCCTCATCGGTCTCGTGCTCGACCACGTCGCCCCCGGCGGCCCGGCAACATACGACGTCGAGGCATTCCGCAAGGCGATGAGCGTGCAGTACCTCGTGTGGGCGCTGGGCCTGGCGATGATGTGGCACTACCGCCGCCGCACCCACGACGTCGTCCTCGCCGACGACGACTACGCGCACCTGCGCGCAGGCGTCTCCCGCCGCCGCACCGAGCGCGCCGGGGCGGACGAACACCGAGGTGCTACCCGCGCGTAAGCCCCTCCGCGGTCGCGAGCCTGTGCCAGGGTGGCGGAATGAACGAGTTGAGCAAGGGGGCCAACGCGCCCCTCGGCGGCACCGGCCTCGCCATCACGGTCGTCGGCACCCAGCCGGGCACGGTCGACCTCATGATGCTGCAACTGACCGCAGACGGGGTCGTGCGCACCGACGACGACTTCGTCTTCTACAACCAGCCCCGCTCACCCGAGGGCGCGGTGCGTCTCGATGGTGGTGACATCACCGTCGACCTGTCCGCACTCCCGCCGCAGATCGAACGTCTCGCCGTCGCCGTCGCGATGGATGACGCGGCGCCGGGCTCGCTCGCCTCGTCCCCGCAGCTCGCCGTCACGATCGACGCGCACGGTGAGCAATACGCCGTCACCGCAACCGGATTCACGAGCGAGCGCGCGGCGGTGCTCGTCGAGATCTACCTGCGAGGTGGCGCGTGGAAGGTGCGCAACGTCTCCGCAGGATGGGACGGCGGGCTGCCCGCGCTCCTGCGCGAGCACGGCGTGAGCGTCGAGAACGACACGCCTCAGACGCCCCTCGCCGCCGCCCCGACAGCTGGACCGCTCCCCGCCACGCCTCCTGCGGCTGCGCCTCCTGCGGCTGCGCCTCCTGTTGCTGCGCCGCCTGCCGCTGCGCCGATGCCGTCGTCGAGCGGCCCGGTCGATCTCGGCAAGCGCACGGGGGCGATCAGCCTGACGAAGGGGCAGCGTGTCTCGATCGAGAAGTCGCCCGTCATCACGGCTCGCATCGAGTGGCCGGCCGCCACCGACTACGACGTCTTCGCTCTCGTGCGCTACGCCGACGGGCACGACGAGACGGTCGCGACGTTCGGGACCAAGGAGGAGCCCCAGGCCACGCAGCGCTCCTCGGACGGCGCCGTCACGCATCTCGGCGACGTCGGACGAGCACGGACGGCACACACCGGTGGGGGACTGTTCGGGCGCAAGAAGCAGAGCCCGCCTGCGCCGATGGCGAGTGAGACGATCGAGATCCGTCTCAACCCGAAGGTCGTGGCGGTGCTGCCCGTCGTGTACTCGGCGCAATCGAACGGCACGGGGTCGTTTCGCCGCTACCAGGTGTCCATGTCGATCGACAACGGCGCCGGCACGAGTGTCCGCATCGACGCGAGCAACGCGAGCGATCACGACAACATCTACACCTGCGTTCCGGGGATCGTCGTCAACAGCCCCGACGGGGTGATCGTCGACTCGCTCGAGTTGTACTCCGCGCCGACCTCGGAACTGCGCCCCGTCCTCGACGACCACCTCACCGTGCACATGGACGCCGGGGGGCTCAACCTCTACAAGTGAGAGTGGAGCGCTCGCTCAGCTGGGCGACACGTCGAGTCAGCTCGCGGGGGTGGCGTCGCACTTGCTGCCGAGCTGCGTCATCGCAGCCTTGACACGGCCGTAGGCGTCGGCGTTCTTCATCGGCGTCGCGAGTTCGATGACGTGCCCGGTGAGGTTGACGTGCGTCGGCTGGTAGGTGAGCTGCTGCGTCACCTTGCCGTCGTCACCCTTCGTCAGCTTCACGTCGACGATCATGCCGTCCTGCGTCGACGGTTTGAGGCTCGAATTGACGCTCGGACCCTGGTTGCTCAGGAAGTTGCCCATGCCGTAGACGACGTACTTGCCGTTGATCTTCTCGCACGACTGCGGCACGTGGACATGCGTGCCGAGGATCGTGTCGACGTCGTCGCTCGCGAGCAGTTTCGCTGCGAGTGCGCGTTGCTCGGTGGAGGCCGGGATGCTGTACTCCTCGCCCCAGTGCATGCTGATGACGACGACGTCGGCGCCCGCAGCCTTCGCCTTCTTCGCGTCGGCCAGGATGCCCTCGGCGGTGACGACGGGGAACTGCCAGTACTTGAGCCACGGCCACTGCGCCGGCACGTGCGTGTTCGATGCGGCCGCGTTGCCGGTCGTGTACGAGTACGCGAGCTGCGCGACCTTGACGCTCTTGACGTCGTACATCACGGCGCTCTGGCCGGTGCTCGGCGTCGGCGTCGGGCCCTGGTTCTTCAGGCCCGCTTCGTCGAGCGATTTCTTCGTCTCGCCGACGCCCTGGATGCCGCGGTCGATGACGTGGTTGCCGACGCGGTCGCAGCCGTCGAACCCGGCACGCTTCAACGATCCGGCGACCTCGTGCGGGACGTTGAAGCTGAGCGTCGCGGGGATGGAAAGGTTCGTGTTCGTCGTCGACAGCGGCGTCTCCATGTGGCAGATCGCGAGATCGAGCGCGCTGATCGGCTTGGTGACGTTGGCGAACATCGGGTCGAAGTCGTAGCCCTTCGCGCCCCTCGCCGCCGCATTGTGCGCGGCGTCGTCGCGCACAGGCACGTGGACGAGGATGTCGCCCGAACCACCGATGTCGATGCTCTTGCCGGCCGCGAGACCCGGCGCGTTCGACGAGCTGGGTTGCGCCGACGACGCGCCCGAGGCGCCCTGAGAACCGCTGGACCCTGACGCGTTGGACGACCCGGCGCCTGACGACCCGCCGCTCTTCGATCCGTCGTCGTTCGATGAGCATGCCGCCGCGCTCAACGTCATGGCCACCGCGAGCACTGTCGCGGCCTTCCGCATGCCGTGGTTCCTCGTCCCCTGGTTCATGTGCCAACGATAGACGGGGTATTGACCGCCGCAGCAGCAATTGAAGGCGTTCCGGTGATGCAGCACTCTCGTGCCCCCGCAGGGGCGCAGACCCGCCTGCGCCCCTGCGATTCATGTCCACATCGGCGAACGGCGTCCACCTTCGCCATCTACGTCCACATCGGCGATCTACGTCCACATTCGCGCAGGTTGGTTGACGCTGCCGAAACCACGTCGGATCTCATCTCGCATCGTCAACCCCACCCAACAGCCAGAACGCGCCGCAGCCCCCGTCCGAACTCGGACGGGGGCTGCGGCGTCGCTGAGCGTGACGCTCAGGGGCGGGTCACTTCGTCGGCTTCTCGGCCTGGGAGTCGCCGGGTGCCTTGTCGATGGAGCGCTCGGTCTCGTGGGCGTCGTGGCCCGGCATCGCCCAGCGCGCCGTCGTCATGCCCTCGGCCTTGGCGCGCTCGAGCGCTTCCTCGACGGTCTTCTGCGCGGCCGCGGCGTCGACCCAGTGCGAGCCCTCTTCGACGGACTTGCCCGGCTCGAGCGCCTTGTACGTCTCGAAGAAGTGCGACATCTCCTTGAGCGTGAAGTCGGAGACGTCCTTGATGTCCGTCACGTGATCCTGACGCGGGTCGCCCGCGGGGATGCACAGGATCTTGTCGTCGCCGCCGGCCTCGTCGACCATGCGGAAGACACCGATGGCGCGGGCGCGCACGACGCAGCCGGGGAACGTCGGCTCGTCGATGAGCAGCAGCGCATCCAGCGGGTCGCCGTCCTCACCGAGGGTGTCCTCGATGTAGCCGTAGTCGGCCGGGTAGTGCATCGCGGTGAACAGGATGCGGTCGAGGCGGATGCGGCCCGTCTCGTGGTCGACCTCGTACTTGTTGCGTGTGCCGCGCGGGATCTCGATGGTGACGTCGAACTCCATGGTTCGTGCCCTCCGGATAGCTGGTGTAATGGTCGTTCCTTAGTGTTCCGTACCGGGGCGCGGATGAAAAACTCGTCATCGACGTGCGATGGCGCGGCAGCAGGACGCGATGAAGGTGGTGCCCCGATGAAGAAGCGGACGTGGGCCGTCAGCGGTGCGCTCGTGGCGGCGCTCGCGGGGTACGGCGCCCTCGATGCCTACGACGTGGTGCCGGGCGTCCTGACGCTCGCGCCGACGGACACCCCCAAGGCCGTGACGGTCGAGGGCAAGACGTATGAGCCGTCGCAGAAGGCCGCGTCGGCGCCGTTGCCATCGGCGAGCGTCGGGGCCGCGCCGAGCGCGAACGAGGTGAAGAAGTCGGTCGAGGCGTCGCTTAAGAACCCGTGGTTCGGTTCGCCGACGGCGGTGACGGTACGCGATGCGTCGACGGGAACCGTTCTCTACGAACACGATTCGAGCAAGGCGACGACGCCGGCGTCGGTGACGAAGCTCGCGAGTGCGTTCGCGATCGCCCATAGCGAACTCGACCTCGACAAGGGGCTGACGACGCGGGCGACGCTCGAGGGCAGCACCGTCGAGCTCGTCGCCGGCGGTGACATGACCCTCGCCGAGGGGGCGGGCGATGCGACGAAGGTCGCCGGTCGCGCCGGCCTCGGCGACCTCGCGGCGCAGAGCGCGGCGGCGCTCAAGAAGCAGGGCATCACGAAGGTCACCGTCGACACGAACACCTCATACGCGCCCGGGCCGAACAAGGCGAAGGGGTGGGAGGACGCGCTGTTCGACTACGGTTTCACGGCGCGCATCACGACGTTGGCGCTCGCCTCCGAGCGCGCCGACAACCGCACCCCGGCCGTCGCCGACCCGACGAAGGACGCCGCGCAGGCATTCGTCAAGGAACTCGGCAAGCGCGGTATCACGGCGACGTACGGCAAGAACGTGACGACGCCGGTGGCGGGGCAGCAGCTCGGGTCGGTGACGTCGGCGCCGGTGCTCGACCTGCTCGGGCTCGCCTTGCAGGATTCGGACAACTCGATGGTTGAGTCCCTCGCCCGTCAGGCTGCGGCGCTCGACGGGGTGCACGGCGATTCGGCCGCGGCGGGCACGTGGGTGACGTCGGTGCTCGAGCGTGAGGGCGTCGACGTCAGCGGCGTGAAGCTCGTCGACACGAGCGGTTTGTCGTCGGGCACGACGCTGCCGGTGCGGGTGCTCGGCGACGTGCTGACGCGCGCATCGACGGGCAAGGATGCGACGTATGCGCGCGTCATCGAGCGGTTGCCAGTCTCGGCGTGGAACGGCACCCTGCACGATCGATACATGCGCGCCGAGTCGCAGGACGGCGCCGGTCTCGTGCGGGCGAAGACCGGGTCGTTGCCTGACGCGTCGTCGCTCGCGGGCCTGGCGACGACGAAGAACGGCCCCCCGCTCGTGTTCGCCGTGACGACGAACGGCACGTTCTCCGACGGCGCCATCGGCGCCAAGACGGCCGTCGACCACCTCGTCGCCGAGTTGACGAAGCTGCCCTGAACTCAGCATGTGTTGACGCTCGGCAGCATGCGTTGTCGAATCGCCGGCTGTCGCGTCGCCGCTCATGCTGACCGTGAATTCAGGCTGCCAGAACGGACGCACCGCTCAGGCGCTACGGCGCAGTTCATGCTCGACGGCTCGCCGGATCCAAGCCGAGACCGACCGATCGTCGGCTTGCGCGGCGCTCTTGACCTCTTCGAGCAGCTCGGCAGGGAAGCGGACCGGAACGGGTGAGCTCAGCCGTCCGTGCCGGGCGCATCGAATCCTCCGAGGCGTGAGCAGGGGTGGTCGGCGCTGGGGCACCCGCGTCCGGTCCGCGACGCTGTCGCGCACGTGGAGGCGACGAACCGCATCGCCGAGATGAGGAAAGCCTCTCTTTCCGTGACCGACATGACGGCCGCGATTAGCCTGGGCGTCATGAAGATGACTGATGCTCTCGAGAAGGCCTTCAACCACCAGGTGACACGCGAGTTCGAGGCGTCGATGGTCTATCGCCAGCTCGCGATCGCGCTCGACGAGATGGACCTGCCGGGCATGGCCGCGTGGCTGCGTCATCAGGCCGACGAGGAGATCGTCCACGCGAACAAGCTCATCGATCACCTGGGCGACCGCGGCAACCACGCTCGCATCGGCAACATCGCCGCCGCCGAGCTCGAGGTGACGAGCGCGCTGCAGGCGTTCGAGTTCGCGCTCGCGCACGAGCAGAAGGTGTCGCAGGCGATCCGCGACCTCTTCCGCGAATCCGAGAACAACGACGACCTCGACTCGCGCCCGCTGCTCAACTGGTTCCTGTCCGAGCAGATCGAGGAAGAAGCCACCGTCTCGCAGATCATCGGACGCCTGAAGTTCATCGACGGCGACGGCCCCGGCCTGCTGCGTCTCGACGCCGAACTCGGCGCCCGCCCCGTCAAGACGACGGAGGTCTGAGCGTGCCGCCCCGTCGTGGGCTCTCGGACTCGACGCCGGGCGATTCGCGACCGTCAAGGGGCTGTCGGCGCCGCGCGGTAGCGTGAGCAGCATGGGTGAACCGAGCTACATCGACTGGCGTTTCGCCGCGACGACGGGCAAGAAACTGCATCGCGGCGGCCCGCGCCTCAGTGCCGCCGAAGCGAGCGACGCCGTCGCCGAACTGCGTGACGCCGCCTGCCGCGCCCACGATCCCGTCGCGCAGACGGCGCAGCTCGTCACGCCCGACGACATCGGCGCGGTGCGCGTCGTCGACCGCAGCGCGTGGGTCGACGTCAACATCGCCTCCCTCGACGGGATGATCGCGCCCGTCGTCGACAAGATCACCGCCAAACGCGCCGCCGGGCCGGTCGCGCGCGCTATCACCGCCAAGGTGAGCGGGGGAGAGGTCGGCGGGCTCATGGCGTTCATGTCGAGCAAGGTGCTCGGTCAGTACGACATCGCACCCGGCGGTACGCCGTCGCTCCTGCTCGTGGCGCCCAACATCGTCCAGGTCGAACGCGAACTCGACGTCGACCCGCACGACTTCCGCCTCTGGGTGTGCCTGCACGAAGAGGCGCACCGCGTGCAGTTCACCGCCGTGCCCTGGCTACGCGAGCACGTCGTCAGCGCCGCCCGAGACCTGCTGGTCGACATGGCGCCGACGCCCGAGGAGATGGCGACGCGCGTCGGCGAGATCGCCAAACGTGTGCCCGAGGCGTTCAAGGAGGGCTCGATGGGGCTGAGCGACATCTTCGCCACCCCCGAACAACGCGCGCGCATGGCCGACCTCGCCGCCGTCATGTCCCTGCTCGAAGGCCACGCCGACGTCGTCATGGACGACGTGGGCCCGCAGATCGTGCCGAGCGTCGAGACGATCCGCGCCCGCTTCGGCGACCGCCGCGCCGGTCTCGGCAACATCGACAAGCTGCTGCGACGCCTCATGGGCCTCGAGGCCAAGATGCGCCAGTACCGTGACGGCGCAGCATTCGTGCGCGGCGTACAGGAAAAGGTGGGAATCGACGGTTTCAACGCCGTCTGGGCCGCCCCCGAGAACCTGCCGACGCCCGCCGAGATCCAGCGCCCTCAGCTGTGGGTCGAACGCATCCACGGGTCGCTGTTCCGATGAGTGGCCCGCACCCCAGCGTCGCTCTGACGCGCCTCGCCGTCCGCACCGCGCTGCAGCGCACGTTCTCGAGTGATGCCGCGGGTGAGCGGCGCGTCGTCGCCGGCGTCAGCGGGGGAGCCGACTCCATGGCGCTCGCCGCGGCCCTCGCGTTCGAGGCGCCGAAGCAGGGCGTCGCGGTCGACGTCGTCATCGTCGACCACGGGCTGCAAGCGGGCTCGGCGGACGTCGCCGAACGCGCGCGCCGCGCCTGCGTCGACCAGCTCGGCTTCGCGGACGACGACGTGCGCACCGTCGCCGTCACCGTCGACGCCGACGCGCCGGAAGGGCTCGAAGCGGCCGCCCGCGCGGCCCGTCGTCGAGCGCTGTTCGACGTCGCGGACGCAGTGGGCGCGGCGCGCGCCGTACTCGCGCACACGGCCGACGACCAGGCCGAACAGGTGCTGCTCGGCCTCATGCGCGGCAGCGGCACGCGAGCGCTCGCCGGCATGCGCGCCGACCGTGCGCGCCAGCTGCGACCGTTCCTGCTCGGCCCCGAGATCGTGCCAGGTGGGCCGGTGCGGCGCGTCGACACCGAGCTCGCCTGCGAAGCGCTCGGCCTCGAACCGTGGCACGACCCGCACAACGACGACCCGGCCTTCAGCCGGGTGCGCGCGCGCCACACCCTCGCGGCACTCGAACGTGAACTCGCGGCACCGACGCTGCGCCGCAGCCTGTTCCGCACCGCGGCCGCAGCCGGCCGCGACGCCGACCTGCTCGACCGCCTCACCGACGAGGCGCTCGCGCGCTCCGCGGGCACCGACGACGCCCGAGCCTGGCCCGCGACGTGGAGTGTCGTAGCGCTGGTCGGGCTCGACCCTGCGCTGCGCATCCGTGCGCTGCGCCGGCTGCTCGTCCTGCACGGCGCCCGCGACGCCGAACTGTCGAGCGGGCACCTGTTCGACGTCGAACGGCTGCTCGTCGCCTGGTCGGGGCAGGGGCCGATCGACGTCCCGGGTAGCGTTGAGGTGCGACGCGTCGGGGGCGAGATGACCATCAGCCCACGCCGCAAGGGAGAATGACGTGGACGGCCGCCCGCGAGCACGCGCGGTGGCGAGCGCCGGCAAGACCGGCAGAGATGACGAGGAGCCGGTGATGGACTCTTCCCAGATGGGAAACGACCTCGAGAACGTGTTGTTCACCGAGGCACAGATTCACGCGAAGCTCGAAGAGCTCGCTGCGCAGATCTGGCGTGACTACGAGGGCAAGGACGTGCTGCTCGTCGGCGTGCTCAAGGGCGCGATCCTCGTCATGGCCGACCTCATGCGAGCGCTGCCGGGCTCGGTGCCGATGGACTGGATGGCCGTCAGTTCCTACGGCTCGGGGACGAAGAGCTCCGGCGTCGTGCGCATCCTGAAGGATCTCGACGCCGACATCTCCGGCCGCCACGTCCTCATCGTGGAGGACATCATCGACTCCGGCCTGACGCTGAGCTGGATCCGCAGCAACCTCGAGTCGCGCAACCCCGCGTCGGTCGAGATCTGCACGCTGCTGCGCAAGCCGGAGGCTGCGAAGGTCGAGATCGACTGCAAGTACGTCGGATTCGACATCCCCAACTCCTTCGTCGTCGGCTACGGGCTCGACTTCGACGAGAAGTTCCGCAACCTGCGCGACATCGGCACGCTCGCGCCGCACGTGTACTCCTGATCGAGCGTCCTCGCGGCGCTGACGCCAGCATCGCCACCGGCCGCGCCGGACGAGGCACGGTTGCGCTGTGCGCGAACCCGCGGCGCAGCGGCGCGTTCAGTGGGCCACACTGTCCTATCGAGACGAATCCGCTGTGGTCGCGCGCAGGGAGCGGGAACATCGCCGCCGCGCCGCGCGTTGGCGGTTTGTTGACTGGCACTTCTTCGATGAGAGGGTCGGGGCTCGCCCCGCAAACAGATGAACGCTAAGAAAATCATGCGCACGCCGGGCCTGTACGTGGTCCTCGCGCTCGCCGTGGCGCTGCTGTTCTACATGTTCAGCAACATCGGCGGGTATTCGCGCATCGACACCTCGCAGGCCATTTCCCTCATCAACGCCGAAAAGGTCGAGAGTGCGAAGGTCACGCCCGACAGCGTCAGTCTGACGCTGAAGGACAAGCAGGACATCGGCAAGCTCAAGGACGTCAAGCGCGTCGAGGCCGACTACGTCGACGCGCGCGGCAAGCAGGTCGTCGACTCCCTGAGCGCGCACACGCCCCCTAAGGGATACACGGACGACCCGCAGCGTCAGGGCATCTTCGTCACCCTGCTGATGAACATCCTGCCGATCCTGCTGCTCGTCGGTCTGTTCTGGTTCCTCATGAGCCAGGCCCAGGGCGGCGGTTCGAAGGTCATGCAGTTCGGCAAGTCGAAGGCGAAGCTGCACAGCAAGGACATGCCGACGACGAAGTTCAGCGACGTCGCGGGCGCCGACGAGGCAGTCGAGGAACTCAAGGAGATCAAGGACTTCCTCGCCGACCCCGAGAAGTACGAGAAGATCGGCGCCAAGATCCCCAAGGGCGTGCTGCTGTACGGCCCGCCCGGCACGGGCAAGACGCTGCTCGCGCGCGCCGTCGCCGGCGAGGCGAACGTGCCGTTCTACACGATCTCGGGTTCCGACTTCGTCGAGATGTTCGTCGGTGTTGGTGCGAGCCGTGTGCGTGACCTGTTCGCGCAGGCCAAGGAGAACAGCCCCGCCATCATCTTCGTCGACGAGATCGACGCCGTCGGCCGCCACCGCGGCGCCGGCCTGGGCGGAGGCCACGACGAGCGTGAGCAGACGCTCAACCAGCTTCTTGTCGAGATGGACGGCTTCGACGACCGCACGCGCGTCATCCTGATCGCGGCGACCAACCGCCCCGACATCCTCGATCCGGCGCTGCTGCGTCCCGGCCGTTTCGACCGTCAGATCGCGGTGGAGGCGCCCGACATGGGCGGCCGCCACCACATCCTGCAGGTGCACGCCCAGGGCAAGCCGATGGCGAAGGACGTCGACCTCATGTCGGTCGCGCGCCGCACACCGGGCTTCTCCGGTGCCGAGCTCGAGAACGTGCTCAACGAGGCTGCGCTGCTCACCGCGCGCACCAACGGCACGATCATCACGAACGAGGCCCTCGACGAGGCGATCGACCGCGTCATGGCGGGCCCGCAGAAGAAGTCGCGCCCGATGAGCGCGAAGGAGCGCAAGGTCACCGCGTACCACGAGGGTGGCCACGCCCTCGTCGCCGCGGCGATGAACAACACCGACCCGGTCAGCAAGATCACGATCCTGCCGCGCGGGCGCGCGCTGGGCTACACGATGGTGCTGCCGACCGACGACAAGTACTCGACGACGCGCAACGAACTGCTCGACCAGCTCGCGTACGCCCTCGGCGGCCGTGTCGCCGAGGAGATGGTGTTCCACGACCCGAGCACCGGTGCGAGCAACGACATCGAGAAGGCCACCGACATCGCCCGCAAGATGGTGACGCAGTTCGGCATGAGCGAGAACGTCGGCGCCGTGCACCTCGGCAACTCCGGCGGCGAGGTCTTCCTCGGCCGCGACATGGGCGGCAACAACCGCGAGTACTCCGAGCAGGTCGCCGCGATGGTCGACGTCGAGGTCCGCAAGCTCATCGAGGCCGCACACGACGAGGCCTGGCGCGCGCTCAACAACAACCGCGACATCCTCGACGCCCTCGTGCTCGAACTGCTCGAGAAGGAGACCCTCGACGCGCCGCGCCTGGCTGAGATCTTCTCCGCCGTGCGCAAGGAGCCGGTGCGTGAGGTGTGGCTCTCGAGCGAACAGCGCCACGTCAGCACACGCGGCCCGGTCATGACGCCCGCCGAACAGCGCGCCATCGACCTCGGCAAGAACCCGCACGCCGACGAGCGTCCCGACGGCGAGATCAGCCTCTACCCGCCCCAGCCGCCGGCCGGCCCTGGCCTGCAGGGCCCCAGCGATGTCGGGCCCGGCCTGGGTGACTGAGCGCCGTGGCTGAGACGCACGACGTGGCCGGCGCCGAGGTCGACCTCGCGCGCCTCGAATCGGCCGTCCGCGAGATCCTGCTCGCGGTCGGGGAGAACCCCGACCGCGAGGGGCTCGTCGAGACGCCCGCCCGCGTGGCACGCGCCTACGCGGAGATCTTCGCGGGCCTGCGACAGAACCCCGAGGACGTGCTCGTCAAGACGTTCGACGTCGACCACGAAGAGCTCATCCTCGTGCGTGACATCGAGGTCTACTCGACGTGCGAGCATCACCTCGTGCCGTTTCACGGCGTCGCGCACGTCGGGTACATCCCGTCCACGTCCGGCCGGGTGACGGGGCTGAGCAAGCTCGCGCGGCTCGTCGACGTGTTTGCGAAGCGCCCGCAGGTTCAGGAGCGGCTGACGACACAGATCGCCGACGCGCTCGTCGACCACCTCGACGCGCAGGGCGTCATCGTCGTCATCGAAGCCGAGCACCTGTGCATGTCGATGCGTGGCATCCGCAAGCCGGGCGCGCGCACGATCACCTCGGCCGTCCGCGGTCAACTGCGCAACCCCGCGACCCGCGCCGAGGCGATGAGCCTTGTCATGGGCAAGTGACGCACTCGTCGGAGGAACGCATGAGTGAGATGCGCACGGATCGTTCGTCTCCGGGTGATTCGAACGGCAATGCGCTCGACGGTTCGTCGCCGCGTGCGGATGGACCGGTGCGGCGTCCGCTCGTCATGGCAGTCGTCAACGTCACGCCCGACTCGTTCAGCGACGGCGGACGCTGGTTCGACGCGGCCGCCGCGGTCGAGCACGGCCTGCAGCTGGTGGCGCAGGGCGCCGACATCCTCGACGTCGGCGGCGAGTCGACCCGCCCGGGAGCCCAGCGGCCCAGCGCCGACGAGGAGGCCCGACGCGTCGTCCCCGTCGTGCGTGAACTGGTCGCCGCGGGTGCGCGCGTGAGTGTCGACACGATGCGGGCGAGTGTCGCCGAGGCCGCCGTCGCTGTCGGAGCGGACATCATCAACGACGTCAGCGGCGCGCTCGCCGACCCAGGGATGCGCGACGTCGCCGCCGCGAGTGACGCGACGTTCGTCGCGATGCACTGGCGCGGGCACTCCGTCGACATGCAGCAGCACACGGCGTACGACGACATCGTCACGGATGTGTGTCGCGAGCTGGCCGAGTCCGTGGCCGCGCTGCGGGAGGCCGGCGTCCGCGACGAAAGGCTCGTCGTCGACCCCGGCTTCGGGTTCGCGAAGACGGCCGAGCAGAACTGGGAACTGCTCGCGCGCATGGGTGAGTTCGACGTCGACGGGTTGCCGGTGCTGTGGGGCACGTCGCGCAAGAGTTTTCTGGGCGTCGCAGGGCGGACGCCGCAGCTCATCGCGGACGGCGCGTCCGTCCCGCCCGCCGCGCGCGACGCCGCGACGGCCGCAACCAGCGTCCTCGCCGCCCAGCACGACGCATGGGGGGCGCGCGTGCATGACGTGCCGTCGACGCTCGCAGCGCTCGACGTCGTCGCCGCGGCGCGCGGGGCCGTGGCGCCGCGGTCGGCCGGGGAGCGAGTGGGCGGAGGCAGGCCCCGATGAGTGACCGAATCACCCTCACCGGCCTTGCCGTGACGGCGTGCCATGGCGTGCTCGACTTCGAGAAGCGCATCCCGCAGCCGTTCGTGCTCGACATCAGCCTCGAGGCCGACCTGGGCCCCGCGGGCCGCAGCGACGAACTCGAGGCGTCGCTGTCGTACGCCGACGTCGCCGCGCGCGCCATCGAGGTGTGCTCCGGCGAGCCGGTCGATCTCATCGAGACGCTCGCCGAGCGCGTTGCCGACGCCTGCCTCGCGTGGGAGATCGTCGAGGCGGTCGACGTCACCGTCCACAAGCCGCACGCTCCCGCAGGTGTCGCGTTCACCCCGTCGACCGGGGCGTTGGCAGGCCCGTCGGTGAGCATCCGCCGCGAGCAGCGCCGCCGGGTCGTCGTCGCGATGGGCACGAACCTCGGACGGCGGGTCGCGACGTTGCGCGCGGCGCTCGATTCGCTGCGGGCGCTCGAGGGGTTCGAGGTGACCCAGGTGTCTCCCCTCGTCGAGACCGACCCCGTCGGGGGCGTCGCGCAGCCCGACTACCTCAACGCCGTCGTCGTCGGCGTCACCCGGCTCGCGCCGGGGCATCTCATCCGCGAGCTGCATCGCATCGAGGCCGATCACGGCCGCGTCCGCGGTGAGCGCTGGGGCGCGCGCACCCTCGACCTCGACGTCGTGACGCTCGGCGAGGCCGGTCGCGAGGACGAGATCGTGCTCGCCGACGAGCGCGACGGGGTGCAGGCCGGCGCGGCGGACGCGTCGTGGTCGCCCCTCGCCCTGCCGCACCCGCGGGCTCATGAGCGCGCGTTCGTGCTCGTCCCGTGGGCCCAGGCGGCGCCGTGGATGGCGGTGCGCACCCCTGACGGCGTCCTGCCGCTGCTCGACGCCGTGCAGCGCGTCGATGCATCCGGGGTGCGCCGCGGCCCGTCGTGGGACGACGACGACCACATCGACCTCGAGGAAGGCCTGACATGAAGCCCGTCCGACCGGTCACCGCCGTCGTTGCGGGGCTGCTCGTCGCGCTCATCAGCGGCGGCTTCCTGCAGCTGATGCGCAACAGTGGGCGTGCCGCGCCACAGCACTCGTGGTGGGAGGTGCTCGTCGTCCTCGCGGCGTGCGGGCTGCTCGTCGCAGGCGGATGGCGCATCCGCGACGAGGTGCGCGCCCGCACGAAGGCGAAGAAGGAAGCGGACGCCGCGCGCCGCGCCGGGTCCGACGAGAGCGAGATCCGCGCGGCCGCCGCAGCCGTCGTCCAGGGGCGCGAGACGGTGGCGCCCGACACGGCCCGACGTATCGTCGTGCTCTCGCAGACGGCCGCCATCGGCGGGGGCATCCTTGCGGGGTGGTACGCAGGGCAGAGCGCCGGCCAGCTCGCGCGCCTCAGCGTGCCCTCGGTCCGTTCGGCCGTGCTGCTGCTCGGCGTGCTCGTCGTCAGCTCCGTCGTGCTCAGCGCGCTGGGGTTCGTCGTGCAGCGTTGGTGCACGATTCCCGACGACGAACGCTGACGCGCAAGCCCGCTTCCTTGCAGGGTGGATCGGTGGGCGGCTGCACGCGTCGACCGTGAACCGCGCAGGTGGTCAAGAGTTCGCGGCCGCTTCACAGCCTGCCGCATGACGATGGGGCCCGTTCGTGGTGAACGAGCCCCATCGTCATGCGGGGCGCAGGCGCTGAGGCCCGTCGGCCGGTGTCAGTTCTCTCGACGTCCGGCGAACGCCGCGCCACCGATGGCGACGACACCCGCCGCAGCGAGGCCGATGCCGGCGAGGTTCATCGAGTCGTGACCGACGTAGTCGGTCTCGACCTTCGGGCCCTGACCGCCGCCCGTCGTGTGCGACGGCGACGGCATCGCCGTGGAGCTGGCCGTGCTCGTGGACGGCGCCGTCGGGCTGGTGCTCGTCGTGGTGCTCGTCGACGTGCTGGTCGAGCTCGACGACGTCGGGCTGGTCGAGGTGGACGTCGTCGGCGACGTGCTCGTCGACGGGGCAGCATTACCGACCTTGATCGTCGCGATCGTCGTGTTGGCGCCCGCTGCCGGTGCGCAGCTGATGTTGAGGATGAAGCCCGAGTCCGTCGTCTGGTTCGACGTGAAGCTGCCGGCCTTGACATCGACCGTGCCCGCCGCGGCCGGGGCCGTCTCGGCCTGGCCGGTGCCCTCCGCGTTCGTCACGATGCCGCCGCTCGCGGGCACCGAGACCTGGGGGATCGTCAAGTCGACAGAGCGGGCGGTGCCGCCGAACGTGTACGCCGCTGCCGCCGTACCCTCGATGGTCTTCACATTGAGGCCACGCAGCTGGTCTGCGGCGTCCTTGCCCGTCGTCACCTTCGCCGTGATCTTCGGGGCGGGGATCGCCGCGCCCGGTGCCACATTGGTGGGCACAGCTGCGGTCATCGTCACGGTCCACGGGTCCGTGAAGGTTCGCTCGAGGCCCTTGTTCGTCAATTGGCACTTGTAGTTGATGGACGAGGTCGCAGCGGACGCAGTGCTCGCCGTGGTGGCCATGCCGATGAGGGAGGCGCCGCCGACGAGGCTGAGCGCGCCAACCGATGCAAGACCGCGGCGGGTGCGAGAGGCGGGGCGAACTGAGTGCTTGCTCATGGAAAACAACTCCTGAGGGTCGAAACAGGGGGGCGACGGGCGCAGGCCCTACCTGAGCGTAACCCCATGTGACGTGACACACATCGCTTTTGCAGCAGCCCACCTACGGAAGCGTAGGTTTTCTCGGTGCGCGAGACGAGGGCCGCGCGATCCGGCGTGGCTCGGACGAACGATGGGGCGGTGTCGCTGCCTGGCGCTAAGGCCGGGCCCGTACCGTGCGCAAGGGCTGCATCTACTTGTCGATATCTGATTGACAAATGAGACCCACCTCGCTGCGCCAAGGCCGGCATGCTCCGCAAGCTCCGACGTCGGCCTCAGCTCCGCTCGGCGGGACTCATTTGTCTATGTCCCCGACCACAAAGAACATCGACCCCAAGATCGCCACCATGTCGGCCAAGAGTTGCCCCCTCATCACCTCGCCGAGGCAGGCCATGTTGTTGAACGACGCCGAACGCAACTTCAACCGCCACGGCGTCTTCTCACCCCGCGACACGATGTAATACCCGTTGAAACCGAGCGGGTTCTCCGTCGCCACATACCCATCGCCCTCAGGCACCTTCAGCACCTTCGGCAACTTCACGTTCACCGGCCCCTGCGGCAGGCTCCTCAGCACCTCGATGCAGGCGTCCGCGAGATCGAGCGACACATGCGTCTGATCGAGCAACACCTCGAGACGAGCCAGCGAATCACCCTCGGAGCGCGTGATGACGCGCCCCGGCCCGCCAGGAGTGAACAGCTCACCGTAGGCGAGATATGGGTCGTCGCGGCGCAGGTCGACGTCGACGCCCGACGCGCGCGCGATCGGCCCGGTGATGCCGTACTGCTCGACCATCTCGCGAGAAACGACGCCAACGCCCTTCGTCCGCGCATTCAAGATCGGGTTACCGACGATGAAACTCTCGATCTCCGGCATGCGTGAACGCACGAGAGAAACGGCCGCCGCGGCGCGATCGAGCCACCCGGCCGGAATGTCGTCGCGCAGGCCGCCGACGCGGTTGAACATGTAATGCAGGCGGCCGCCCGCGATTTCCTCCATGACGCCTTGCAGCTCTTCGCGCTCACGGAACACGTAGAACATCGGCGTGATGGCGCCCAGTTCGAGTGGATACGAACCGAGGAACATGAGGTGATTGAGCACGCGATTCAATTCGGAGAGCAGCGTCCGCGTCCACGTCGCGCGCTCAGGCACCTCCATGCCCAGCATCTTCTCGACGGCGAGGGCCACGCCGATCTCACTGCTGAACGCCGACAGCCAGTCGTGACGGTTCGCGAGCACGAGGATCTGACGGTAGTCGCGCACCTCGAACAACTTCTCGGCGCCGCGGTGCATGTACCCGACGATCGGCTCGCACTTCGTGATGCGCTCACCGTCGAGCGTGATGCGTAGGCGCAGCACGCCATGTGTCGCCGGATGCTGCGGGCCGATGTTGAGCACCATGTCCGACGTCGCGAGCCCACCCGCGCCCATGCCGACGGTGAGTTCACGCGGGGACGACGCAGGAGACGACATGCCCCCAGTTTGCCAAACCCGACGACGCCCGCCGCGGCGCCGCGCCCTGATGGAGTGGGGCACGTGGACGTCGAGGCGTGGCGACGTGGCAGACGGCGACGTGGTGAGGTGACCTGGGGGCAGTGGTGGCCGAGTTGCGGCTGAGGACTGACGTCGCGCGTAGCGCCGGGGCGATTCCGGGCCGAGGCGACAGCGTCGTGGCGGACGTAGGCCCTCAGCGGCTCAGCGCGTGACGCACTCTTCGTCGAGCGTGGGGCGGACGTCGTCGAGCCAGCGTTCGATCTCGGCGTCGTGCTCGGCCGCGACGACGGGGCCGAAGCTCTCCGCGTGACGCGACTCGTCGATGCGCACGAGCACGACACCGCCGACGATGAACGCGCCGCCGACGACCTGGACGAGCGTCGGAGCCTCGCCGACGAACATCCACGCGAAGGCGACGGCGAACAGCACCTCGAGCAGCGAGATGAACGACGCGACCGTCGTGCCGAGGGCGCGGGCGGCGTAGATGCCCGTCGCGTAGGCGAGGGCCGCAGCGATGAGCGCGAGGCCGAGCACCGGCACCCAGAACGGCATCTGCGAACCGGCGAACGTGACGTCGGCGGTGCTCACCGAGACCGGCTGCACGCCGAGTGCGCACATCGCGAGCAGGATGACGGCGCCGACGCTCATGCCGCCACCGGCGAGTGCGATCGGGGGCAGCTCCGACTCCTCATCACCCGCGATGACGAAGTACACCGTCAGGCACAGCGCGGCGCCGAGCGCCCACGCGATGCCGATGGGGTCGACGCTGAAACCGTTGAACACGTCGAGCACGAACAGCAGCCCGACGATGGCCGCAGCCGTCCCGGCGATCGTCAAGCGCCGCGGGGTGCGGCCGTAGCGCGCCCACGCCCAGCCGACGAGCAGCATCGGCGCGAGGTACTCGATGAGCAGTGCGACACCGACGCTGACGTGCGTGACGGCGTTGAAGTAGAACAGCTGGCAGCCGGCGACGCCGAAGATGCCGTAGAGCACGATCGGCTTGATGTTGTCGCGCAGCACGTGCCAGCGCCCACGCAGCGCCATCGCCGTCGGGATGGCGAGCGCGAGCGCTGCGATGCTGATGCGGGCCGCGACGGCCGTGACGGGCGTCCACCCGGAGCCGAGCAGGGCCTTCGCGAACGAACCGGACGTGCCGAACGCCGCACACGAGACAATGGCGATGATGAGGCCCATGCTCGTGTGGGACATCGCGCCGGATCGGCCCGCGCGCCTGCGGGTGGCGACGGGGATGGGCTCGATGTCGTGTGCGATCTGGCTGGGAGCCATGGGGAACACCTCCAACTCTCGTGTAATTGGTCAAAACCAGGAACGCCGGTTACGTTAGACCTGGAAGAGGTCAGGAGTCAAAATGCCCTTTGGTCATGACACGGAGGACGGTCTGCTGTCCGTCGCCGCGCTCGTCAACACCGCCACGCCCGACGACACCCTCACCGAGGTCGCCGACCTCGACGCCTTCGTCGAGTCCTGGGGGTACACCGGCACGCACGAGCGCACGCACGCCGAACTCGACGAGGTGCGCGCCCTGCGCCCCCGATTCCTCGAGGCGTGGTCGCTGTCGCGCGACGAACTCGTCGCGTTCGTCAACGAGGTGATGCTGCAGTACCGCGCGTTGCCGCAACTCGTGCGTCACGACGAGTGGGATTACCACCTGCACGCGACGCCGTCCGACGCGCCACTGGCGAGCCGCATGGCGGTCGACGCCGTCATGGCGTTCGTCGACGTCATCCGCGCCGACGAACTCGACCGCCTCAAGATGTGCGCCGGTGACTGTGGGGGAGTGCTCGTCGACCTGTCGAAGAACCGCTCCCGCCGCTACTGCGATCGCGGGTGCGGAAACCGCGCCAACGTCGCCGCCTATCGCGCGCGCAAGGCGGCCGAATCGGTGTCCTGACGCTCGGCTCCGCTCGGCCCTGTCGATGCCGCGTCAGTCGTCAGCACCTTCGCCGAGGTCGGGCAGCCCGTTGCGCGCGAGGCGCCGTCGCGAGATCTCGTAGCCGACGTTCGTGCCGACGAGCATGAGCGCGCCCGCGACGAGGGTGTAGTACCAATTCGCCGAACTGAAGTCGAGCATGACGCAGAGCGCGACGGCGATGAGGGAGACGATGCAGATCCACGTCGTGACGGGCGCGCCGGGCAGGCGGAAGTCGACGACGTGAGCGTCGCCGCGCGCGACCGCGCGCCGGTAGCCGAGGGCCGTGACGAACGGTGACTGCGATCCCGAGTACGCACTGGTCGCCATGAGCATCGACAGCGCGAGGATCGAGCCGAGGTAGAACACGCCGAGGTGCACGACGACGGAGTTTATGTCCGCGGCATCGATGAGCGCGGGCCCCGCGGCCGACAGGCGTTCGCCGGTGCCGAGGAACAGCCCGACCTTGATGGCGCCGCCCATGGCGATCATCTGGATCTGCGGGTTGCCGAGGGACTGCTTGTACCCGGCGTCGCCTCGATCCTCGTACGTCGCCTCCTGGGTGCTGGACGCGTCCTGTTGGCTTGCGGCCGGGCCTCGACTTTTTCCGCCGGATGCCTCGGTCGCGCGACTCGCGCCGCCGGAAGCGTTGCTGCTGTGGGCCGATCGGCTCCCCCTCGCCGGACGCCGCCAGGTGGCGCGTCTCGGGGCTCTTCGTGCCAGGCGGGGGCGACAACCCGGCACGACGGGCGTTTTCGGGTGGTCGAAGGTGGCGGTGGCCGCGTCAGCCGATCGTCCGCGTGAACCACGCGAAGGCTCCGAGGCCACCCGGATGCGTTGCCGTCGCGAGCGCCGAGCGGGCCGCGAGACGAGCGAGGTAGACGGGTGGGTCGCTCGAGGCGAGGGCGAGCGGAACGGGTTCCAGGGCCAGCTCGCCGAACAGTTCGAGCAGCACCTCGCGCTGGGTGCGCACGTCGTCGACATCGAGGGAATCGAGCGCGACGTGCGCCGTCACGTCGCACGAACCGTCGGGAACGGGCGCGCACTCGCTGCCGTCCCGGAAGCCGGTGAGGGTGCCGAACGGCGGCCGCGTGGCGCTCGTGGACGCGTAGTCGATTCCGACCACGACGCTGCCAGCCGCGGCATGACGCGTCACCTCCCCGACGAGCGCCGCCCAGGCCGCATCACGCGTCATGCCGATCTCGACGCGCTCGCCGGGTTCGCGACGGGTGGCGTTCTCGCGGCCATCGGTCGGAGGTAGGGCGTCGTCAGGCACGGGGTGGGGCGGTGGATCGTCGGGGGCATCGATCGTGGGCTGGGCCGCCGACGAATGTGGACGGAGATCGCCGACGTGGACAGGAATCGCCGTTGGGGCATGACGGGCGGCCCACCGGGCGGTGCCGGGAGGGAGTGGGGCGCCGAGCGTCTCGTCCCCGTCGGGCGTGACGAGTACCTCGCGCAGGACACCGTCGTCGTCAGCCTCCGCGATGTCGCACGGCACGACGTCGAGCCACTCGTGCGCGACGACGAACGCCCGACGACCTGCGATGACGTCGAGCGACGGAATCGACGCCCCTCCCGCAGAACGCACCCAGGCGATGCGGCTGCTGAGTTCGGGCGGACGCTCGACGACGTCCACGCCCACGAGGTCGACGTCATCAACGAACCGGCTGATGGTGTCGAGCAGTTCGCCACGGCCGCAGGCGAAGTCGACGACAACGTCCGCGTCGATGCGTTCGGCCATGGCGACGATCGCCTGCGCGAGCACCTCGTCGACGCCCGGAATGCCCTGCGCGTTCGTCGCAAAATGTCCCCCGGGGCCCTCGTCACGTCGATAGAAACCGTCACGGCCGTAGAGCGCGGCCTGCCAGGCGTCGCGCCACGGCACCGCGTGGCTCACCGGCATGTCGGAGTTCTCGAACTGCTGCGTCACGTCGCGACTCTACGTCGCGTCCACGCGTCGACCGCCCATGTCCCGACCGTGACGGCGGCAGAATGGGGCCATGCCCTTCCTCTCGCTCGAGGCCGACCTGCCGCCGGCGCGACGCGTCATCATCGCGGGGCCGTCGGGCAGCGGCAAGACGACGGCGTGTGCGCTCGTCAGCGATCGGATCGGGGTGCCGCATCATGAGATCGACGCGCTGTTCCACGGCCCCGGGTGGCAACCGCGCCCGCAGTTTCATGACGACGTCGCGCGGTTCGTCGCGACCGAGGCGTGGGTCACCGAGTGGCAGTACGGCGAGGTGCGTGACCTGCTCGCCGAGCGCGCCGAACTGCTCATCTGGCTCGATCTGCCGCGCGGCACCGTGACGCGGCAGGTCGTCAGCCGGACGCTGCGGCGACGACTGCTTCACCAAGAACTGTGGAACGGGAACACCGAAGGCCCGCTGCGCACCTTCTTCACCGACCCCGAGCACATCGTGCGCTGGTCGTGGCAGGGCCACGCGCGCTACCGGGGGCTCATCGGCGACGTCGCAGCTCGACGACCTCAGCTGCCGATCGTCCGCGTTTGTTCGCGACGTGAGCTGACGCATCTGATCGAGCGACTGCCCCGCGCCTGAGCGCCGGCAGCGCATCGAGACGAGTCGCCGCACTGACGGCCCGACGTGCGACGCCGCGTCTCGTCGAGCGGCCCGAAACGCACGCACCGAGCGCCGGGCGCCCCCGTCGGGCGACCAACGCCCATCCCGCACCGAGCACACGGCCCCGCAGTGATTCGAGGACCTCGCGGACGGGAGTAGCGTTGGGCGGGTGACTTTCGAGCAGCCGACCCCGCTCCCGGGTGCGCCGAGCCTGCGCGTCGGCGTCATCGGTGCGGGGCGAGTCGGTGCGGTGCTGGGGGCGGCGTTGCGCAAGGCGGGGCATGACGTCGTCGCCGTCAGCGGTGTGTCCGAGGCGAGCCGCGAGCGGGCTGAGGCGCTGCTGCCCGGAGTCCCCGTCCAGCAGCCGGCCGGCGTCGCAGCGGCCGCCGATCTCGTCCTGCTCACCGTGCCCGACGACGAACTCGCCGCTCTGGTCCACGGCCTCGACTTCCCCGGCACGCTCGGCCCGCGCATCGTCGTCCACACGAGCGGCGCGCAGGGCATCGGCGTGCTCGCGCCCGTCGTCGAGGCCGGCGGGGTGCCGCTCGCGATCCACCCGGCGATGACGTTCAGCGGCACCGCGGTCGACCTGACGCGCCTCGCCGGCTGCCCGTTCGCCGTCACGGCGATGCCCGACCACCGCATGGTCGCCGACGCGCTCGTGCTCGACATGGGCGGCGAGCCGTTCACCGTCGACGAGGCCGATCGCACGCAGTACCACGCGGCGCTCGCGCACGGCTCGAACCACCTCGTCACCCTCGTCGCGCAGGCCGCCGAGCTGCTGCGCCGCATCGACGTCGACGACCCGGGCCGCCTGCTGCGTCCGCTGCTCGAGGCCGCGCTCGACAACGCCCTCGAACGCGGCGACAAGGCGCTGACGGGCCCCGTCGCGCGCGGTGACGCGGGCACGTTGACGCGTCACCTCGACATGCTCGACGCGCTCGCCCACACTGGTGTGGCACTCGACATTGCCCCGACCTACCGCGCGCTCGCGCTCGCGACCGCGCAACGCAGCTCGGCGCGCGGCGCTCTCACCCCGACGCAGATCGACGCCGTCCTGACCGCGCTCGACGGGCCACCAGACCAGGGCGGGGTGGGCCCCGAGCCCCCGACGCCCTGATCCGTCCGCTCCGATCGTTCCTCCACAATCTCCGACACCCACCCCGTCAGGTTCGAGCCCCGTCCCTGACCACGCCACCGGGAGCCACGCATGACCGCACCTGTCGTCACCCACGCCCGCACCGAGTTCGCCGACGCCCGCGGCCGCTTCGGCGGCAGCGTCGGCGTCGTCATGACGATGGGGGCCCTGCACGAGGGGCATGCGACGCTCATCCGTCGCGCGCGCGAGGAGAACGACGCCGTCGTCGTCACGATCTTCCTCAACCCCCTGCAGTTCGCGGCGGGGGAGGACCTGTCGCGCTACCCCCGCACGCTGCAGCGCGACCTCGAGATCTGCGAGCGCGAGGGCGCCGACCTCGTGTTCGCTCCGAGCCCTGACGTCGTCTACCCCGACGGTGAGCCGGGCGTGCGCGTCTCGGCGGGCCCGCTGGGCGGCGTCCTCGAAGGTGCGTCGCGCCCCGGGCACTTCGACGGGATGCTGACGGTCGTCAACAAGCTGCTCAACATCGTGCACCCGACACGCGCCTACTACGGCCAGAAGGACGCGCAGCAGTTGCTGCTCATCAAGCGCATGGTGCGTGACCTCGACATGTCCGTCGAGATCGTCGGCGTACCGACCGTCCGCGAGTCCGACGGGCTCGCCCTCAGCAGCCGCAACGCCTATCTGAGCGAAGCCGACCGCGAGGTCGCGCTGTGCCTGTCGAAGGCCCTCCAGGCCGGTGAGGCCGCTCGTAACTCCGGCCCCGCCGCTGTACGGCGCGCTGCGCGGGACGTCCTCGTGCGCGAACCGCTGGCCCTCGTCGACTACCTCGTGCTCGTCGACCCAATCACGTTGGAGCAGGTGCCCGAGTACTTCCGCGGGGAGGCGCTGCTCGCCGTCGCGGCCAAGGTCGGCACGACCCGGTTGATCGACAACGTCCCCCTCGTCGTCGGCGGTCGCGAGGCCTGAACCGCGGCCTCGTAGACTGAACACCTGGAGCGGCCCGGCGACGCGGCTGCACGTGAAAGGAAGTGGAGCCCGTGGACAGCCTGTGGCCGGCCATCGAGACGCTCATTCCGTCGATCGGAATTCTCGGCCTGTTCTACCTCATCCTGCGTCACATCATGGAGGGCGACCGGCGTGAACGCGTCGCGCAGGCGCAATGGGAGCGCGAACACGACCTGACGAAGGGTGCCGTCGCGCCCGGCGACGAGGAGGCGCGTCTGCAGAATGCGCACCTGCCGAAGGCTGCACCCGGAACGATGAGTTCTCGCGCGACGACGCCCCCGGAATGATCGCCCCCATTCCAGGCGCGTGAATTGCGTCTGAGAAAACACTCGGGGAATGAGCGAAATCGGTTGCCGGGTTTCGCTCTTTCGCTTATCGGACGGTAATGTCGGGTTCGTCGCCTCGCCCCCGCGGGGCAGAATCATTCGCACTTCGAAGGGAGCCGATCATGGCTCAGCGCATCCATGTCACGCTGGAAGACGACATCGACGGCTCGGACGCGAGCGAGACCATCCAGTTCGCCCTCGACGGTGTGAACTACGAGATCGACCTGTCCGACGAGAACGCCGCCAAGCTGCGTGATTCTCTCGCCACCTGGGTCGGTCACGCTCGTCGTGTCGGCGGTCGTAAGCAGCAGTCGAAGGCGTCCTCGACGCGCGGCGGTGGTCGTTCCGACCTCAATGCCATTCGTGACTGGGGCCGCGCGAACGGCTGGACGGTCAGTGACCGCGGCCGCGTCTCGGCCGACCTCATGAAGGCCTACGACGCCGCCACGAAGAACTGACGTTCGCCACGGCGCGAAGAACTTCCAGAGAGGCCCTGTGCTTTCCGTGTGGAAAGTGCAGGGTCCTTCTGTCTTGTCGGCTCGACGCGCTTGCCTGCTCTTGTCTCGTTGTTTGATTCGTTCAGCGGAGCAGGGCGTCCATCGGGTCGGGCCGGTCGAGTCGTTCGTCGAGCACCTCGTGGAGGTCGAGCTGCCGCAGGGAGCCGGGCTTGGTGCGGGCCGTCTCGATCTCGTCCCACGTTCGCGGCGTGGCGACGAACGGCCGGTTGCGGCCACGCAGCGACCATGGGGTGATGGTCGTCTTGGCCGCGACGTTCTGCGACCAGTCGATGAACACCTTGCCGGGGCGTAGTGATTTCGTCATCTTCGCGGTGATGAGTTCGGGGCGCATCTCGGTGAGCTTCTCCGCGAGGGTGCGGGCGAACTCGCGAATGTCGTCACTCGAATGGGTGCCGTCGAGGCGTGCGTAGATCTGCATTCCTTTGCTGCCCGAGGTGACGGGCACGCTCGGCCAGCCGAGGGATTCGAGCAGTTCGTGCAGCAGGAGGGCGATCTCGGCGCATTCGTCAAGGCCTGCAGGTGCGCCTGGGTCGAGATCGAGGACGATGCGATCCGGGTTCTCCCGTGCGTCCCCACGCCAACGCCACTGCGGTGTGTGGAATTCGAGAGACGCGAGATTTGCGAAATAGCTGAGGGCGGCGACGGAATCGACGAACGGGTACGTGACGTCGTCGATCTGCGCGCGTTCGATCCACCGCGGTGCGCCCGCCGGGGTGTTCTTCTCGAAGAACTCGAGTTTTCCGACGCCGTGGGGAAAACGTAGTCGGGTGACCGGCCGATCTTTCAACTGCGCGAGAATGCGAGGTGCGACGCTCGCGTAATAGTGCAGTACCTCACCCTTCGTCGTCTCCGTCGCGGGGTACAGGATCTTGTCGAGATTCGTCAGGCGCAGCGTCCGCCCGTCGACCTCGACGACGGTGGGGCTCACCTCGGGGCTCATGCGTCGTCCTCACGTGCGGCGATGTCGAGGCGCAGCCCGGTGTATGCGGGCTGACGCAGCCGCCCGCCCGCGCTGCGCCCCAGGTGGGTGACGTCGATGAGGATCTCGGGGCGCACCCAGTGGGTGCCGACGGCGTCCTCCGCGGCGAGAGCATCGCGCGGCACGGCCGGCTCGGGCGCCGGCGTCAGCCACTCGAGCAGCGCGCGCCCGGCCGCGGCCGAGAATCCGGTGCCGACGCGTCCGCGATAGACGAGCTCGCCGTCGGCCCATTCGCCGACGAGGATCGCGCCCAGCGCGCCGACGGTGCCGTCGACCGGTCGCCAACCGAGGACGACGAACGTCTCGCGGGTGCGGTGGACGCTCTTGAGCCAGTCCTCGCTGCGCACGCCCGGGCGATACGGTGAATCCACGCGCTTGCTGACGACGCCCTCGAGGCCCGCGTCACGGGTCGCGGCGAGCAGCGCGTCGCCGTCGTCATGCGCGGGCGGCACCTGGATCGCGGAGCCGGCCTCGCCCTTCGTGCCGTCGATGCCGGCGCCGTCGAGCAGTTCACGACGAGCGCTCCACGGCAGGGTGACGACGTCATGCCCGGCCGCGCGCAGCACGTCGAAGGTCATGAGCTGCACGGGAGTGCGCGCGAGGATCGCGGCCTCGTCGGGGTTCACGGCGCGCATGCGCGAACGTCCGCCGCCGGGGGCGAGGCGGTGCATGACGGCGCGGAAGTCGGGCCGCCCGTTCGTCAGGGCGACGATCTCGCCGTCGAGCACGAGGTCGTCGAAGTCGCGCAGGTGCGAGCCGGTGATCTCGGGGAAGCGCGCGGAGCAGTCGGCTCCGGAACGCGTCGCGATCGTCACCTCACCGCCGCGGACGGTGACGATGGCGCGGATGCCGTCCCACTTCACCTCGTGGCGCCACGCGGGCCCGCTCGGCACGTGAGGTGTCGGTGTCGCGAGCATCGGGCGCATAGGCTCACCCTAGATGTGACACCGCACGAGCGAGAAGGGCGCGAAGGGCATGCGAGCGATCTGGAAGGGTGCCGTCAGTTTCGGCCTCGTCAACGTGCCGGTACGCCTGTACTCGGCGACGGAGAACCACGACGTGCAGTTCCGTCAGGTGCACGAGAAGGACGGCGGACGCATCAAGTACCAGCGTGTCTGCTCGATCGACGGCGAGCAGGTCGCCTACAGCGACATCGCGAAGGGGTACGAGACGCCCGAGGGGCAGATGGTCGTGCTGACGGACGCCGACCTCGCCGACCTGCCGCTCGTCACGAGCAAGGAGATCGCCGTCGACCGGTTCGTGCCGGCCGAGCAGATCAGCCCGCTCGTGCTCGACAAGGTCTACTACCTCGAGCCCGACAAGGCGGCACTCAAGCCGTACGCCCTGCTGCGTAGCGCGCTCGAGGAGAGCGGGCGCGTCGCCGTCGTCACGGTGTCGTTGCGCACGCGCGTGACGGTGGCCGTCCTGCGCGTCGAGGGCAAGGCCATCGTCCTGCAGACGTTGCTGTGGCCCGACGAGGTGCGCGAGCCCGACTTCGCCGTCCTCGAGGAGAAGACCGAGGTGACGGATGCAGAGCGGGCGATGGCGGCGATGCTCGTCGAGTCGTTGTCGGGTGACTTCGACCCCGAGGCGTACGAGGACACCTACGAGCAGGCCGTGCGCGAGGTCGTCGAGGCCAAGCTCGCGGGCGGCGAGGTCAAGGAACCCGAGGACAAGCCGGAGGAGAGCGCCGAGGTCGTCGACCTGCTCGCCGCCCTGCAGGCCAGCGTCGACCGGGCCAAAAAAGCACGCGGCGAAGCAGCGAGCTGACGCGCTGGACGCCGTGTGATACTCGGACGATGACGGCGAACCCCGACGCGCCCGACGTCTACGACGCTTCGTTCGAGCAGCAGATCGGGGTGTTCATCGACCAGCACCGGGCCATGATCGCTGCGTCCCTCGACGGGTTGAGCGAGGCCGAGGCCCGACGTCGGCTCGTCCCGTCGAAGACGACGCTGCTCGGCCTGGTGAAGCACGCGACGTTCGTCGAACGGGTCTGGTTCGAGGAGGCCCGTACAGGGCGCAGCCGTGCAGAACTCGGCCTGCAGCCCGGGCCCGACGAGTCGTTCGACCTGACGGACGCCGACACGTCGGCGTCCGTGCTCGACGTTTTCGCTCGCGCCTGCGAACGAACGCGACGCGCCGTGGACGGGGTGGGCGGCAACACCATCTGGTCAGGAAACCGGCGCGGCCCGTTGAGCGTTCGCTGGATCCTGCTCCACGTGCTTCGCGAGCATGCCCAGCACTGCGGGCACGCCGACATCCTGCGCGAACAGGTCCTCATGGAACGTAGCCGCTCGAGGTGATCGCCTCGGCGCCCCGGCCGTTGGCGGCGCCGGCCATGTCGATCGGCGCGGAACGCCCCAGCGGGGCAGGTGTCAGCGGATGACGCGGACGACGCGGTTCGTCAGCAGGTCGTGGGCCGCACGTCTGACGAGCGCGTTGGCATCCGGGTGCTCGCCGAGGGTGGCGGTGCAGACGTCGACGAGGTCAGCCAGCGAGCGGGGGCCGTCGAGCAGCGTCAGGTGGATGACGGCGCCGAGACCGTGCAGGTGCGCGGGCGTCGAGCCGATGAGCGTCAGCACCTCGAGCGAGTCCTCGTCGACGAGGGCGTCGACGAAGGGTGCGAGCGTCAGAACGGTGTCGTTGGTCAGGGCCTCGGCGCTGTCCGCAGGGCTCGCGACGGGATCCTCGCGCGTGGCGAAGGCGCGATCATCGTCGCCATCGCCGGCCGTGACGTCGGCATCCAGCGTCGCCGACGCGAGCGGCAGGTAGGGGTCGACGTCGGGCTGCTGCGTCCACCACGTGCCGGGCACGTGACGCCAGAACGGCTCCTGCGGCGCCAGCGTGAACACGTCGCGCAAGAGGGGGAGCGTGTCGGCGATCTCGCGATAACGCAGACGTTGGACGCCGCCGCCGGCGAAGGCTATCCGGGCGAGCAGGTCGAGGCAACCGTCGATCTGCGGCATCGCCGACGACTGCGGCAGGATGAGCGTCAACGCCTCGAACAGCGGCATCTCGCTCAGCTCGGCCTCGCCGGGCTCGTGAGTGCCGGCGCTGTTGTCGTCCTCGGCATCGATACGGTCGGGCGCGGCGCGCGTGGCGTCAGCTTCCGCATCGCCGCCGTTGACGCTCTCGTCAGGGCGGGCGTCGTCACGAATGCGGTCGAGCAGGACGAGCGGCCCGAGCCGCAACGCGCCGTCACGAGGCGGCGCCATGTCGAGGTCGTCGGGGCAGTGCTGCGTCTTGACGCCGGAGACACCCGGGTTGACGAGCACCGACAGCGGCTTGGGGTAGGGCATGACGTCGCGGCGGTCGTTGAAGATGAGCGTCTCGTCGGTGACGTAGCCGTAGCCGTGCGTGCAGTAGTGCTGCGTCGCCGTCGTCTTGCCGGTGCCCGACGCTGCGAACAGGCCGGCAACGACGCCCGTGTCGGGGTCGCAGACTCCACCGGCGTGGAGCATGACAAACTCGCCCGCACGCGCCGAGATGGCGCGGCCGGTGAGCGTCGTCGTCAGCGTGTAGTCGCCGGTGTCTGAGCCGCTGCCGGGGGCGTCATCGATTCGATCGACGGTGATCGTCTTTGCGATGTCGACCGGCTCGACCTCAGCCGTCCCGGCTGCTCGCAAGCCTGCGGCGCTCTCGCTGCCGACCGAACTGCCACCCCGACCCACCCGATGTGGCGCTCTCGGCAAGGGCGCGATCTTGCGCTGTGACGGCGCGTCCGGGCGGCACCAGTGCCACTGACGCGCGACGGCGTCACGACGCTCGGGCTGCACGTTCACCGCGAAGTCGAGGCCGAAGACGCGAAGCTCGAGGGGGCCGTCAGTCACGTGTCCAGCCTATCCGTGACGACCGTCATGGGTGGGGCAGACCCACGAGGGCATGCGCCCCTGCCGACCGGGATCGGGGCGCGAGGTTCCGCCCTGGGCGAACGCAGCAGCCAAACGCGCCCGGAGCGGAACACGGCGGGCACACGCGGCGTTGGCACCTTCGAAGACCGGTGGTGGATGCGGCGTCACGCTGACGTCGTCACCCGCCCCGGCTAGCATCGTGTGAGATCTCGGCATCGAGGAGATGACATGTTCGAACGGTTCACCGACCGCGCCCGTCGGGTCGTGGTGCTCGCGCAAGAAGAAGCGCGCATGCTCAACCACAACTACATCGGCACGGAGCACATCCTCCTGGGCCTCATCCACGAAGGGGAGGGCGTCGCCGCGAAGGCGCTCGAATCCCTGGGTATCTCGCTGGACGCCGTCCGCGAGCAGGTTCAGGAGATCATCGGCCAGGGGCAGCAGACGCAGTCCGGCCACATTCCCTTCACGCCGCGCGCGAAGAAGGTTCTCGAGCTGTCCCTGCGCGAGGGGCTGCAGCTCGGTCACAGCTACATCGGCACCGAGCACATCCTGCTCGGCCTGATCCGCGAGGGTGAGGGCGTCGCCGCGCAGGTGCTCGTCAAGCTCGGCGCAGACCTGTCGACGGTGCGCACCACCGTCATCCAGCTCCTGTCCGGATACCAGGGCAAGGGCGAGCCGCAGGCCGCGGGCGTCGGCGCGTCGTCGTCGGGTGGCCCCGCCGAGGGCACCCCGGCCGGTTCGACGGTGCTCGACCAGTTCGGTCGCAACCTCACGCAGGCTGCCCGTGAGGGCAAGCTCGACCCGGTCATCGGGCGTGAGAAGGAGATCGAGCGCGTCATGCAGGTGCTGTCGCGCCGTACCAAGAACAACCCGGTGCTCATCGGTGAGCCCGGCGTCGGCAAGACGGCCGTCGTCGAGGGTCTTGCCGCTGACATCGTCGCGGGTGACGTGCCCGAGACGCTCAAGGACAAGCACCTCTACACCCTCGACCTGGGCTCGCTCGTCGCCGGTTCGCGCTACCGCGGTGACTTCGAGGAGCGCCTCAAGAAGGTGCTCAAGGAGATCCGCACGCGTGGCGACATCATCCTGTTCATCGACGAGATCCACAGCCTCGTCGGTGCCGGTGCGGCCGAGGGTGCCATCGACGCTGCCTCGATCCTGAAGCCGATGTTGGCTCGTGGCGAGCTGCAGACGATCGGTGCGACGACGCTCGATGAGTACCGCAAGCACATCGAGAAGGACGCGGCGCTCGAGCGCCGGTTCCAGCCGATCCAGGTCAACGAGCCGACGATCCCGCAGGCCATCGAGATCCTCAAGGGCCTGCGCGACCGCTACGAGGCGCACCACCGCGTCACGATCACGGACGCCGCGCTCGTCGGGGCCGTCAACATGGCCGACCGGTACATCACCGACCGCTTCCTGCCGGACAAGGCGATCGACCTCATCGATGAGGCGGGCGCGCGTCTGCGCATCCGTCGCATGACGGCTCCGCCGGAGCTGCGCGAGTTCGACGAGAAGATCGCTCACGTGCGGCGTGAGAAGGAATCGGCCATCGACAGCCAGGACTTCGAGAAGGCCGCTGCCCTGCGTGACGACGAGCGCAAGCTCGTCGAGGAGAAGGAGGCCAAGGAGAAGGAGTGGAAGGCCGGCGACGTCGACCTCGCCGCCGTCCTCGACGAGGAGCTCGTCGCAGAGGTTCTCGCCGCGTCGACCGGTATCCCCGTGTTCAAGCTGACGGAGGAGGAGTCCTCGCGTCTGCTGCGCATGGAGGACGAGCTGCACAAGCGCGTCATCGGCAACGACGACGCCATCAAGGCGCTGTCGCAGGCCATCCGACGCACGCGTGCCGGCCTCAAGGACCCGCGCCGTCCCGGTGGTTCGTTCATCTTCGCCGGCCCGACGGGTGTCGGCAAGACGGAGCTCGCCAAGTCGCTCGCCGAGTTCCTCTTCGGTGACGAGGACGCGCTCATCACGCTCGACATGTCCGAGTACGCGGAGAAGCACACCGTCTCGCGTCTGTTCGGTTCGCCCCCCGGCTACGTCGGCTACGAAGAGGGTGGCCAGCTGACGGAGAAGGTGCGTCGCAAGCCGTTCTCGGTCGTGCTGTTCGACGAGGTGGAGAAGGCTCACGCCGACATCTTCAACTCGCTGCTGCAGATCCTGGAGGACGGTCGCCTGACCGACAGCCAGGGCCGCGTCGTCGACTTCAAGAACACCGTCATCATAATGACGACGAACCTCGGCACGCGCGACATCGCGAAGGGCGTCTCCCTCGGCTTCGCCGCGGGCAACGACCAGCGCAGCAACTACGACCGGATGAAGGCGAAGGTCGGCGAGGAGCTCAAGCAGCACTTCCGTCCCGAGTTCCTCAACCGTGTCGACGACACGATCGTGTTCCCGCAGCTGTCGCAGGCCGAGATCGTCGAGATCGTCGACCTCATGGTCGCGAAGCTCGACGAGCGCCTCAAGGATCAGGACATGGCGATCGAGCTCACGCAGGGCGCGAAGGATCTGCTCGCAAAGCGCGGGTACGACCCGGCTCTCGGTGCACGTCCGCTGCGTCGCACGATCCAGCGCGAGATCGAGGACCAGCTGTCCGAGAAGATCCTCTTCGGCGAGATCTCGAAGGGCGACCTCGTGCTCGTCGACGTCGAGGGCGAAGGCAAGGAGGCGACGTTCACGTTCTCCGGCACGCCGATCTCGCTGTCGAAGCACACGCGGGCGTCTGACAAGGTCGACACCGACATGAAGGGCGCGACGCCGAGCAGTGACGACCTGTCGGGTCCGATCGACTTCGGTGGCGCCGTCGGCGGTGGTCCCGGTGGCGGCGAAGGCGCTGCCGCGGTCTGATCGACGTTCCGACCGTGTCTGATGCGCGGTGACCTGTGCGGTGCGGCCCGCCTCCCTGGGGGGAGGCGGGCCGCACCGTCGTGTTCTCGTCGGGTGGGCTTGACGGGGTTCGTCAGCTGGGACGCGCGGCTGCGGCCCCGAAGCGAGTGCCTAGGGTGGAGTGCATGAGTTCCGTCGTGCTTCGCCGTGCCCGCGCCGCCGATGTGCGAGGCATCCGACGGCTCGTGACGCCGTACGTGGAGTCGAAGGCGATCGTCGACAAACCGGCCGTCAGCTACTACGAGAACCTGAGCGAGTTCATCGTCGCCGAGCTCGACGACGACATCGTCGGATGCGGTGCGCTGCACGTCATGTGGGAGGACGTTGCAGAGGTGCGAACGCTCGCCGTGTCCGGCGACGTCCGCGGCCACGGCGTCGGAGGGCGCCTGCTCGACGCCCTCATCCACCAGGCGCGCATCATCGGCGTCGACCGCGTGTTCTGCCTGACGTTCGAGACCGCCTTCTTCGCGCGCCACGGGTTCGTCGAGATCGAAGGCATCCCGATCGAGCGAACCGTCTACGACGAACTGCTGCAGTCGTACGACGAAGGTGTCGCCGAATTCCTCGACCTCGACCGCGTCAAGCCCAACACCCTCGGCAACACGCGCATGCTGCTGACGCTCTGACGATCGGAAGAGCGCGGTTGAGCAAAACGTTTGTTGTCCATTCGTTAGCCGATGCAGAGGTGCATGCATGGGTTCGACGACTACTGTGAGCCGGTTGGCCGTTCTTGGACGAGTGGCCGCGCCTCATTGACCACCCATCAGGGAAGGGCCATCGCACATGGTTCACCTTCTTGCAGCGGACGCGACCGGGCCGATCTCCCACGCGTCGTCCGGGCAACTCACCCTCGCGGCGCTCGCCGGCATCGCCGTCGTCGTCCTCGCGATCAGCGCGTTCAAGCTCCACCCGTTCCTCGGCCTCATCCTCGGCAGCGCGGCGCTCGCCGCCGTCGCCCAGGTGCCAGGCAAGCCCGCCGTCGACAGCTTCACGACCGGTTTCGGCAAGACCGCCGGCTCCGTCGGTCTGCTCGTCGCCCTCGGTGCGATGATCGGTCAGCTGCTCGCCGACTCCGGCGGCGGCAACGCGATCGTCGACAAGCTCGTCGGCGGCGTCAAGGCCGCCGCACTGCCGTGGATGATGGCGCTCGTCGCCGCGATCATCGGCCTGCCGATGTTCTTCGAGATCGGCGTCGTCCTGCTCATCCCGATCGTCCTGTCGGTCGCGCGCCGCACGAAGCAGCCGGTGCTGCTCATCGGCATCCCGGCCCTCGCCGGCCTGTCGGTGCTCCACGGTTTCGTGCCGCCGCACCCCGGCCCCGTCGCCGCGATCGAGGCCGTCCACGCCAACACCGGCCGCACCCTGCTGTTCGGCATCATCGCCGCCATCCCGACGCTCATCGTCGCCGGCCCGCTGCTCGGGCGCCTCGTCGCGCGTCTCGTGCCCGTCGATGCTCCTGCGGCGCTCGCTGCCGACGGCTCGGTCCGCGACGCGGGTTCGGGCGCGCATGGCGGTGGCGAGCACGACGGCGCCACCGCCGTCGACGCGAAGAACGACACGACGCCCACGCGTCGCCCGTCGTTCGGTGCAGCGATCACGTGCATCCTGCTGCCCGTCGTCCTCATGCTCATCTCGGCCATCGCCGAGATCGCCGGCATGAAGAAGGGCACGGCGCTGTCCGTCATCGAGTTCCTCGGCAACCCGCCGGTCGCGCTGTTCATCTCGACCATGGTCGCGATGATCCTGCTCGGCAAGGGCGCCGGCCTGTCGATCGCGAAGACGAACGGCATCATGAGCGCGGGCCTGCCCGCCGTCGCCGGCATCATCCTCATCGTCGCCGCCGGCGGCGGCTTCAAGACGCTCCTCGTCGACGCGGGCGTCGGCAACGTCATCAAGGACTGGGCAGACGGCAGCAACTTCTCTCCGCTGCTGCTCGCGTGGCTCGTCGCCGTCGGCATCCGTCTCGCGACGGGTTCGGCGACGGTCGCGACGATCACCGCCGCCGGCATCGTCGCGCCCATGGTCGCCCACCTCGACGCCAACCAGCTCTCCCTCGTCGTGCTCGCGATCGGCGCCGGCTCGCTGTTCTTCAGCCACGTCAACGACGCCGGGTTCTGGCTCGTCAAGGAGTACTTCGGCCTCAGCGTCGTGCAGACCCTCAAGTCGTGGTCGCTCATGGAGACGGTCATCTCCGTCGTCGGCTTCGCCTGCGTCTGGATCCTGCACCTCATCGTCTGAGACGCAGGGCGCTCGCACTCACCGAACCCCCTTGCGCGCAGATGCACCCGGGTGCATCTGCGCGCAAGGGGGTTCGTCGTCCAGGGGCACCGATGTCCACGAACGGGCCGGTGGCCAGAGCCAGTTCTCGGGTGAAGAATCGAACGTTAAGGTGAAAGGCATGAGCACACAACCGCAGCCCCAGTTCGTCATCGTCATGGGCGTCTCGGGCTCGGGCAAGACGACCGTCGCGACGGGTCTGGCCGACGCCATGGGGTGGACGTACGTCGAGGGCGACGACCTGCACCCGCAGGCCAACGTCGAGAAGATGCGCGCCGGCATCCCGCTGACGGACGAGGACCGCTGGCCGTGGCTGACGAAGATCGGCGAGTGGATCGACGAGCACGAGAGCCTCGGCAAGAGCGCCGTCATCACATGCAGTGCGCTCAAGCGCAGCTACCGTGAGCTGCTCCGCGAGGGGCGCCCGACGGTGTCGTTCTGCCACGTCGACGTCTCGCGCGAGCAGCTCGAACAGCGTCTCGCCGAGCGCAAGGGTCACTACATGCCGGCGTCCCTGCTGCAGAGCCAGCTCGACACGCTCGAGCCGCTGCAGGCTGACGAGCCGGGCACCACCGTCGAGGCGAAGGGCGGGCAGGAAGCGGTTCTCGCCGAGGTGATGGAATCGCTCCACCTCCACGCGCCGGCCAACCCCGAGGCTGCGTACGTCAAGCCGACCGACGCCGGGCCACACGCCGATCACGCGAGCTGACGCTTCACTGACCGACCGACGATGTTGCCCGGGTTCCGGGGCGCCCGCGCCCCGAAACCCGGGCAACATCGTCGTCTGAGGGGGTGGCTCAGCGGCGGCCGGGCAGCGCGAACAGCTCGTCGTCGAGGGGGTCGACGAGACCGTCCTCGATGAGCGATGAGAGGCAGCGCTCGCGCTGGGCGTCGTCGTCCCAGGCCTCGTCGAGGCGGGCGCGTTCGACGGGGCCGTGCGCCTCGCGCAGCACCGCGAGCAGCTTGCCGCGCACCATCCGATCGGTGCCGGCCCAGGCCTGCCCACGCCGGGCGGGGCCGTCGTAGACGGGCGCGCCCGCGAGCTGCCAGGCGCAGGCGTCGATGATCGGGCAGGTGCCGCAGGCGGGGGCCTTCGCGGTGCACACGACCGCTCCGAACTCCATCGACGCGGCGTTCCACAGCACGTGATCGTCCTGCGGCAGCAGCAGCGCGGCGAGTCGGCGTTCTGCGGCGCTCAGGTTGGGTCGGGGGAACTCGACGCCGGTCACCGTACGCGCCTCGACGCGTCGGATGTTCGTGTCGATGACGGTGACGCGCTCACCGAACGCGAACGACGCGACGGCCGCTGCCGTGTACTCGCCGACGCCGGGCAGCGCGAGCAGGTCGTCGTGCGTCGACGGCACCTCGCCGCCGTGCCGTTCGACCATCGTGACGGCGGCGTCGTGCAGCCGCAGGGCACGACGCGGGTAGCCGAGGCGGCCCCAATGGCGGACGGCCTCGCCTGGCGCGGCGGCCGCCAGGTCCGACGGGGTGGGCCAGCGCTCGAGCCATTCCTGCCAGATCGGAGCCACGCGCGCGACGGGCGTCTGCTGGCTCATGACCTCGGACAGGAAGATGCCCCACGGTGTCGTGTCGGGGGAGCGCCATGGCAGCGGGCGCGCGGCATCGAGGAACCAGGCGTTGAGACGTGCGACGAGGTCGTCGCGCTGTGCCTCCGGAAGCAGCGTGCTCACACGTAGCGTTCGAGGATGCTGCTCTCGGCGAGGCGCGAGAGCCCTTCGCGCACGGCGCGGGCGCGCGATTCGCCGACGCCGTCGACGGTGAGCAGGTCGTCGAAGTCCGCGGCGAGCAGGGCCTGCAGGCTGCCGAAATGGTCGACGAGTCGGTCGATGATTGCGCCGGGCAGGCGCGGCACCTTCGACAGCAACCGGTAGCCGCGCGGAGTGACGAGGGCGTCGAGCGCGTCACCCGCGACGGCGAAGCCGACCGCGCGCGCGTTGGCGCTGATGTCGATGAGGTCGTCGTTGCTCAGCGAGGCGAGGTTCGCGTCGGCCTGTTCGAGCGTGTAGCCGTCGCGTGAGGATTCCAGGTAGTCACGGATGACGAGTTCACGGTCGTTGCCGAGGGCGCCGATGAGTTCCTGCAGCTGCAGGTCGATGAGGCGTCCGTCGGTGCCGAGTTCGACGACGTAGGAGGAGATCTCCTCGCTGATGCGCCGCACCATCTCGAGGCGCTGCAGCACCTGGGCGACGTCACGCACCGTCACCAAGTCTTCGATCTCGAGAGCGGAGAGGGAGCCAGTGACCTCGTCGAGGCGCTTCTTGTACCGCTCGAGCGTCTGCAGCGCCTGCCCGGCGCGCGACAGGATCGCGGGCGAGCCCTCGAGCACGTGACGCATGCCGCCGACGTACACGGCGATGATCTGCATCGACTGGCTGACGGAGATGACGGGGAAACCGGTCTGCTTCGCGACACGTTCGGCCGTGCGGTGACGGGTGCCGGACTCGCGCGTCTCGATGCTCGAATCGGGGACGAACTGGATCGCCGCACCGATGATCTTCTCCAGGCCAGAGCTGACGACGATGCCGCCGTCCATCTTCGCGAGTTCGCGCAGGCGCGTCGCGGAGAAGTCGATGTTGATCGGGAAGCCGCCCGTCGAGATCTTGTCGACGACGTCGTCGTGCCCGACGACGATGAGCGCTCCGGTGCGCCCGCGCAGGATGCGTTCGAGAGCGTCGCGCAGTTCGGTGCCGGGAGCGATGGCGGCGAGGGTCTCCCAGAGCAGGGCCTCGTTGGATCGCTCAGTCACACTTGCCTCTTTTGCCATGACCCACCTGCTCGTCTCGTTCCTCACCCACCGTGAACTCTACTGACTGCGGGTGCGCGCGAGCACGCGCCGACATCACATCGTGACGTGGCGGCGCGCACCCACCCGCTCAGGTGTCGCGATGTCTGCTGATCAGACCGTCCAGAGCCCGTAGGACTCACCGAGATTGCGGATCTTCTGCGCTCGTGCCAGGCGCGGCGCGTAGCTGCCGTCGCGTGTACCGCCGCCGTGCTCGTGCGAGTCGAGCAGTTCGGCGGCCCACTCGATCTCAGAGTGGCTGGGGGACAGGCCACGGTTGATCGGGTCGGTCTGGTCGATGCGCAGCGTCAGCTTGCCCGTCATGCCCATGTTCTGGGTGACCTTGCACGCCTCGAGCAGCTCGTCCTCGGAGTCGGTGAGGGTCGGGCCGTCGATCGGGCCGGGCAGCTGGCCGACGCGGGAGGCGACGACGAGCTTGGAGCGCGCATACGCGAGCGCCATCGGGTCGGCGCCCGCGCCGGTGTCGCGGCGGAAGTCGCCGACACCGAACGCGAGGCGGAAGGTGCCCGGGGCGGACGCGATCGACGTTGCGTTCTCGATGCCGATGGCCGACTCGACGAGCGCGAGGACGGGGGTTCCCGGGTTGAGGCGCATCGCCGTCAGCGTGACGTGCTCGGGCTTCTCCGTCTTCGCCAGCATGACGCCGCGCAGGCCGGGGATGCCGTGGAGGGCGTTGAGGTCGTCCTCCCAGAACTCGGTGTTGATGTCGTTGATGCGCACCCAACCGGTCGCGCCGTCCTCGAGGGCCTTGACGACGTTGTCGCGCGCCGTGGACTTGTCGGACGCAGGCGCGGCATCCTCGATGTCGAAGATGACGGAATCGGCCTCGGAGGCGAGGGCCGCGTCGAAGAGTTCGGGCTTCATGGCGCTGGCGAGCAGCCAGCTACGGGACAGCTGCGCGGGCAGAGCGGCAGCGCGGGCGTTACGTCCGGAAAACACGTCTGGTTCATCCTCAGGTCGTCGTCGTACTCGGCGCAGCCATGCGGCGCGCTCGATGCCTCTGGCACCTTAGTGCCGGGTTTGGGTTACTTCGCAGTACCGATCGCGGCCTGTGATGGTGGCCACACGTGGTGAGGGGTTGTCTTCCAGGTTAGGGAAACCGTGGCCGGGGTGGGTGGATGGATCACGTCGTGGTCGGTGGGGGTGCTGATGGTCGCCTGGGGTGTCTCGGGCGTGGTGGCGGGGCGGCTGCGTCGCGTGGGTGAGGATGGGTCAGTCGTGACTGAATCGTCGGGACGTAAGTGACTCAACTGGCCGGTGGGAATCCGGGCCCTCGGGGCATCGCTGACCGGGCCGCTCAATCACCTGATGCCGTTCCGACGGCACGCATCGCCGAGCCGAGGTCGGCGCACTCGGCGATGCGCATGCCCGCGGGGGTCTTCTCGGTGCCGAGCGACCCGGCGGGAATGATGGCCTTGTCGAACCCGATGCGCGCCGCCTCGGTGAGACGTCGCGCCACACCGCTGACGGCGCGGATGTCTCCCGAAAGTCCCACCTCGCCGACGGCGATGAGCCCCGCCGGCAGCGGTTTCTCCTGCGCCGAACTGAGCAGGGACAACGCGACGGCGAGGTCGGACGCCGGTTCGCTCAGCTTCGCGCCACCGACCGTCGAGACGTAGCAGTCGGCACGGCTGACGGGGGCACCCGCGCGGCGTTCGAGAACGGCGAGGATCATCGCGGTCCTCGAGGAGTCGACCCCTGACGTCGTGCGGCGCGGCGAACCACCTGCCGACGGCGCGACGAGCGCCTGTACCTCCGTCACGAGTGGTCGGCGACCCTCGAGCGTCACCGTGACGCACGTACCAGCGACGGGCTTGTCGCGCGAGGTGAGGAACAGTGAGCTCGGGTCCGACAGACCCTGGATGCCGCCGTCGGACAGGTCGAAGCAACCGACCTCGTCGGTCGGCCCGTAGCGGTTCTTGACCGCGCGCACGAGCCGCAGACGCGAGTGACGTTCGCCCTCGAAGGTGATGACGACGTCGACGAGGTGCTCCAACAGACGGGGGCCGGCGATCGAACCGTCCTTCGTCACGTGCCCGACGAGCACCGTCGAGATGTTGCGGGCTTTCGCCACCTGGATGATGGCGGCCGCGACCTCGCGCACCTGCGAGACGTTGCCGGCCGAACCGTCGACCTCGGCGCTCGCGATCGTCTGCACGGAGTCGATGACGAGGAACGTCGGTTGGACCGCATCGATGTGCGCGAGCACGGTGGCGAGGTCGGTCTCGCTCGCGAGGTAGAGCGTGTCGGCGACCGCGTCCGTGCGGTCGGCGCGCAGACGCACCTGCGCCGCGGATTCCTCGCCGCTGACGTAGAGCACCTTCGTGTCAGCGCGCGCCGCGCGCGCGGCGACGTCGAGCAGCAGCGTCGACTTGCCGATGCCCGGCTCTCCCGCGACGAGCATGACGGCGCCCGGTACGAGGCCACCACCCAGGACGCGGTCGAACTCGCCGACGCCCGTCGTCGTGACGGACGCCTTCGTCGCGTCCACGTCGCCGATCGGCTTGGCCGGGTTGGCCACCTTCGACGCGGCCTGGGTGCGAACGGCGACGGGCCCGCCGACCTCCTCGACGGTGCCCCACGCCTGACACTCACCGCATCGCCCGACCCACTTGACCGTCTGCCACCCACACTCGGTGCAGCGGTACGTCGTTCGCTTCGAAGCCTTGCTCGCCATGGTCGAAACCCTAGACGCGAGCGCCGACAACCCCGGAATGGCGGGTAATCCTGCGCTCAGCCGCCCCGGGAGCGTCCTTCGCCCCCTCAGCCACCACCGTCGCGATGTTGTGTCATCAAAGCGTGAAATGGCGCGCGTTCACGACGCAACATCCGCAGACTCGGGAGGCAGTCACGCCACAGCTCGTCACGTCGCCAGTTTGCTCACGACGTATTGGTTGAGGCTGACATTCTGTTGGGCCGACTCCCGCGCCAGTCGACGGTGAAGCTCCTGCGGCAGTCGGACGTTGAACTTTCCCGAGTACGTCCGTCGCGAAAGAGGCGGCGGTTCTTCACCCGACGTGCGCATGTCGGTCAGGTCATCGTCCACCAAGGTGGTGATGCCCGGTGAGCGCGGCCGTCTGGGAGTCGGCCAGCCATGAGAGCGAGGGGAACTCTGCGCAGGTGGCAACGAACGCGCCATCTTCCGATGACCAGAACACGCGGTAGTCGTACTCGGCGGCAGAGGGGACGGTCGCGTTCACGGCACAGTGCTCCCCTGGGGCTTGGCGGCGGCGTCGAGGGCTCGCTTCGCCCGTCGCCACATCCCAATGTTTCCACGGTCACGGTACTGAACGCCAAGGTGTGAGCCGACCATGCCTGCCGCCCCACCGAGCACGACATCCTCATGCACGACAGCGCGTCAGCGGCCCTGCGCCTCCAGCGTCGCGGGATGCACGTACAGCGGCAGCAGGTCGCGTCCGGCAGGTGTGACGGCCAGCGCGGCAGCCGCTGCGAGGTGCGCCTCGCAGTACGTGACGAGCACGTCGTAGGCGGCCTGGCCCATGAGCTCGACCAATTCGGGTCGCTGCGAGACGTAGACCGGCTCGGCTCCCACGTGCGCCTCGGAGTTGCCCGAGCAGTACCAGTCGAGGTCGTGCCCGCCCGAACCCCATCCGCGACGGTCGTACTCGGCGATCGTCGTCTCGAGATACTCCTCACCGTCGGGCAGCGTCACGCGACGATACGAACGTCGGATCGGCAACTGCCAGCACACCTCGGGCTTGAGCGACCACGGCTCGACGCCCGTCGCCCACGCCTTCTGATGCAGCGCGCAACCCAGGCCGGGGCCGGCCGTCCTCACGTCGTCCGAACCCTCCACCGACGAGGTGACGTCACCGAATCCCGGCCGGTTCAAGAAGATGCAGGCACCCTCGACGACGCGCGTCTTGCGGTCGCCGTCCTCGTCGACCTCGACCCAGCCGTCAGCCGAGTGGCCCTCGTCGTAGAACTGCCATTCGTCGCGGGTCAACGTCTTCATGACCGACGCGGTGTGCGCCTCGTCCTCGTCGCCGGTGAAGTGCGCGCCGAGCACGCAGCATCCCAGGTCGGGCTTCGACGCATCGATGCCGCAGCATCCGTCGCCGAACGTGCACGTCCAGTTCGACGTCAACCACGTGAGGTCGCAGCGGAAGCGCTCGACGGCGTCCGCCTCGCTCGCCGGGTCGTCGAACTCGACCCAGGTGCGCGGTATCTCGAGATCGCATTCAGCCACGCCCGCGATGATAGGTGCTCACCGCCCGGCGCGGGTATCGTCGAGGTTCCGCCGCAGACACCCGCGACGCCGACAGGGGAGGCCACGCATGACCTCGCGCACGAGCCTCGCTGCCGGCACCCTCGCACTCTCCCTGCTGACCGGGTGCAGCGCCCTCACGACGCGCAGCGCCTCGAACCCCACCTCGAGTTCGACGACGAGCCCCGCCACCACGCCCGCGGCCCGGATGGCGCAGAGCGGCATCGCCGAGAAGGTCGGGTCGCAACCGCGCACGCAGTCGAAGGGCGGCGCGATGGTCGTCGCCGTTACCAACGCCGTCATCCCCTCCGGGATCGTGACGGCGAGTGAGCGCGCCGTCTCCGCCGTGCGCGGCCTCGACCGTCACGCCTCTGCGAACCCGTTGCTCGTCGTCGTGCCGCGCGATGACGCCGACTTCAAGAAGTACACGGGCACCGAGCCGGGCAGCCAGCTCGCGAGCACGGTGACGCGCGGCGGCACGTTGCCGTTCGTCGTCGTCGCGCCGTGGACGGTGCGTCACGCGAACGACGTGGCGGCCCGCGAGACGCTCGCACACGAGGCGTTCCACGCCCTCACGCTCGAGAAGCTGCGCGAGACGCGGCCGCTGTGGCTGCTCGAGGGGTGGGCCGAGTACGTCGGCCAGAAGCTCGTCCCGCAGGCGCCGCACAAGCGCACCGACATCCGTCCGCATCTGCCGAGCGACGAGGAACTGCGCGGCGCGAACGCCGCCGACGCGTACTACGTGGCGTTCACGTTCGCGCGTTTCCTGCGCGACACGTACGGCAACGGCGCCGTCATGGCGTTCTACACCGACGCCGTCACGACGACGACCGACATCGAGACCCTCGCGCAGCGGCACTTCCACAAGGGCTTCACCCAGCTGGAGACCGACTACGACGCCTGGTACCCCACGTTCCGCTGAGCCGGATACCCTGCGACCATGCGCCTCGGAGTCATCGACGTCGGTTCCAACACCGTGCACCTGCTCGTCGTCGATGCGCACCCCGGCGCCCAGCCGTTGCCCGCGATGTCGCACAAGCGCGTGCTGCGCCTGTCCGAACACGTCACCGCCGACGGCTTCATCGACGCATCCGGTATCGCCGATCTGACGCAGTTCGTCGGCGAATGCGTGACGATCGCCGAAGACGCCGGCATCAGCGAACTCATGTCGTTCGTGACGTCCGCGGTGCGCGAGGCGCCCAACGGTCAGGCCGTCCTCGATCATGTGCGTGAGCACACCGGCCAGGAGCTGCGCGTGCTGACGGGCGAGGAGGAGGCGCGCGTGACGTTCCTCGCCGCGCGCCGCTGGTTCGGCTGGTCGAGCGGGCGCCTGTTCGGCATCGACATCGGCGGCGGCTCGCTCGAACTCGCGACGGGTATCGACGAGACGCCCGACACCGCCGTCAGTCTGCCGCTGGGGGCCGGGCGCCTCACGCGTGAGCTGGCGGGCGATCCGCCGTCCGCGGAAGATCTGCGCGCCCTGCGCACGCGCGTGCGCGCCGAGATCGCCGGCGTCGCACTGGATCTGACGCGCTGGGGCACACCTGATCGCACCGTCGGCACGAGCAAGACGATCCGTTCCCTCGCGCGCCTGATGGGGGCCGCGCCGTCGAGTGACGGCCCATTCGCGCCGCGCTCGCTCGCCCGCGCAGGCCTCAGCGACCTCGTCCCGCGGCTCGCGGCGATGACGGCGACCGAACGCGCGCAGCTGCCCGGCGTCAGCGTCGAACGCAGCGCGCAGGTGCTCGCCGGTGCCGTCGTCATCGAGGCGACGATGGATCTGTTCGACGTCGACTCCCTCGACGTGTGCCCCTGGGCGTTGCGCGAGGGGCTCATCCTGCGCCGATTGGACGCGCTGGCGTGAGCATCCGCGTCGGTCTGTCCACCGCGTCGTGCTACCCGTTGAGCACGGCGGCGGCCTTCCGCATCGCCGCCGAACTGGGCTACGACGGCGTCGAGGTCATGGTCTGGACCGAGCCGGCGAGCCAGGACGCGCGGGCCCTGCGCGAGCTGTCCGAACGTCACGGCGTGCCGATCCTGTCGATCCACGCCCCGACGCTGTTGCTCACGCAACGTGTCATGGGCAACGAGCCGTGGGGCAAGATCGACCGTTCCGTCGACCTCGCGCGCGACGTGGGAGCCGGCACGGTCGTCCTGCACCCGCCGTTCCGGTGGCAGAAGGAGTACGCGACGGGGTTCGTCGACGGCGTCGCGGAGCGCGAGGCCCGCCACCCGGAGATCAAGCTCGCCGTCGAGAACATGTTCCCGTGGCGCGCTCGCGGACGCGAGGTGCAGGCGTACCTGCCCCACTGGGATCTGCGGCGCAACCACTACGCGCACACGACGCTCGACCTGTCGCACACGGCGACGTCCGGCAGCGACGCCATCGCCGTTGCCGAAGAACTCGGCGACCGCCTCAGCCACATCCACCTCGCCGACGGGCTCGGCTCCTACAAGGACGAGCACCTCGTTCCGGGGCGCGGCACGCAGCCGTGCGCGCAGATGCTCGAGATGCTCGCGCGTGACGAGTTCGGCGGCGACGTCGTCGTCGAGGTCGGCACGCGACGCCTGTCCGACGAAGACCGGCTCGTCGACCTCGCCGAGGCGCTCGCGTTCGCGCGGCTGCACCTCGCGATCGGGGCCGGACGCATCAGTTCGCCGTTCTGACGAACCCGCCCCGTGCAGCCGCGAGACGGTGTGCCGACGCACGGATGGGCCACGTAGGCTGGGTCGAAACGTCGACGAAGGAGGTGGCGCCGATGCCGAAGTACTCGTTCGGTCCGCGTCTGCCCGCAGCCACGTCGAAGGTCGTCTCGGCGGCGTCGCGTGGGCCGATCGCGCGCGCCGCGGCGAAGTCGCTCGTCGCCGGTGAGAGCATCGACGACGCCATCCGCCTCACCGACGAACTCACGAGCGCAGCAGCCGCCACTACCGCTGAAAGCCCCGACGAACATCCCCGTATCTCGTGGCGCCCGCTGCTCGTGCCGCCGGCGAGCACGGACGACCTGCTCACCGTCCAGGCCGACACGATCGGCGCAGTGAGCGCGCTCGCCGCGACCGGCGCGCCGTCACCGGATCTGACGATCGACGTCGGCACGTTCGGCGTCTTCGCCGATGACGTCTCGGGCGGCGTCCTCATCAACAGTCTGCGCGAGGTCGGGCAGGCCGCGCGCAACGCGGGGGTGACGCTGACGCTCACCGTCACCGACCCCGTCTACATCCAGGCCGTCTACGTGCTCGGCGACGAACTGCGCCAGGATTTTCCGGAGACCGGCATCGTGCTGCCCACCCGCCTGCGCGGCGCGTCCGACGACCTGAGCGACCTCGCCACGAACGGGCGTCGCGTGCGTCTGACGACGGAACGCCTCGACGCCGCGCTCGGCATGACATCGGCGCGCGAGAGCGGCAACGCGTTCGTCGACATCACGAAGGCGCTGCTCGACGCGCAGGCCGTCACGGCTTTCGACACCGACGACGCGCTGCTGCTCGACATCGCCGCCTCCCTCGTGCGCCGCCATGACGCGCAGGGCGCCGAGGTCGTCACCCCGCTCGGCGTCACGGCCCCGACCCACCACGATGACGCCTTCGCGCGCCGCGTCGTCGTCCCGTACGGCCCGATGTGGTCGACATACGTCGCGAGCGCGCTCGCGGGACGGCCGTCGTTGGCACTGACGCTGCCCAACCCCGTTCGACGCAGGAGATGACATGACGAAGTCCGCCCGCCGCATCGCGTTCATCGGCACCGGCAACATGAACGAGGCCGTCATGGCCGGCGCTCTCGCAGGCGGTTTCGACGCGGATGACGTCGTCGCCACGTCGCGTCGCGAGGAGCGTGGCGCGCAGTTGCGCGAGAAGTACGGCGTCGCAACGATGACGTCGAACCCCGACGCCGTCGCGAGCGCCGAGACGGTCGTGCTCGGCGTGAAGCCGTACCAGCTCGACGACGTGCTCGAGGAGATCGGCCCGCATCTCGCGGACGGCGCCGTCGTCGTCAGCCTCGCCGTGGGGCGATCGACCATCTCGCTCGAGGAGCACCTGCCCGACGGCGCCGCGGTCGTCCGCGTCATGCCGAACACTCCCGCGATGGTCGGGGCGGGCATGCACGCGGTGACGCCCGGCGCACACTGCGACGACGACCAGCTGGCGCGCGCGAAGACGCTCCTCGCCGCGTCGGGCGACGTCATCACGGTCGCCGAGAAGGACCACGACGCCGTGACGGCGGTCTCCGGCAGCGGCCCGGCGTACCTGTTCTACCTCGCCGACGCGATGATCGAGGCGGGCGTCCTGCTCGGCCTGCAGCGCGATGTCGCGCACCGGCTCGCCGTTCAGACGATCGTCGGCGCGGGCACGATGCTCGCGGAGTCGGGGGAGTCGCCCGTCCAGCTGCGCGAGAAGGTCTCGAGCCCCGGCGGGACCACGATCACGGCGCTCGCCGAACTCGACCAGCGGGCCGTGCGCGCGGCGATGGTGGCGGCGATGAAGGCCTGCCACGACAAGTCCGCGTCGATGGGTTGAGCTCGTAGGGCTCGATCGGCGGGAAGAACCAGCAGGGAAGAATCAACACGGCTGAATCAGTGGGGCGTGTCGTTCGTGCGACGCTTCGGCGCTTCCTCGACTCGCTTCCGTCCGCCCCTCGATCGCTCGTTCACCCGATGTTCACCCATCCAAGAACGTTGACGGGCAAGCAGATTGCGCGCCTCATCGCGGCCGCTGCCCCCGGCATCCGGCGCACGGCCCCCCCAGCGCCCATCGGCTCAGCCAAACGTGGTTCGATATGCGTATGACTGCGTTGACTGTACGAACCCTTGGCGAAGACGACTGGCAGATCTACCGCGACGTTCGCCTGAGCGCTCTCGAGGAGTCGCCCGAGGCCTTCGCGGCGTCGTCGTCCGCCGAGAAGCAGCTCGACGAGAGCGCGTGGCGTCGACGCATGGCGCGTGCGCGCCGCATCCTCGCGACCGACGAGAACGGCGACAAGGTCGGCGTCGTCTCGCTCCGCAGCGATGTGCGTGACGACGAGGAGTCGCCGTACGGCGAGCTGTTCGGCCTGTGGGTCACGCCCGACGCGCGTGGCACGGGCGTCGCCGTCGCGCTGCTCGAAGCTGTTCTCGAGCAGGCGCGCAAGGAGAACCTGGGCGCCGTCATCTACTGGGTCGGCACCGACAACGCGCGTGGTGTGGCGTTCGCGTCGAGCCGCGGTTTCCTGCCGACCGAGCACCGTCGTCCGATGAACCCGAACTCGTCCGACACCGAGTCCGAGGAAGAGGCTGCGTTCGTCTACCCGGTCGGTGCCGACGAGACCTCCATCCCGAGCGACGTCCTCGACGCGCGTCACTGACGTCATGCCCCACCCGACCCTCGTCATCTGGGACGCCGCGCTGACGCGGTACGACTTCGGTGAGGGTCACCCGATGAACCCTCTGCGGCTCGCGCTGACTGCGCGCCTCGCGGAGGGTCTCGGCGTTCTGGGGCATGTCGACGTCGAGGCGCCGCGCCTGCCCGACGGAAGCGACGAGTTCCTCCTCAGCGTCCACTCGCGCGCGTACGTCGACGCTGTCGAGGCCGCATCGGCGAACCCGGCGGACGCCGATACGTCGTTCGGTCTGGGCACGGAGGACGACCCGGCGTTCGTCGGCATGCACGACGTCTCCGCGCTCATCGCGGCCGGTACGCTGCGCGCCGTCCAGGCCGTGCACACCGGTGAGTACGAGCACGCGGTCAACTTCACCGGCGGCCTGCACCACGCGATGCCCGACGCGGCGAGCGGTTTCTGCATCTACAACGACGCGGCGATCGGCATCCAGTGGTTGCTCGATCAGGGCGTCGAGCGCGTCGCGTACGTCGACATCGACGTCCACCACGGCGACGGCGTCGAGAAGACGTTCTGGAACGACCCGCGCGTGCTGACGATCTCGATCCACGAGTCGGGCACCGTGCTGTTCCCCGGCACCGGCTTCGCCCGCGACTGCGGCGGGCCCGAGGCCGAGGGCATGGCCGTCAACGTGTCGCTGCCGCCCGGCACGGGCGACGCCGAGTGGCTGCGCGCGCTGCACGCCGTCGTCCACCCTGTCGTGACGGCCTTCGCGCCGCAGGTGCTCGTCACCCAGCACGGTTGCGACTCGCACTACTCCGACCCGCTCGCGCACATGGTGCTGACGGTCGACGCGCAGAAGATGGCGCATCAGTCGCTGCACGAGCTCGCGCACGACGTGTGCGACGGGCGCTGGGTCGCGCTCGGCGGCGGCGGGTACGAGCTCGTCGACGTCGTCCCGCGCTCGTGGACGCACCTGACGGCCATCGCCGCCGATCACCCGATCCCGCTCGAGACGCCGACGCCGGACGAGTGGCGCCGCCACGTCGAGGCCATCACGGGGCGCACGGCGCCGACGAAGATGGGTGACGGTGTCGCCGAGAACGACGACGTATGGTTCCAGTCGTGGGCCTCCGGCATGCATCCCGAGTCGCAGGTCGACCAGGCCGTCATGGCGACACGTGAAGCCGTCTTCCCGCATCATGGCCTCGACGTCTGGTTCGACTGACGTCCACCTTGCCCGGCAGTGACGACCCGTGGGCGATGGGCGCGAGCGCCACGACGGGACGTCGAAGCACTCGCCGGTGAACGGCGCGTCACCCCCACGAGTCGCGCAGCAAAACAGCAGACGATAGGATGGCTCAGATATTCCCGTGGCCGACCCACCTCGCGGTGGGGCAGGAACGCACCGGCGAATGTCGGCACGGGCATCGCCAAGGACAACAGGTAAGGAACGGTTCACTCATGGGCTCCGTCATCAAGAAGCGCCGCAAGCGCATGGCCAAGAAGAAGCACCGCAAGCTGCTTCGCAAGACGCGTCACCAGCGTCGCAACAAGAAGTGACCTGATCACTCTTGACGCTCCAGGTCCCTGCCGCCCCGCGGCAGGGGCCTGTTGCATGCTCGGGGCATGCTCCTAGGCTGATGCGATGAACGTCTCCCCGCTGCGACGCGCTCTCGGGCGCACCCCCGATGATGCTGTGAGAAGAATCACCCTCATCACCAAGCCCGGCTGCCACCTGTGCGACGACGCGCGCGCCGTCGTCGAGAAGGTCGCCGCCGAGACGGGCGCCGAGGTGGAGGAGATCAACATGCTCGAGCAGCCCGATCTCGTCGCGAAGTATGCCGAGCAGATCCCCGTCACGCTGGTCGACGGCAAGCAGCACGACTACTGGCGCGTCGACGAGGATCGGCTGCGCCGCGCCGTCACGGGCGGGCGTCGGCGGAGGTAGGGACCAAGGTCCCGTCGCGTCGAAATGGCCCTCATTCCGCGTCATCACGCGGACGTGAACGACGTCACGCCACTTTGTGCCTCGGTGCACAAGGTCTAAGCTCGGGGGGTCCCGCGAACGCCTGTGCGGGCGTTTGGTATACGCGCCCCGCACCGCGAAGTGAGCGCGTGAGCCCCGAGGAAAGGCCGTAGCTGCCGTGAGCACCGAGCACGTAGAGCGCCGGGAGATTCCCGACGCCACCGTGAATCGGCTACCGGTGTATCTACGCGTGCTCAACGAGCGCGCCGCGGTGGGGCAGGAGCGAATCTCCTCCGAGGCGCTCGCCGAGCAGGCCGGGGTCTCCTCCGCCAAGCTGCGCAAGGATCTGTCGGCCCTCGGCTCGTACGGCGTGCGCGGTGTCGGCTACGACATCGTCACCCTCGCCGACCACGTCGCCGGCGCTCTTGGCCTCGAGCGCGAGTGGTCCGTCGCCATCATCGGCATGGGCAACCTCGGGCGTGCGCTCGCGACGTACGGCGGCATCGGCGTCAAGGGCTTCGACATCAAGTGGCTCATCGACGACGACCCCCGCGTCGTCGGCACGGACGTCGGCGGCCGCGTCATCGTCCCGTTCGAGGCGCTGCGACCCGAGCCGGGCGAGGGCGTCATCGGCATCATCGCGACGCCCGCCACCGCGGCGCAGCAGGTCGCCGACCGCCTCGTCGTCGCCGGTGTGCGCAGCATCCTCAACTTCGCCCCCACCGTCCTGACCGTGCCCGCCGACGTGCAGGTGCGCGGCGTCGACATGGCGGGCGAACTCCAGATCCTCGCGTTCCGTGAGCAGCACTCACGCCTCGCCCGCTCTCGCACCACGAAGGAGCTCCTGGCATGAGCGTCATCGTCCTCGGCCTGTCCCACCGCTCGGCGCCACTCGCGGTGCTGGAGCGTGCCTCTCTCGACCCCGCAGGTCAGCAGGCGCTGCTCGAGCGGCTGCTTGCGGGGGAGAACGTCGACGAGCCGATCGTGCTGTCGACGTGCAACCGCGTCGAGGTGTACGCCGATGCGACGACGTTCCACGGCGCCGTCACCGAGATCGGTGAGGCGCTCGCCGCCGCGACGGGTGTCGGCCTCGGCGAGCTGCGTGAACACCTCTACGTCCACTTCGACGAACGCGCCGTCGCGCACCTGTTCAACGTCGCCGCCGGGCTCGACTCACTCGCGGTGGGGGAGAGCCAGATCCTCGCCCAGCTGCGCGAGAGCCTGCGCGAGGGGCAGCGCTCCGGGCGCATCGGCCCCGTCATGTCGCGGCTCGTGCAGCAGGCGCTGCGCGTCGGCAAGCGCGTGCACTCCGAGACGGGCATCGACACCGTCAGCCGCTCCCTCGTCGAGCGCGCCCTCGACCTGTCGGGCAACATGCTCGGCGACCTGACGGGTGTGCGCGCCGTCGTCGTCGGGGCGGGCGCCATGAGCTCCCTCGCCACCCACACGCTCGTGCGTCACGGTCTTGGCGAGGTGACGGTCGTCAACCGCACGTTCGACGCCGCCCGCCGCCTCGCCGACGCCGCCGGCTGCGCCGCGCGCCCCATCGACGAACTGCCCGACGCCCTCGCCGCCGCCGACCTCGTCGTGTCGTGCACCGGCGCTGTCGGCCACGTCATCGACGCGACGCTCGCGGCTCGCGCGAATCCTGAAGGGCGCCCCCAGGTCTACGTCGACCTCGCGCTGCCGCGCGACATCGCCGACGAGGTCTCCTGCGTGCGCGGCGTCGCCGTGCTCGGCCTCGGCGACCTCGGCCCGCAGGTCGAGGGCGAGCCCGGCGCGGAGGCGGAGATCAAGGCCGTCCAGGACCTCGTGACGAGCGAGGTCGCCGCCTACGTCGTCGCGCGCCGCGCCGAGCGCGTCGCCCCGACCGTCGCGGCGCTCCGCGCCAACGCCGCCGACATCGTCGCCGCCGAGTTGAGCCGCCTCGACAGCCGCGTCGACCTCGACGAGACGACTCGCGCGCAGGTGCAGCTGACGGTGCACCGCGTCGTCGAAAAACTCCTGCACACGCCCACGGTGCGGGTGAAAGAACTTGCCAGCCAGGGTGGTGCTGTCGGTGAGAGTGATTACGCCGCAGTGCTCTCCGCCCTCTTCGACCTCGACCCCGCGCAGACGCGCGTCGTCACGGTTCCCCCGGAGATGCCATGAACAGCCAAGCAGCCGACGCCGCGCCGATCCGCCTGGGCACCCGACGCAGCCACCTCGCGATGACGCAGTCGACGTGGGTGGCCGAACAGTTGCGCGCGCACGGCCACGCCGTCGAGATCGTCGAGATCACGACCGAGGGCGACGTCAACCGCGCCTCGCTGGCGCAGATGGGCGGCACGGGCGTGTTCGCCGCCGCCATCCGCCGCGCACTGCTCGAGGATGAGGTCGACATGGCCGTGCACTCGCTCAAGGACCTGCCCGTCGCGCCCGAACCGGGCCTCGTGATCGCCGGCATCCCCGTGCGCGAGGACCCGCGCGACGCCCTCGTCGCCCGTGACGGTCTGACGCTCGGCGAACTGCCCGCAGGCGCCGTCGTCGGCACTGGTTCGCCGCGACGTGCCGCGCAGCTGCAGGCGCTCGGGCTCGGCTTCGAGATCCGCGACATCCGCGGCAACATCGACACGCGCATGGGCTACGTGACGAGCGGAGAACTCGACGGCGTCATCCTGGCGCGCGCCGGGCTGACGCGTGTCGAACGCACCGGCGCCATCAGCGAGACGATCGACCCGCTGCAGATGCTGCCCGCCCCCGGCCAGGGCGCGCTCGGGCTCGAATGCCGCGAGGGTGACGCACGCGTCATCGCCGCGCTCGCGGAGCTCGACGACGCCGACACGCGCGCCGCCGTCACCGCCGAGCGCGCCGTGCTCGGCGCCCTCGAAGCCGGCTGCGCGGCACCGGTCGGCGCGCTTGCGGAGATCGTCGAAGAGACCGACGGCTCGCTCGAGATCTCACTGCGCGCCTTCGTCGGTGCGCCCGACGGCTCGTTCGAGCTGCGCCGCAGCGACGTCGGCTCCTACGACGACCCGGTCGCCGTCGGGGAGGCGCTCGCCCGCACGCTGCTCGACGACGGCGCGGGCGCCGTCATCCCGCCGCGCGAGACACCGAATCCCACGACGAGCACGAAGGAGGCAGGCGCATGAGCACCGACCAGCACCACGCGAGGGTGGCCTTCGTCGGCGCGGGCCCGGGCGACCCGGGCCTGTTGACGATGCGCGCCGCGCGCCTCATCGAGAACGCGGACGCGGTGATCTTCGACCAGATCTGCGGTGAGCGCTTCGTCGCGCCGTTCGTGCGCGACGAGGTCGAGCTCGTCGACGCAGGCTATGGCGACGCGGGCGCGCAGCTCACCACCGCGAGCCGCGCGAAGCTCGTCGTCAAGACCGCGAAATCCGTTGCAGCGCAGCATGATGACGCCGACAGCTCGGCTCGAGGTGGCGAGCAGCCGCTCGTCGTGCGCCTCATGGACGGCGACCCGTCGACGTTCCACGGCCTCGCCGAAGAAGCGCTCGCGTGCTCCAAGGCGGGCATCGACTTCGAGATCGTCCCGGGCGTCTCGGCCGTATCCGCGGTGCCCGCGTACGCGGGCGTGCCGCTGACGGACGCGAAGGCGCGCACCGTCCACGTCGTCACCGCCGGCGACCCGAAGATCGACTGGGCGCGTTCGATCGACGCGTGCATCACCGTCGTCGTGCTCGGCCAGGCCGACGCGCTCAAGACGTCGCTGTGCCAATTGCGCGAGGCCGGCCGACGGGGCAACACGCCCGTCGCGCTGACGGAGAACGGCACGACGATCACGCAGTCGACGGTGACGACGACGCTGGACGAGGTGCCCGCCGTGCTCAAGCGAGCCTCGTTCGACGGGCCCGTCATGGCGATCGTCGGCTCGACGGTCGCGCACCGCGACCTGCTGTCGTGGTGGGAGAACAAGCCGCTGTTCGGCTGGAACGTGCTCGTGCCGCGCACGAAGGAGCAATCGGGTTCGATGATCGAGCGTCTCGCGACGCACGGTGCGACGAGCACCGTCGTGCCGACGATCAGCGTCGAACCGCCGCGCACGCCGCAGCAGATGGAGAAGGCCGTCAAGGGCCTCGTCACGGGGCGCTACGAGTGGGTCGGATTTACGTCCGTCAACGCCGTGCGCGCCGTGCGCGAGAAGTTCGCCGAGTTCGGGCTCGACGTGCGCGCGTTCGCGGGCGTCAAGATCGCCGCCGTCGGCGGGGTGACGGCGAACGCGCTGCGCGAGTGGGGCCTCGAGGCCGACCTGACGCCGTCGGGTGAGCAGTCGGCACAGGGTCTGCTCGAGGTGTGGGCCGAATATGACGAGGATCTCGACCCGATCAACCGCGTCTTCCTGCCGCGCGCCGACATCGCGACGGACACGCTCGTCGCGGGCCTCGAGGAGATGGGTTGGGAGGTCGACGACGTCACCGCGTACCGCACGGTGCGCGCGGCCCCGCCCGCGCCGGAGGTGCGTGAGGCGATCAAGTCGGGCAAGTTCGACGCCGTGTGCTTCACGTCGAGTTCGACGGTGCGCAACCTCGTCGGCATCGCCGGAAAGCCGCACACGTCGACCGTCGTCGCGTGCATCGGCCCGGCGACGGCTAAGACCGCCGAAGAGCACGGGCTGCGCGTCGACGTCGTCGCGCCCGAGGCGTCGGCGGCGTCCCTCGTCGACGCTCTCGCCGGCTACGGCCGGTCGCTGGCCCACGAGGCCGCGGAGTCTGGGGAGAAGGTACGCCGCCCGAGCGATCGACGCGGGGCGGCCCGACGAAAGGTGAAGGCCTGATGGGTAGCTACGATCTGACGCACCGTCCGCGGCGGCTGCGCACTTCGCCGGTGATGCGCGACATGGTCGCCGAGACGGTCGTCTCGCCGTCCGACCTCATCCTGCCGGTGTTCGTGCGCGAGAACGCTTCGGAGAACACGCCGATCGCATCGATGCCGGGCGTCGTGCAGCACACGCTCGACTCGCTCGTCGCGGAGGCGATGCGCGCGCGTGACGCCGGCATCGCAGGCGTCATGCTGTTCGGCGTGCCGGAGTCGAAGGACGCCGTGGGTTCGGGTGCGCTCGATCCTGACGGCATCCTCAACGTCCGGCTGCGTGCCGTGCGTGACGCCGTCGGTGACGACCTGCTCGTCATGGGTGATCTGTGCCTCGACGAGTTCACCGACCATGGTCACTGCGGGGTTCTCGACGACGCGGGCCGGGTCGACAACGACGCGACGCTCGACGTGTACGCGCAGATGGCGGTGGCGCAGGCGCAGGCCGGTGCGCACGTGCTCGGCCCGAGCGGCATGATGGACGGCCAGATCGGTGTCATCCGTGCGGCGCTCGATCTGTCGGGGCACGACGACGTCGCCGTCATGGCGTACTCGGCGAAGTACGCGTCGGCGGCGTACGGCCCGTTCCGTGAGGCCGTGCAGAGTTCGTTGCAGGGTGATCGCGCGACGTATCAGCAGGATCCGCGCAACCGCACCGAGTCGTTGCGTGAGGCGATGCTCGACGAGGAGCAGGGCGCCGACATCCTCATGGTGAAGCCCGCGCTGCCGTACCTGGACGTGTTGTCGGACGTCGCGGCTGCCGCGACGGTGCCGGTCGCGGCGTATCAGGTGTCGGGTGAGATGGCGATGATCGAGGCTGCGGCAGCGAACGGTTGGATCGATCGTGAGCGCATGATCCGCGAGTCGTTGACGTGCATCAAGCGTGCCGGCGCGTCGATCATCTTGACGTACTACGCGCTGACGATCTAGCTCGTTGGGGCCTGAGCTTGCGAAGGTTTTTTATCGAGCGTTGAGGAAGCGCGTCAAAAAAATCGTGCGCTGACGATCTGGCTCGTTGGGGCCTGAGGTTGCGAAGGTTTTAACGAGCGTTGAGGAAGCGCGTCAAAAAGATCGTGCGCTGACGATCTGGCTCGTTGGGGCCTGAGGTTGCGAAGGTTTTAACGAGCGTTGAGGAAGCGCGTCAAAAAGATCGTGCGCTGACGATCTGACGCGTGCTGACGACCGATCGGGCGCCCAGCCCATCTCGTCACGCATGACGAGAGGCCACGAGTTGTTGCTCGTGGCCTCTCGCGCTTCCCGTCCCAGGTGCGACTGTATCGCATCTGACGAGGTATGCCTTAGTTGCGACTTCGTCGCAGGTGGGTAGCGTGGGGTCATGGCTGACTACTCGCTCCCGGAACTTCCCTACGACTACGCAGCTCTCGAGCCCTACATCTCGGGCGAGATCATGGAGCTGCACCACGACAAGCACCACGCGACGTACGTCAAGGGCATCAACACGGCCGTCGACCAGCTGTCGGAGATGCGTGACAAGGAGGAGTTCACGTTCCTCGGCACGCTGGAGAAGAACCTGGCGTTCCACCTCGGTGGCCACGTCAATCACTCGGTGTTCTGGACGAACATGTCGCCTGACGGTGGTGACAAGCCCGTTGGTGATCTCGCGGCTCGTATCGACGCCGACTTCGGTTCGTTCGACAAGTTCCGCGCGCAGTTCGAGGCCAACGCCCTCGGTGTGCAGGGCTCCGGCTGGTCGGTGCTGACGTGGGACATGGTCGCGCAGAAGCTGTACATCGTTCAGCACTTCGACCACCAGGGCAACGTGCCGATCTGCATGGTTCCGCTGCTCATGCTCGACATGTGGGAGCACTCGTACTACCTGCAGTACAAGAACGACAAGGCGACGTTCGTCAAGCAGTGGTGGAACATCGTCAACTGGGCTGATGTGCAGGCGCGTTTCGAGAAGGCGTCGAAGCAGACGCCCGGTCTCATCGTCTGACCGCTGCATCAGTCATCGACTCAAGGGTTGAGGAGGTTCGCGCTCCATGGGGCGCGAACCTCCTCAACCCTTGTCGGCGTCCGCGGCCGCCGTCCCCAGCGGTGACGGCTGCGGGCGTCATCGTCAAGGGGGTAGGCCCCGTCCCCAGGGTGAGCCGACGTCGATGGCGCCGGGCGCGGCGTGCGCGTCAGGCTGGATCCATGACTGGGGAGCGAGTGAGTGCAGCTCAGGTGGCGGCTGACCTGGCCGTGGCCTCGTGCGGCGTCGTCGGCCGAGCTCAGTTGCGCGAGCGCGGCATCGAGCGTCACTACGTGCGTACGCTCGTGCGCCGGGATGCTGCGGGCCCGCGAAAGGCGCGGTTCGGCCTGGCGACGGCGTGAGTGAGCATCGTGTTCGCCACGTGCCGCCGCTGCACGCCCCTCCCGTTCCGTGAGCGCGCGAGGACGTCGCGGCCATTCGTGCCGCCTCTTTCGCCGCCACGGATCACGCGGCCGGGGCGCTGCTCGCGATGACGGTGCAACAGCGCCTCACCACACCTGAGCGGCTCTCTACGGCGTCGCAGATGCACCCCACGCTGCGGCGACGACGCGTCATCGCCGGGTTCATCCGCGACATCGGCGGTGGGTCGCAATCCATCGACGAACTCGCCTTCGTCGCGCACCCGCGTCGACGCCGGTCTCCACTGCCGGATCGTCAGGTCGTGCGCCAGGGCCCCGACGGGGGCTGGTACCTCGATGCACGCTGGAACGCCGACGGCCGCGTCGCCGAGATAGACGGCGCACACCACCAGGGCGGCGCCAACCCGATCACCGACGCGCTGCGGCAGAACGCCGTCGCCCTCGACGTCGATCGCGTCCTGCGCATTCCCGACATCGGCCTGCGCAGCGACCCTGATGCGTTCCTCGACCAGATCGAAGCCGCACTCATCGACGCAGGGGTTGTGGAGGTTCGTGCTCCATGAAGCACGAACCTCCACAACCCCTGGGGTTGCTTGATCGTCGTCAGGCCTTT